>CAZGNA010000172.1:0-5696 GCA_964526945.1 uncultured bacterium
CCGAGCTCGACGAGACGCTGACACGCCTGGCGGCGGCAACGGCACAGGAGGAGGCCGCGCGTCAGACCGTGGCGCTCCTTGTGGCCGGGGCGTCGCCAGAGGAGATCGCCGAGGCCCGCGCGGCGGCCGACGCCGCGCGGGCCTCGCTGGCGCGTGCCCTGACCGCCCGGGGCGAGATCGGCCTGCGCCAGGCGGACGTGACTGCAGCGCACGCGCGTCTGGCTCAGGCGCGGGCAACGCTCGTCCGCGCCAGGGCGCTCCTGGCAGACGCCAGCGTGCATGCGCCCTTCGACGCGGTCGTCGCCAGCGTCTCCGTAGAGGTCGGCGAGATCGTCTCGCCCGCGACGCCGGTGATCACGCTGGTCGATCCCCGGGACGTGTGGATCGACGCCGACGTTACCGACGAGGACGCGAGCAAGATCCGCGTGGGCCTGGAGGTCACGGTGACGGTGCCGGCCTACCCGGGTCGCCGCTTTCGGGGTCGCGTCACGGAAGTGGCGCCGGCCGCCCAGACCCGCACCGACCTGGCCCTGCGCACGCGCATCGTCCGCGTCACGGTCCGGCTCCTCGACACGCCGGCGTTGACCCCGGGGCTGGAAGCCGACGTCGAGGGGACGGCCACCGTGGTGCCCTCGGCGCTGGTGATGCCCGCCGACGCCGTGGTCTTCCGCGAGGACCGCACCGTGGTCTTCGTCGTCGAGCGGGATATCGCGCGGCTGCGCGAGGTCCACATCGGGTATGCGACCGTGGCGCTGGCGGAGGTCACCGGCGGGCTGCGGGAGGGCGAGCTGGTCGTGGTCGACGGCAAGGACCGGCTGGTCGATGGCCGCCGCGTACGCGTCGCCGGCACCGTGGGCCCGTAGGCCCGCGCCGCCGGTCCCCATGGCGGCCTCGCGCGCAGGCAGCCTCTCCGGGGCGGCCCCCCTGGTGCGCCTGGAGCGGGTGTCCAAGGTGTACCGCGCGGGCGCCGTGGAGGTCTGGGCCCTCCGCCACGTCGACCTGGACGTCCCGGCCGGGACCTTCGTCGTGATCTTGGGACCCAGCGGCTCCGGCAAGACCACGCTGTTGAACCTGGTGGGCGGGTTGGACAGCCCCTCCAGCGGCCGCGTCGTCGTCGAGGGGATCGACATCGCCACCTACGACGACGACGCCCTGACGGCCTACCGGCGCGACAAGATTGGCTTCGTCTTCCAGTTCTTCAACCTGATCCCCACCCTCACGGCGCGGGAGAACGTGGAGCTGGCGGCCGAACTGGTCGCCGCGCCGCGGTCCGTGGACGAGGTGCTGGCCGCGGTCGGCCTGCGCGAGCGTGCGGACCACTTCCCGGGCGAACTCTCGGGTGGCGAGCAGCAGCGGGTAGCGATCGCCCGTGCGCTCGTCAAGAACCCCACCATCCTGCTGTGCGACGAGCCCACCGGTGAGCTGGACGCCGAGACCGGGCGACGCATCGTGAGCGTGCTGCGGCATCTGAACCGCAGCGAGGGACGCACGGTGTTGCTCGTGACGCACAACACCGCCCTGGCCGCCGTGGCGGACCTGGTGGTGCGGCTGCGCAGTGGCCGCGTGGACGCGGTCCAACGCAACCCGGCGCCGGCGGACGTGGCCACCCTCCGGTGGTGACTCTCCCCGCCCTCGCCCGCAAGCTGCTCCGGGACCTGTGGGCGGCGCGGTGGCAGTACCTGGCCGTGGCGACGATGGTGGCGTGGGGCGTGGCGTTCTTCGTCGCCTCCTTCGCCTCGTACCGCAACCTCGCGGCCTCGTACGCCTCCGCCTACGCGCGGCTGCGGTTCGAGGACTTCAGCATCGCCGTCCACGCGGCGCCCGCGCAGGTCGCCAGCCGCCTCCGCGCGGTCCCCGGCGTGGCAGCCGTCGAGGGCCGGCTGGTGGAAGACGTGGCCATCGAGCTGCCGGGGCGGACGGCGACCCGTCGGCTCGTGGGGCGTCTCGTGTCCGTGCCGGGGGACCGCCGCCCCCTGGTCAACGACCTGCACCTCGTGGCTGGCCGGTACCTGCGCGGCGCCACCGTGCGGGAGGTCCTGCTCGAGGCGAGCTTCGCGCGTCACCACCGCCTGGGCCCGGGAGCCGCCATCGACGTCGTGCGGGGCGCCGCCCGCGTCCGGATGCGCGTGGTGGGGATCGTGCAGAGCCCGGAGTACTTCTTCGTGGTCCGCAGCACGCAGGACATCCTCCCGTACCCGGAGACGTTCGGCGTGATGTTCATCGCACGAGACGTGCTGGCGTCGATGGTGGGGAAGCCGGGGCTGGTGAACGAGCTGCGCGTGCGCGTCGACGACCCGCGCCGACGGCCGGCAGCGATGCGCGAAGCCACCCGCCTGCTGCGAGCCTACCATCCGGAGGCGCCGGTGCCCCGGGAGGAGCAACCGAGCTACCAGCTGCTGGACCAGGACCTCCGAGGCTTCCAGGCGTTCGCCACCCTCTTCCCGCTGCTCTTCTTGAGCGTGGCGGGCGCCACGGTGTACATGCTGCTGTGGCGCATGGTGCACGCCCAGCGGCCGATCATCGGCCTGCTGCGCGCCCTGAGGGTTGGGATGCCGCGGGTGGTGCTGCACTACCTGGCCGCGGCGGCCGCGATCGGGGCACTGGGCAGCCTGGCCGGCAGCGTGCTCGGCCATCTGCTGGCGGACGCCACCACCCACTGGTACGCCACGTTCCTGCAGACCCCGGTCGTCCTGACGCCGGTGCAATGGACCGTCCTGGCCGCTGGATGGCTGATCGGCACCGGCACGTGCGTGCTGGCCGGGATCCTCCCGGCGCGCGCGGCCGCCAGGGTGCGGCCGGCGCAGGTCCTGGTGGAGGCCCCGGACACGGTGGCCCGCGTGCTGCCGCTGGACCGGCTCCTGCCCGGTCTTCGCCGGATGCGGCTGGCATGGCGCCTGCCGGTGCGCAGCCTGTTCCGCCAGCCCCGCCGCACGCTCTCCACGATCTTCGGCGTGGTGGCCGCCATGTCGCTGATCATCGTGGCGCAGGGCCTGCTGGACTCCTCCACCGCGGCACTCGACCTCTTCCTGGGCAGCGCCGCCGACGACGTCCGCGCGGAGTTCCTGGAGTACCAGGACCGGGGCCTCGTCGAGCGCATCCGTGGCTGGCCGGGCGTGCTCTGGGCCGAAGGGACCCTGGAGGTGCCGGTGGAGTTCCGCAAGGGCCCGCGGACCTACGCCGCCCTGCTGGTGGGTCTCGACCCGGGCAGCCGGCTCCAGCGTCTGGCCGACGACGGCGGCAGGCCCGTGCGCCCCTCGTCCCACGGGCTGCTCTTCGGCCAGACGCTGCGGGATGCGCTTGGCGTCGAAGCAGGCGACGTCGTCCAGGTGACGGTGCCGCTCGCGCGCGTACCGCACCGCACCCGCCCGGTGTACGCGGCGCGCGTGGCCGGGTTCGTCTGGCAGCCCGTGGGCACCATCGCCTACCTGCCGGCGGACCGGCTACGCCAGCTGTTGGGGGAGTCGCTGGGCGCGCCGCCCGGCGCCGTCAGCAGCGTGCGCGTGAAAGTGGCGCCTGGTGCCCTGCGGGAGGTCAGAGGGCGGCTGGCCGACCTGCCGGGCGTGGGCGCCGTGCACGTCCAGGCCGATGTTCGCCGCATGTTCGCGGACCTCATGGCGCTGGCGCGGCGGTTCTACACCGCCATGTCCGTCTTCGGCATGGCCCTGGCGTTCTCCATCACGTTCAACACCGTGACGATGAACGTGCTCGAGCGCACCACCGAGGTGGCCACCATGCGGACGCTGGGGGTCAGCCGTGCGCGCATCGTGGCGTGGATCACCGCCGAGAACCTCCTGATCGCCGCCGCAGGCGTGCTGCTGGGCCTGCCGACAGGACGGGCGCTCACCGAGGCGTTCTTCCGCGCGGCGCAGACCGAGGAGCAGATGGCACTGTTCTCGATGCAGATCGTGATCGCGCCGCGCACCTACGGGCTGGCCACCGCGGCCGTGGTGGTGGTGATGCTGCTCTCGCAGCTGCCGGCCCTGGCGCACCTGCAGCGCCTGGACCTGGCGCGTGCCACCAAGGAACGCGCGACCTGACGACCTGTCGGTGCGGCGCTCCGGCGCCTCACGCGGCCCGGGCCCGCACCTCATGCCCGCCGCGCGCGGGCCCGTTCCACGGCCCGCACCGTGTAGGCGACCCAGAACACGTTCCAGGCCACCAGCGCCAGGCCGGCCAGGGCGAGCCGCGTCACGTCCACGATGGGCCGCACCGCGGTGCCGGCCTCGGTGATCTCCAGCACGGCCATCGGGCGCACCGCGACGCCGCCCCCGCCGCCACCGCCCTCGCCGGCTTCCTCTTCCCCTTCGTCCTTCTCCTGGTTGCGGCCCAGGCCGAACCCGAACCCGTAGGTCACCCTGGCCACCGGCACCAGCGTGCGGCCGTCGGCGCGGATGGGGTCGCCGAAGACGGTCTTGACGGTGGCCTGCTCCTCGATGCGGGCGATGCGGCCGATCAGGTCCTCCAGCACGGTGCATCCCTCCCCGGGACACCGACCCGTTCTGCCTCCAGCATACCGTCGGTGACCGGAGTGCACATCGGATCCTGACCGGAGCAGCGCCGGTGGGAAAATCGGCCTGGCGCCCGATACCGGCATTCCGGACCGTGCCATACGCTGCCAGGCGGGAGGTGAGGGCAATGGCGAAGGTCACCATCGGCCGGACGGAGATCCAGGATCCCCCGCTGGCCACGTTGCTCTTCAGCAACGTCAAGATGGCCTGGGTGTGGCTGCTCGTGCGCGTCTGGCTGGGCTGGCAGTGGATCGAGGCCGCGCTGCACAAGGTCAACGACCCGGACTGGGTCGTCACCGGGGCCGCCCTCAAGGCCTTCTGGGAGCGCGCCGTGCAGGTCCCGGCGCGGGGACGGCCGCCCATCGCCTTCGACTGGTACCGCGACTTCATCAACTACCTCCTGGCGACCGAGAGCTACACCTGGTTCGCGAAGCTGGTGGCGTGGGGCGAGCTGCTGGTCGGAATCGCCCTGGTCCTGGGCGTCTTCACCGGCATCAGCGCCTTCGTCGGGGCGTTCATGAACTGGAACTTCATGATGGCGGGCACGGCCAGCACCAACCCGGTGCTGTTCCTCCTGGCGATCCTGCTGGTCCTGGCGTGGAAGATCGCCGGCTACATCGGGCTGGACTACGTCCTGCTGCCGATGCTGGGCACCCCGTGGCGGCCAGGACGGGTGTTCACGCCGTCGACGACCCCCGCACGCCAGGGGACCTGACGGCCGGCCCGTCCGGCCAGGACACGCGCGTACGGCGGCCGCCCGCAGGCGGCCGCCGTATTTCGCACCCTCTTCCGGGAGCCGGTGGACGCCGCGACCGCCGGTCGGCACCCTGACGCGACACCGTGACGTGTTCCCGTGCGCAGCCCGAGGCCGTGGCGCACCGCTGGCCGCCGCCGACGCCCGGGACCGATCCCGGGAACTGGTCGTCTGGAACATCCAACTGCCCACACGGCGCCCTGCTCGCGGCGCCGGCGGCCGGATCCGTGCGGAGAAACGGTGGCCCAGGAATTTCGCCCGGTGTCACCTGTGGATGGCGGTCTTCCCGCTGCTGTCGGACCGGTGGGCGTGGGAGAAACGTTGCCGGCGAAATTCCGCCAGCGCTGCGGCGCGGTGGCTGACGCGGCGCCGGGCCCCGGGACGGAGAAACGTTCTCGCAAGAATTTCCGTGCCGTGCTACCATCGTGGGGAGT
>CAZGNA010000173.1:0-5651 GCA_964526945.1 uncultured bacterium
TCCGCGTGCGGCGACGGCGCCCGCCCTGCCCCGGACGCGCACGCCCGCCAGCCGCATCGTGGCGCGCTTCCGGCGCAACCGCCTGGCCGTGGTGGCTCTGGGCGTGCTGGTGGTGATCCACCTGGCCGTGGCCGCGGCACCCTGGCTCGCGCCCGGCGACCCGGAGGCGATCGCACTCGGCGAGCGGCTGCGGCCGCCGGGCCGCCCGTACTGGCTGGGCACCGACGAGTACGGCCGCGACGTGCTCACGCGGCTGCTGTACGGAGGCCGGGTCTCCCTGGCCGTGGGGCTGGCATCGATGCTGGCGTCGATGGTCATCGGCGTGGCGGTCGGCGCGGTGGCCGGCTACCTCGGCGGGATCGTCGACGTGGTCCTGATGCGGATCACCGACGGGATGCTGGCGGTGCCGCTGTTCTTCGTGGCGCTGCTGGCTCTGGCGATGCTGGGGACGACCCTGCTGAACCTGGTGGCGGTGATCGCCCTCACGTCGTGGATGACCGTGGCCCGGGTGGTGCGCGCCGAGGTGCTGCGCACGCGCACGCTGGAGTTCGTGGTGGCCGCCCGCGCGCTGGGGTGCAGCGGGTGGCGCATCCTCACCCGCCACGTGGTGCCCCAGTCCATCCCCTCGATCACGGTGGCCGCCACCCTGGGCGTGGCGTACGCCGTGCTGCTGGAGACGTCGCTCTCGTTCCTGGGACTGGGCGTGCAGCCACCGGCGCCGTCGTGGGGCAACATGCTGTCCGGGGCACGGGCCTACCTCCGGACGGTCCCGGGGCTGGCGGTCTTCCCGGGCGTGATGATCTTCATCACGGTGCTGTGCTACAACTGGTTCGGCGATGGCCTGCGCGACGCCATCGACCCGACCCTCGCGGAACGGTGAGCCCCGCGGGCCGGCGCGACGCGACCGGCACGCCGTGGCCCGGACGCTGGCGACGAGACTGCCGATGCGAGGTGCGCGATGCCTGAACCGATCACCATCGCCCTGGCGGGCGACTTGATGCTGGAACGCCCCATCACCCCGGCGGGCGGTGGCCGCTCGCCGGGCAGCGCTGCGGTGTGGGAGGTGTTCCACCAGGCCGACCTGGTGTTCGTGAACCTGGAGGTGCCGCTGACGACGCGCGGCGCCCCGGCCGACAAGCACGTGGCGTTCCGCGCCGACCCCCTGCTGGCAGGCGAGCTGCGGGCGGCGGGCATCGACGTGGTGACGCTGGCCAACAACCACATGCTCGACTACGGCCCCGAGGGACTGTTCGACACGCTGGAGGCGCTGCAGCGCGTGGGCCTGCCGGCGGTCGGCGCCGGGCGCACGCTGGCCGAGGCGCTGGCCCCGGCCGTGCTCACGGCCTGGGGCGTGCGGGTCGCGTTCCTGGGCCTGGCCTCGACCCTCCCGGTGGGCAGCGCCGCCGCCCCGGACCGGCCGGGCATCGCGCCGGTGCACGTCACGACGCTGTACGTGGTCGACAGCGCCGGGCTGGACGAAACGCCCGGCAAGGCGCCCTACGTCGAGACGCGGTGCTGGCCCGGTGACGTGGAGGCAGCCGCCGAGGCGACGGCGCAGGCCAAGCGGCAGGCCGACGTCGTGGTGGTCGGCGTGCACTGGGGCGTGCCCCACGGGTTCGTCGCGGCCTTCCAGAGCCCGGTGGCCGGCTACCAGCGACCGCTGGCCGAGGCCCTCATCGACGCCGGCGCCGACGTCGTCGTCGGCCACCATCCCCATGTGCTGCACGGCATCGACGCCATCGGGGGACGGCCCGTCTTCTACAGCCTGGGCAACTTCCTCTTCCACTCGGTGACGCCGGGCCGGTTCCCCGTGTTGCGGCGGCCCGACCCGCCCTATTCGTGGAAGAGCCTGCGCTCGCCGGTGAACCTCGACTCGGTGATCGCCCTGGTCACCTGCGACGCCGGCGGCGTGCGCGACGTCGAGCTCGTGCCCGTGGTGATGAACGCCGAGGGCGATCCCGAGCTGGCCACCGGCGCCGATGCGGCGCGCATCCTGGCCAGCCTGGCGGACCAGTCGGCGCCCTACGGCGTGACGATCACCGTCGCCGGCGACCGCGGGCGGGTGGCCCTGCAGCCGGCCGGGGTGGCGCGGTGAGCCCCATGGACGTCACCATCGTCGGTGCGGGCGCCATCGGCGGCACGCTCGGCGCCTACCTGGCGCGCGCCGGGCATGCCGTCACCTTCGTGGACGCGGCCGCCGACCACGTGGCGGCCATCAACGCCCGCGGGCTCACCATCGAGGGCCAGCGGGAGACGTTCACCGTGCGGGTGCCGGCGCTGCTGCCCTCGCAGCTCCGCGGGCCGCTGGGCCTGGTGTTCCTGGCGGTGAAGACGATGCACACCGAGGTGGCCACGGCGCAGATCGCTCCCCACCTGGCGCCCGACGGTGCCATCGTCTCGATGCAGAACGGCTTCAACGAGGAGCGCATCGCCGCCATCGTGGGCCCCGCGCGCACCATCGGGGCCTTCGTCAACTTCGGCGCCGACTACCAGGAGCCCGGGCGCATCCTCTACGGGGGCGGGGGCGCCCTGGTGATCGGGGAGCTGGACGGGCGGACCACCGACCGGGTGCGGGCGCTCGTGGACGCGCTGCGCACGGCGTTCCTCCCCCACACGCAGGCTACCGACAACATCTGGGGCTACCTCTGGGGCAAGCACGCCTACGCCGCCATGCTCAAGGCCACCGCGCTGGTCGACGCGCCCATCGCGGACGTGCTGGCCGATCCCGGCGCGCGGCCGATGCTGGCCAATCTGGCGGCCGAGGTCCTGGCGGTGGCGGCGGCCGAGGGCGTGCGGCCCGAGGGCTTCGACGGCTTCGAGCCCGACGCGTTCGTCTTCCCGCCCCACCGCGACCCCGCCCGGCTGGCCGCCAGCCTCGACCGGCTGGTGGCGTTCAACCGCGCGTCGCTCAAGGCCAAGAGCGGCGTCTGGCGCGACCTGGCGGTGCGCAAGCGCAAGACCGAGGTCGCGTGGGTCGTCGGCGAGCTGCGCGCGCGGGCCCGCCGCCACGGGCTGCACATCCCGCTGGTCGAGGCCGTGGGCCAGATGATCGGCGAGATCGAAGCCGGCACGCGCCAGATGTCGTGGGACAACATCCGCCAGCTCGAGGCCCTCAACGCCCGTGTGTACGGTGCGGACGCCACCGCGGGCAGCCCGGCCCGCGCACCGGACGCGCCGGGGCGCACCGCCGGTCGCCCGGCAGGCGGTCCGCCGACTGCGCCCGCAACCGGCGCAGGCGTCGCGACCGGGGAGGCGGCTGCTACGGGGGAGGCGACCGACGGTGTATGAGCCCGGGGCGTTCGCCGAGCGGGTGGTGCTGGTCTCGGGCGCGGCCCACGGCATCGGCCGCGGCATCTGCGAGGCGTTCGCGCATCACGGCGCCCGGGTGTGGGCCACCGACGTCCTCGCGGCGGAACTGGAGGAGACCGTGCGCCGCTGCCGGGCCGCGGGCGGACGCGCCGAGGGACGGGTGCTGGACGTGACCGACGCGGCGGCCGTCGAGGCGCTCGTGGCCGACATCGGCCGCATCGCCGGCGGCGTGGAGATCCTGGTGCACGCTGCGGGGGGCGTGCAGGGCCAGGTGATGCAGCCCATCGAGCGCGTCACCCCCCAGCAGTGGCATGCCATCGTAAACGCCAACCTCACCGGGGCCTTCCACCTGGTGCGCGCCGTAGTGCCCCAGATGAAGGCCCGTGGGTTCGGCCGCATCGTCACGATCTCGTCGGGCGCCGGGCGCTCGTACAGCCAGACCGGCATCCAGGCCTACGCCAGCGCCAAAGCCGGGCTGATCGGCTTCACCCGGCAGATCGCGCGCGAGCTGGGCGCGTTTGGCATCACCGCCAACTCGGTGGCGCCCGGGTTCGTGCTCTCCAACCCGGCGTCGATCCGCCAGTGGGAGGACCTGGGGCCCGAGGGCCAGCGCCGGTTCTTCGACGCGCTGGCCGTCAAGCGCCTGGGCGAGCCCGAGGACATCGCCTTCGCCGTGCTGTTCTTCGCGTCGCCGCGCGCAAGCTACGTTACAGGGCAGACCCTGAGTGTCGACGGCGGCCGCTGGATGCTGGGATAGCGCAGGCCGGCGCCCGCCGCCTGCGCGGGCGGCCTCTCGCGCTGCGGGAGCGTGTCGGCAGGCGCCACGGCGGCCCGCCAGGACCGCGCGGAGCCCGGATGCGCGCACAACGTGATCCAGGAGGACGAGGATGCCACGGACGAGCACTGCGAACCAGATCCCCTTCGACCAGGTCCGCGCCGACCGCCTGATGGCCGACACCGAGGCGATCGCGCGGTGGGTGCGGCTGTCGGGCACCCCGGAGGAACTGGAGGCCGCGCGGTACGTGCAGGCCCAGCTGCGGCGGGCCGGATGTCGCACCCAGCTGCTCATGCACGACGCGTACATCAGCCTGCCGGGGCCGGCGGCCCTGACGGTCACCGCCGGCGGACAGACCACCGACGTGCCGTGCATCACGCACTCCTTCGCCGCGCCCACGGGCCCGGCGGGATTGGAGGCCGAGGCGGTCTACGCGGGCGGCGACCCGGCGCGCTTCGCGGCGGCCGGGGTGGCGGGGAAGGTCGCCGTGATCGACGGCCTGGCCAGCCCCGGGGTGATCGCGGCCGCGGAGCGGGCTGGCGCCGCCGGCGTGGTGTGCCTCAACCACGACCCGCACGTGCACGAGATGATCGTCTCGACGGTCTGGGGCAGTCCGCCGCTGGACGCGCTGGACCGGCTCCCGAAGATCCCGGTGGTCTCCGTGGCCGGCCGCGACGCCGGCCCGGTGCGCGAGACGCTCCGCCGTGGCGGCGCGCGGGCCCGGCTGGTCACCGAGGTGCAGACCGGCTGGCGGACCACCCCGCTGGTGCTCGGTGACCTGCCCGGGGCGGTCGAGGACACGTTCGTGCTCTTCTCCGGGCACCTCGACTCGTGGCACCGCGGCGCGATGGACAACGGCTCGGCCAACGCCACGATGCTGGAGGTCGCGCGGATCCTGGCCCGCGTCCGCCGCTACCGGGGCGTGCGCCTCGCGTTCTGGTCGGGCCACTCGCATGGCCGCTACTCGGGCTCGACCTGGTACGCCGACCACTTCTGGCACGAGCTCGACGCGCGGTGCGTCGCGCACGTGAACGTCGACTCGACCGGCGGGCTGGGCGCGGTGGTCAACCGCCACGCCTACGTCATGCCCGAGGCGCGGGCCGTGGTCGAGGCGGCGGTCCGCGCGGTGGCCGGCGGGCGCTTCGAGGGCGCGCGGGTCGGCCGGATGGGCGACCAGTCGTTCTTGGGCATCGGCATCCCGTCGCTGCTGATGGACATCTCCGAGCAACCCGGCGACTCGCCCCACGCCAGCCGCGACTTCAGCGTCTTCTCGGGCGGTGACACGGGCGGGCTCGGCTGGTGGTGGCACACGACCGAGGACACCCCCGACAAGATCGACCCCGCCCTGCTGGTGCGCGACTGCAAGATCTACCTGGGGGTGGTCTACACGCTGGCGACGGCGCCGGTGCTGCCGTTCGACTACGGCGCGACGGCCCGCGTCTGGCTGCAGGCGCTGCAGGCCGCCTCCGACGGGGCCCGGCGCTGGGTGGACCTGCGGCCCGCCCTGGCCGCAGCCCGCCGGCTGGCGCGGGAAGTCGAACCGGCACACCTCGCGGCCGAGGTCGGC
>CAZGNA010000174.1:0-5644 GCA_964526945.1 uncultured bacterium
ATACGCGCCGCGGCCCAGTGGCCGTCGAGGTCCGCGGCGGCGGTCTGCGCCGGCACGGACGCAGCGACCACGGCGACCGCGACTACCGCGAGCAGCACGGCACGTGCCGAGGTATGTGCGGCGGGCACCCCGGCCCCCCGCGCGCGCACGTCCCCGTCGGTGTACGGCGCGTTGCAGACCGCGGGGCGCAGCGGGTGGCTGCCCCGCGCGTCCCCGTCCGCGCGGGGCGGGTAGTGTGCACCGTGACGTCGTGGGCCGATTGCGGCATGCGGGGGAGTTCTGCCGGCCGGGTGGCGTGCTCCTGCTCCGACACCCCCCGGCCGTGGTGGGAGTCCAGGCCGGTTCGTCATCGAAGAATTGTGCTGGACGCGGCAGGAGATTCTATATATAGTGGCGAACGGACAGACGACGGCAAGGACTCAGCCGTCCATCTTCCAGGAGAAGGAGGCGAGGGACGGTGGCGAAGAAGGCGAAGAAGGCCGCCAAGAAGAAGGGCAAGTAATAGCCCTGCGCTTGCCCTCGAAGAGGCGGCGGGAGTCCCCGCCGTCTTTTCGTTCGTGGTGGACAGGACGCCCCCCGGGGCGCAGCGCCTACGCGAAGGCGTCGAACCCGGTGATGTCCCGCCCCAGGATCAGCGTGTGGATGTCGTACGTGCCCTCGTAGGTGTCGACGGTCTCCAGGTTGGCCGCGTGGCGCATGGCGTGGTACTCCAGGGTGATGCCGGAGGCCCCCAGGATCGCCCGGGCTGCCCGGGCGATCTGCAGGGCGGCGCGCACGTTGTTGCGCTTGGCCAGGGAGACGTGCGTGTACTGCATCTTGCCCTGGTCCTTGAGCTGTCCCAGGCGGTAGGCCAGCCACTGCGCCTTGGTGATCTCCTGGAGCATGTCGACGAGCCGCTCCTGGATCAGCTGGCGCGCCGCGATGGGCCTGCCGAACGCGACACGGGTCTTGGCGTAGTCCAGGGCTTCCTCGAAGCAGGCGATGGCGGCCCCGATGGCGCCCCAGGCGATCCCGTAGCGCGCCTGGGTCAGGCAGCTCAGCGGGCCGCGTAGCCCCCGCGCGCCGGGCAGCACCGCGGCGTCGTCCACCCGCACGCCGTCCAGCACCAGCTCGGCGGTGTCGGAGGCGCGCATGCTCGCTTTGGTCTTCACCTCGTGGGCCGAGAAGCCGGGCGTGCCGCGCTCGACCAAGAAGCCGCGGATCTCGTCGTCGTCGTCCTTGGCCCAGATCACCGCCACGTCGGCCAGGGTCCCGTTGGTGATCCACATTTTGGTGCCGGACAGTTCCCAGCCGCCGGGACGACGCCGCGCCCGGGTCTGCATCGCCGCTGGATCGGACCCGGCCGAGTGTTCGGTCAGCCCGAAGCAGCCCACCACCTCGCCGCGGGCCAGCCGGGGCAGCCAGCGGCGCTTCTGCTCCTCGCTGCCGTAGGCGTAGATGGGGTACATGACCAGGGCACCCTGCACCGAGGCGAACGACCGCAGGCCCGAGTCGCCGCGCTCGAGCTCCTGCAGGATGAGCCCGTAGGCGATGTTGTTCACGCCCGCGGCGCCGTACTCGGCCGGCAGGTTGGCGCCCAGCACGCCCAGGGCGCCCAGGGCGGGGATGAGGTGCCGCGGGAACTCACCGCGCAACCACCACCCGCCGATGTGCGGCAACACCTCGCGGTCGACGAAGCGGCGCACGGTGTCGCGCACGAGCCGTTCGTCATCGGTCAGCACGTCGTCCAGCCGGTAGTAGTCGGTGGGGCGCACCGCGAGTTCGCGCACGGGGACCCTCCTGGTGTGGCTCTCGCCTCGATTCTAGGCGAGGGCGCGGGCGATGGCGAGAGGGGGCGCACGCGGCGCGGCCCGCTGCGGGAGGGAACCCGTGCCGCGCCGGGGAAGCCATCGGGCGTGCAGACCCCCTCGTTCGGCCTCAACGGCGCCACCACGGGCCCTACCGACGTTGCCATCGACCTGCGAGTGGCCGCGGCCGCCGGCTACCAGTGGGTCGAGGTGCGCGACGCCAAGCTCGAGGCCTACCTGGCTGCGGGCCGTCCGCTGGCCGACCTGCGCGACCTGGCGCGCCAGGTCGGGGTGCGGGTGCTCAGCGTGAACGCCCTCGAGGACGCGACGCTGCACACCGGCCGCGCGCTCGAGGCGCGACGCGCGCGGATGGCGCTGCTGTGCCAGTGGGCCGCCGCCCTCGAGGCGCCGTTCGTGGTGGTGGTGCCAAGCCCGCTGCCCGCGGGCGGGCTGCCCGAGACGCGGGTGCGCTCCCTGACCGTCGCGGCCCTGCGGGCCTACGCCACCGTCGCCCATGCCCATGGCGTCCAGGTCGGGTTCGAGTTCCTGGGCTTCCCCACGTGTTCGGTCAGCACGCTGCGGGCGGCGCGCACGGTGCTGGCCGAGCTGGACGACCCGCGCGTCGGCCTGGTCATCGACGCGTTCCACTTCTACGTGGGGGGCTCGCGCCTGGAGGACCTGGACGGCCTGCGGGGCCACGAGGTGTTCATCGTGCACCTCGATGACGCCCCGGACGACGAGCCCTCCCGGCTCACCGACGCCGCGCGGCTGCTGCCGGGGGACGGCGTCCTTCCCCTGCAGCCGCTCGTCGCGCGCCTCCAGGCGCTGGGCTACCGGGGCGCGTACTCGCTGGAGCTGTTCCGCCCCGAGTACTGGCAGTGGGAGCCCGACGCCCTGGCCCGCCGGGGGCTCGCCGCCATGCGGGCGCTGGTTGCGCCGGGTGAGGGTGGGAGCGTGGCGTGAGCGCCCGTATCGGCATCCTGGGGGCCGGGTTCATCGGGCGCATCCACGCGCTCAACCTGGCCCGCGACCCGCGGGTCGAGCTCGTGGGGGTGGCAGACGTGGCGCCAGGCGCGGCGTCGCGGCTGGCGAGCGAGGTGGGGACGCGCGCCCTGGCCAGCCTGGATCAGCTGCTCGATGCCGGCGTGGACGCCGTGTACGTGTGCACGCCCAACGCCCACCACGTCGAGCCTGTGGTGGCCGCGCTGGCGGCCGGGGTGCACGTCTTCTCGGAGAAGCCCATGGCGACGTCGCTGGACGGCGCCATGCGGGTGCGCGAGGCCGCCCGCCGGGCACGGGGCGCGTACCAGATCGGGTTCAACCGCCGCTTCGCCAACGTCTACCGCTTCGCCAAGGCGCGCATCGACGACGGGCGCATCGTCCCGCGCCTGGCCCAGATGAAGCACAACCGCGGGGAGCTGGTGCAGCCCCCGTGGACCGGTAACCCGGCGGTGACCGGCGGCTACCTGTATGAGACGCCGGTGCACCTGTTCGACATGGGACGCTTCCTCTTCGGCGAGGTGGCCACCGTCGCCGGACACGCCCGCCAGAGCGTCTACCGCGAGCCCGACGGGTTCGTGCTGCTCTTCGCCTTCGCCAGCGGGGTGGTGGCGTCGGTCACCAGCGTCGCCCACGCGTCGTGGCTGTTCCCCTACGAGCGCGTGGAGATCTACGGCGACCACTGCACGGTGGTGACCGAGGAGCTGGAGCGGGCCGCGTTCTCGCCGGCGATGCGCGGGCAGGTGGAGGCCATCGACTGTTTCCAGATGCCGTTCGAGGAGAAGTGGGGCTACGTGGAGGAGGACCGGCGGTTCGTCGGCACCGTGCTGGGCGAGCACCCGCCGGCGGTGACCGCCGACGACGGCTACCGGGCCACCGAGCTGGTCGAAGCCGTCTACCGCGCGGTCCGCACCGGGGCACCCGTGCAGCTGCCGCTTGGCCCATGAGCTACCGCCTGCTCGTCGCCGACATCGACGGGACGCTGGTGACCACGGCGCGGGAGATCCCGGCGCCGGTGCGCGAGGCCGTGCGGGCCGCCCAGGCGCGGGGCGTCCGTGTCCTGCTGGCCACCGGCCGCATCTGGCGCTCGGCCCGGCGGTTCGTCGAGGACCTGGGCGCCGACCCACCCGCGATCCTGGTCAACGGCGCCCTCGTCTACGACTTCGTCGCCGACCGGATCTGGTTTCGCGCGCTCCTGCCCCGGGCGCAGGCCCAGGCGGTGCTCGAGGTGCTGGTCCGCTTCCCACAGGTGGCGCCCCACGTGTACGTGGACGACCGCGTCTACGTCGGCGCCGTCACCCCCCTCACCGTGGCCTACCAGCAGAAGGACGGGCTGGACGTCGACGCCGTGGGCGACCTGCGGCAGTGGCTCCAGGCCGATCCCATGAAGATCCTCGTCATCGGCGATCCGCCGGCCCTGGAGGCCGTCGCGCGGGAGCTCGATGCGCTGCAGGCTCCCATCAACTACGTCTTCTCCGAACGCCACTACCTGGAGGTGCTGCCCCCACGGGTGAACAAGGGCGTCGCCCTCCAGATCGTGGCCGAGCGGTTGGGCGTGCGGGCGCAGGAGATCGTGGCCGTGGGCGACAACCTCAACGACCTGGCGATGATCCAGTACGCCGGGTTGGGTGTGGCGATGGCGCACGCGCCCGAGGCGCTGCGCCGCGAGGCGGACTACGTGGCGCCCGGCAACGACGAGCACGGGTTGCGGGAGGTGATCGAACGCTTCATCCTGACGTCGACGGCTGCGGGGTGAGCATGCCGTAATGCGCGCCGCACGTGTGCGCATCGCCGATACGAGAGGGGGGAAGAGCGATGCGACGGTGGATGGTGGTCGTCCTGCTGGGAGGCCTGCTGGGAGGTGTGCTGGCAGCGCCCCCAGGCGTGACCCATGCGCAGGGTGGGAAGATCGTGGTCTACTCGGCCCTGCCCGACCTCGAGACGACACTGGTGAACCGGGAGTTCACGCGGCGCACCGGCATCCAGGTCGAAGCGTTGAGTGTGGCCGCTGCGGGCACGCTGGTGGCGCGGATCCAGGCGGAGCGCGCCCGGCCCCGCGCGGACGTGTTCGTGGGTGGCTCGGCGGATTTCCACGCGCCGCTGGCGCGGGAGGGCCTGCTGCTGGCCTACCAGTCGCCGGTCTTCGCCGAGGCCCGGATCAGCCCGGCCTACCGTGACCCCCAGGGGTTCTGGCACGGCTGGTACCTGGGGGCCCTGGGGATCATCGTCAACACCGACCGGTTCGAGGGCGAGCTCGCACCGCGCCGTGTGGCGAAGCCCGCGACGTGGGACGACCTGGTGCGGCCGGAGTTCCGCCGGCTGTTCATCATGCCCAGCCCGCTGACCACCGGTGGCGGCTACATCTTCGTGGCGGCGCAGATCTTCCGCCTGGGGGAGGACCGCGCCTGGGCCTACCTGCGGCAGCTCCACGCCAACGTCGCGCAGTACACGCCTACCGCGCCGGGCACGATCACGCTGCTGGCGCGCGGCGAGGGCATCGTCGGCATGATGTGGGCCCACGAGGGGATCGGCGCGCGGCTGGCCAACCAGCAGCCCCTGGAGACGATCGTCCCGCCCGATACGGCGTTCGAGATCGGCGCGGTGTCCATCATCAAGGGCGGGCCCAACCCCGAGGGCGCCAAGGCCTACGTGGACTTCCTGCTGACCCGCACGCCCCAGGACATCAACGCCAGGTACGGGTTCCGGTACGCCGTGCGGGGCGACGTCCCGGTGCCCACGGGGGCCACGCCCTTCGAACGGCTGCGGTTCGTGCGCTACGACCGGCAGTGGGCCATCGACAACATGGCGCGCGTCCGGGAGCGCTGGCAGCGGGAGTTCGGCCGGTAGGTGGGTCGGCG
>CAZGNA010000175.1:0-5636 GCA_964526945.1 uncultured bacterium
CGCGGCCTGGGGCCTGGCGGCCCTTTTCGGGCGGCCCCTGGTGGGCGGGGGCCAGGATCTCGTCCAGCACCGTCATGGGTACGCCCCCCGGCGTCGCACCGGGCCCGTCACACGCCCTGGGCCGTGGCGCGTCCGGCGCGGTCATGCCTGCGCCGCCTTCGTCATGGCGCGCAGCGCCTCGAGCTTCTCGTAGGCGGCGCCCGCATCGACGGCCCGGGCCGCCAGGGCCAGCCCCTCGCGAAGGTCCTCGGCCAGCTCGGCGGCGACCAGCGCCCCGGCCGCGTTCAGCAACACCAGGTCGCGCGCCGGCCCGGGACGCCCCTGGAGCACGTCCAGGGTGACGGCGGCGTTCTCATGGGGCGTGCCGCCCCGAATGGCCTCGGCGGGCGGGGGCGCGATCCCCAGCGCTGTGGGGTCTACCTGGAAGACGTGCACCCGGCCGTCGCGCAGCTCGGCCACCTGCGTCGGCCCCAGCGTCGACAGCTCGTCCATCCCGTCGCCGTGGACGACGAGGGCCCGCCGCACCCCCAGTTCGCCCAGCACCTCGGCCATGATCCGCACCAGCGCGGGGTCGTACGTGCCCACCAGCAGGTAGGCGGCGCCGGCGGGGTTGGCCAGCGGGCCCAGGATGTTGAAGACCGTGCGGATCCCGATCTCCCGTCGCGGCCCGGCCGCGTGCTTCATGGCCGCGTGGTAGAGCGGCGCGAAGAGGAAGCCGATGCCCACCTCCTCGATACACCGCTGCACGACGTCCGGCCCGACCTGGATGTTCACCCCCAGCGCCTCCAACACGTCGGCGCTGCCCGAGGCGCGGCTGACCGCGCGGTTGCCGTGCTTGGCCACGTACCCTCCCGCTGCGGCCACGACGAACGCGGCCGTCGTCGACACGTTGAACGTGCTGACGCGGTCGCCCCCGGTCCCCACCACGTCGATCAGGTGCTCCACGCGCGGGGTGACCCGCAGGGCCCGCTCCCGCATCGCCCGGGCGAACCCGGCGATCTCGTCCACCGTCTCCCCCCGCATGCGCAGGGCGGTGATGAACGCCGCGATCTGGGCCGGCGTCGCCTGGCCGTCCATGATCTCGCCCATCGCCTGCCAGGCGTCCTGCTCCGACAGCGTCTGGCGGTCGGCCACCGCGCGGATCGCCTCGCGGATCATCGCCGCCCTCCCGCGCCCGCTGTGGGGCGCACGCCCGCGCGCGCCAGGAACCGCTCGAGCAGGCGCGGCCCGCAGCGCGTCAGCACCGACTCCGGGTGGAACTGCACGCCCTCGATGGGGTAGACCCGGTGGCGCAGGCCCATGATCGTCCCGTCCTCCAACCAGGCCGAGACCTCCAGGGCCGCGGGGAGATCCTCGCGGGCCACCACGAGCGAGTGGTACCGGGTCGCCGCGAAGGGCACCGGCAGCCCCTCGAAGAGCGTGCGGCCGTCGTGGTGGATGGGCGAGGTCTTCCCGTGCACGGGGCGGGAGGCCCGGACCACGCGGGCCCCGAACGCCGCCCCCACGCACTGGTGGCCGAGGCAGACGCCCAGCGTCGGCACCGTCGGCCCCAGCCGGCGCACCACCTCCACCGAGATGCCGGCCTGCGCGGGCGTACAGGGCCCCGGCGAGATCACGATGGCCTGGGGCCGGCGCGCTGCCAGGGCGTCGACGGTGATGGCGTCGTTGCGGAAGACCGCGACCTCGGCGCCCAGCGCGCCCAGGATCTGCACCAGGTTGTACGTGAACGAGTCATAGTTGTCGATGACCGCGATCATCCGACGCTCCCTGCCCGCAGCAGCGGCACGCGCCCGCGTCCCACCCGCTCGAGGGCCCGCACCAGCGCCGTGGCCTTGTTGACGGTCTCGACGTACTCGCGCTCCGGCACCGAGTCGGCGACGATCCCGGCGCCCGCCTGGATGAACGCCCGGTCACGGGCGATGGTGATGGTGCGCAGCACCAGCGCGGTGTCCAGGTTCCCCGAATAGCCCACGTAGCCCACCGCCCCGCCGTACGGCCCCCGGGCCACCGGTTCCAGCTCGTCGATGATCTCCATGGCGCGCACCTTCGGCGCCCCCGATACGGTCCCGGCGGGGAAGCACGCCCGCAGCACGTCCCACGCATCGCGCCCGGGCGCCAGCAGGCCGCGGACCTCGCTGGCCAGGTGCATCACGTGGCTGAAGCGCGCGACCGTCATCAGCTCGGCGACCTCCACGGTCCCGTACCGGCAGACCCGCCCCAGGTCGTTGCGCCCCAGGTCCACCAGCATCACGTGCTCGGCGCGCTCCTTCTCGTCGGCCAGCAACTCGGCCTCGCGCTGCCGATCCTCCGCCTCGGTGGCGCCCCGGGGCCGCGTGCCCGCCAGCGGCCGGGTCTGCACCACGCCGTCCTCGACCCGGACGAGCATCTCGGGCGAGGCGCCCGCGAGCTGCACCCCGTCGAAGTCGAGGAAGAACATGTAGGGGCCGGGGCTCACCGCCCGCAGCGCCCGGTAGACGTCCAGGGGGTCCACCCCGCGCATCCGCGCCGAGAACCGCCGCGACAGCACCACCTGGAAGACGTCGCCCGCCCAGACGTACTCGCGGGCCCGGGCCACGGCGTCCAGGAACTGGGCCGCAGTCATCTCGTGGTCCATCACGGGCTCCACGCGCCCGACCGGCTCCGGCGGCGTCAGGGGCCGCCGCAGGCGCTCGTAGAGCCGCTCGATCGTCTCTACCGCGCGACGGTACGCCTCGGCGGCGCTGCCGTCCACGTGGGCGTTGGCCACCACCCGCATCGTGTGCGCCACGTGGTCGAAGACCACCACCGCGTCGGTGACGACCAGGTAGCAGGTGGGCAGGCCCAGCGGGTCGGGGGGCGGGGCGGGCAGCCGCTCCCACAGCCGCACGCAGTCGTACCCGAAGTACCCGACGGCGCCGCCGGAGAACCGGGGCAGGCCGGGGTGCGGGACCGGACGGTAGCGGCCCAGCAGCGCCCGGGCGACGTCGAGCGGATCGGCCTCGACGACCCGCGCCCCGCCGGGCCCACAGACCTCGACCTGTCGGCCGAAGGCGCGCACCCGCACCGTGGGCTCGACGCCGATGAACGAGTAGCGCCCGAGCTTCTCGCCGCCTTCGACGCTCTCCAGCAGGTACGCGTCCGCGCCGGTGCGCAGCTTGAGGAACGCCGAGATGGGGGTCTCCAGGTCGGCGGGGAGGTCGCAGACGACCGGAATCAGGTTGCCCTCGCGCGCCCGGCTGAGGAACTCGGTCTTGGTGGGCGCGATCGGCAGCCGGCTCATGGGCGTGCGGCGGCCTCCTCGCCCGACGGGAGGACGTCGTCCACGGCGTCCTCCTCCAGCCCGCGCCGCAGGCGGGCCAGCTCGGCCTCGAACCGCGCGAGCGCCCGCAGGATCGCCGCGCGGTTCTGGCGGCACACGCCCGCCCACAGCGCCGCCGGGCTGTGCGCGATGCGGGTCATGTCGGCGTACGCCGGCCCGGCGATGGCCCGGGCGTCGTCGGCCACGGCCCGGGTCAGCGCGAGGCTGACGAGATAGGGCAGGTGGCTGACCTGAGCCACCAGCTCGTCGTGCTGCACCGGGTCGAGCAGGACCGGCCGCATCCCCAGCCGCGCGATCAGGCCGCGCAGCGCCTCCACCGCCTCCGGCGCGGTACCGGGTGCGGGCGTCAGCACGAACGGCCGGCCGTCCAGCAGCGCGGGGTCGGCTGCCGCGATCCCTTGCCGCTCGTTGCCAGCCATGGGGTGGCCGCCAACGAACTGCACGCCGGCCGGCAGGCCGCGGCCCAGGGCCGCCACGATCGGTGCCTTCACGCTGCCCACGTCGGTGAGCACCGTGCCGTCGCGCAGATGCCGGGCTGCAGCGCGGGCCACGGGCACGATCTGCTCCAGCGGCACGGCCACGATCACCAGCTCTGCGCCCGCGGCCACCGCCACCTCGGCCGCCAGCACGTCGGCCACCCCCCGGACGCGGGCGATCTCGAGGGTCGCCGGATCGGTGTCGATCCCCACCACGTCCACCCCGCTCGCCCGCAGCCGCAGGGCCAGCGAGCCGCCGATCAGGCCCAACCCGACCACCGCCGCGGTGCGCGGAAATGACCCCGGCGCCCCCACCCCGCCGGTCATCACAGCGTCCGTCCCACCGCCGCCGCCAGGGGACGCAGGCTGGCCATCAGGTCGGCGAAGTTCTCCAGGTTCAGCGACTGGGGGCCGTCGCTGAGCGCGTTGGCCGGGTCGGGGTGGACTTCGATCATCAGCCCGTCGGCGCCGGCAGCCACCGCGGCCCGGGCCATCGCGCCCACGTAGCGCCACTTGCCCGTGCCGTGGCTGGGATCGACGATCACGGGCAGGTGCGACAGACGCTTCAGCACCGGCACGGCCGACAGGTCCAGCGTGTAGCGCGTGTGGGTGTTGAAGCCGCGGATCCCCCGCTCGCACAGCACCACCTGGTAGTTCCCCTCGTTGAGGATGTACTCGGCCGCCAGCAGGAACTCTTCGATGGTGGCACTCACGCCGCGCTTGAGGAGGACCGGCAGCTTGATGCGCCCGGCCTCGCGCAGCAGCGGATAGTTCTGCATGTTGCGCGCGCCGATCTGGATCACGTCGGCGTAGCGGGCCACCAGCTCCAGTTGCGCTGCGTCCATCGCTTCGGTCACCACCGGCAACCCGGTCCGCGCGCGAGCCTCGGCCAGCAGCTGGAGCCCTTCCTCCTCCAACCCCTGGAACGAGTAGGGCGACGTCCGCGGCTTGAACGCGCCCCCGCGCAGGAACCCCGCACCGGCCGCCTTGACCGCCTCGGCGGTGGCCAGGATCTGCTCGCGGCTCTCCACCGAACACGGCCCGGCGATCACGGCGACTTTGGTGGCGCCGATCGCCTGTCCCCGGACCCGCACGACGGTGTCCTCGGGCTGGAACTCGCGGCTGACCAGCTTGAACGGCTGCAGGATCGCCACGACCCGCTCGACGCCCGGCATGCCCTCCAGGGACTCGCGCAGGACCTCCTTGGTGCGGTCGTCGCCCACGACGCCGATGACGGTTCGGGCCACGCCCACCGAGATGTGGGTATTGAGGCCCGAGGCCTTCACACGCTCGACGACCGCCGCGATGTGGCCGTCGGTCGCCCCCGGTTCCATGACGATGATCATTCCGCCGCTGCCTCCTGCCGTCCCGACACGAACCCCACGCCCATGCTCATCCCCCCTTCGACACCACCGGCACCCGAAAACACAGACACCTCTCGTCCTTCAGGGACGAGAGGCGTCCTCCCGCGGTGCCACCCGACTTCCGCGCGCCCGGGCCGACAGCGTCCGCTGTCGACCGACGGCGCCCGGCGCTTGACGCTCCCGTACCGGGGGAGCTGCCGGCGGAGCTACTGCCGCGCGCGGCGGGGTGCCGGGAGCGAACCCTTGGTTGTCATGCCCGCACCAAACCCCACCTGCGCACCTTCACCCCGCGCCTCCCGGGCCCATTCGCCGTCCCGTGGTTACCGCGCTCCCACCAGCACGCGGCTCTCTCCCACCCCGAGCGCCCTGGCGGCGCCCGACGTGCCCCTGCGGGGAACCACGCCGGACGGGTACTCTTCCCGATCCTCGGCCTGTGCGGTTGGTGCCACGGACTATAGCACAGCCGCGCGGACCGGTGCAAGGACCCCGGGGGCGCGG
>CAZGNA010000176.1:0-5634 GCA_964526945.1 uncultured bacterium
TGACGGGCGTCAACCCGCGCCGGATTCGGGCGTGGGAGGACCAGTACAACCTGTTCTCGCCCGCCCGCACCCCGGGCGGCCACCGGCTGTACAGCGAGGAGGACGTGGAGCGCATCCGCTGGATCAAGGCCATGGTGGACCGGGGCGTCAGCCTCAAGGGGATCCAGCGGCTCATGCAACAGCAGGCCGCCGAGGCCACCCCCGCGGCCCCCGGCTCCGGCCCGCGCCCCGTGCAGCTGGCGGGCGAGGGACGGGGAGGCGGGCGATGAGGGCCCCGCTCGACCGCGAACAGGTGGTGCTGTTCACCGCCCTGCACCGTATCGAGGGCGACCTGCACCTCCCGGCCGCGTCGCGGATCTCCGACCGGCTGAATACGGCCCGCGACTTCCTGCCCATCACCTCGGCGCGCGTCTACGCCCACGACGGGCGCCTGCTGTACGAGACCGACGTGGTCATGGTGAACAAAGCTCACCTGGTCATGCTGCTGGAGCGCCATGCGACCGTCTAGGGGCCTCACCGCGCGCCGCCGCGCCAAGCTGGGCGAGCTCCTGGTCCAGGCGGGGCTCATCACCCCGGCACAGCTCGAGCAGGCCCTGCAGGTGCAGCGCCACACCGGGGAACGGCTGGGCAAGGTGCTCACCGACCAGGGCCTCGCCACCCAGGACGCCATCGCCCGGGCCGTGGCCAGCCAGCTGGGCCTGGAGTACGTCAACCTGAAGGCCACCAGCATCCCCGAAGACGTCCTGACCACGCTGCCGGAAGACCTGATCCGCCTCTACCAGGTCGTCCCGATCCGCAAGGAGGGCGACGCGCTCGTCGTGGGGATGGTCGACCCGCTGGACGTGCTGGCGCTGGACGACATCCGCCGGCGCACGGGCCGCGACCTGATCCCGGCCGTGGTCACCCCCGAGGGGTTCGAGCACGCCGTCAACCAGTACCCGGCCCTGGGCTCGTCCATCGACCAGGTGATCCAGGAGATCCGCCCCGCCGACGTGGGCGAGGAGGAGCCGGCGCTCGACCGCCTGCGCGAGGCGGTCGAGGACGCGCCCATCGTCCGCCTGGTGAACCTCATGCTGGTGCAGGCCGTGCGCCAGGGCGCCAGCGACATCCACGTGGAGCCCCAGGAGAACCACGTCCGCATCCGGTACCGCATCGACGGCACCCTCTACAACGTCATGACCGCGCCCAAGCACGTGCAGGCCGCCACCGTCAGCCGCATCAAGATCATGGCGTCGATGAACATCGCCGAGCGCCGGCTGCCGCAGGACGGCCGGATCGAACTGCGGGTCGACAACCGGGACATCGACCTGCGGGTCTCGACGGTCCCCACGGTATTCGGCGAGAAGGTGGTGCTGCGCATCCTGGACAAGGGGGCCGCCCTGGTCCCCGTCGAGCGGCTGGGGCTGCTGCCCGAGGACCTGCCCCGGTTCGAGGCCATCATCACCAAACCCTACGGCATCATTTTGGTCACCGGCCCGACCGGCAGCGGGAAGACCACCACCCTGTACGCGGTGCTCAACCGGCTGAACCGGCCCGAGGTGAACATCCTCACCATCGAGGACCCGGTGGAGTACCAGCTGCCGGGCATCAGCCAGGTGCAGATCAACCCCAAGGCCGGCCTGACGTTCGCCACCGGGCTGCGGGCGTTTTTGCGCCAGGACCCCGACATCATCATGGTGGGCGAGATCCGCGACGAGGAGACCGCGCGCATCGCCATCCACGCCGCGCTGACCGGCCACCTGGTGCTCTCGACGCTGCACACCAACGACGCCCCGGGCGCCGTCGCGCGGCTGATCGACATGGGGATCGAGCCGTTCCTGGCGGCCTCGTCGGTCATCGGCGTGGTGGCCCAGCGCCTGGTGCGCGTGCTGTGCCCACACTGTCGGGAACCCTACACCGCCCCGGCGGAGGTGGTCACCCGCTACGGTCTGGGCGACCCGGCCGCGCCGCCGGTGCTCTACCGGGCCCGCGGGTGCGACCTGTGCAACCACATCGGCTACCGGGGCCGGGTGGGGATCTTCGAGATCATGACCATGGACGACACCCTGCGGGAGCTGGTGGTCAAGCAGGCGCCCTCCGACGTCATCAAGCGCGCGGCGGTCAGCGCCGGCATGCGCACCCTGGCCGAGGATGGCGTGGCCAAGGTGCTGGCCGGCCAGACCTCGCTGGAGGAGATGCTGCGGGTGGTGTTCGTGGAGTGAGCACGACCAGACGCGCGCGGGAGCGGCGGGGGCGCGCCGCCGGCGCCGGGAGGTAGGAGCATGCACATCGACGACCTGTTGCGGGAAGTGGTGGCGGCCCAGGCGTCCGACCTGCACCTGACCAGCGGCATCCGGCCCACGATGCGCGTCTGGGGACGGCTGGTGCCCATGGCCCAGTACGACGTGCTGACGCCGGAGGACACGTTCCAGCTCGGCTACAGCATGCTCAACACCTTCCAGAAGCAGCGGTTCGAGAAGTTCTGGGAGCTGGACCTGTCCTACGGCGTGCCGGGCCTGGGGCGGTTCCGGGTCAACATCTACCGGCAGCGGGGGGCCGTGGGCATCGCCATCCGCGTCATCCCCATGATCATCCCCACCATCGAGGCGCTCAACCTGCCCCCCATCCTCAAGGAGCTGACCCGCAAGCCCCGGGGGCTGGTGCTGGTCACCGGGCCCACCGGCCACGGCAAGTCGACCACCCTGGCGTCGATGATCGACTTCATCAACAACGAGCGGTCGGCTCACATCGTCACGGTCGAGGACCCCATCGAGTACCTCCACCAGCACAAGAAGAGCATCGTCAATCAGCGCGAGCTGGGGTTCGACACCCAGTCGTTCCCCAACGCCCTGCGGGCGGTCCTGCGCGAGGACCCCAACGTGGTCCTCATCGGCGAGATGCGCGACCTCGAGACGATCAGCGCCGCGCTCACCATCGCCGAGACCGGCCACCTGGTCTTCGCCACGCTGCACACCGCCACCGCCGGCCAGTCCATCGACCGCATCATCGACGTCTTCCCGCCCTACCAGCAGCAGCAGATCCGCATCCAGCTGTCGATGGTGCTCGAGGCGGTGATCAGCCAGCAGCTGCTGCCCAACCTGCGTTACCGCGGCCGCCAGGCCCCGGACGGCGAGGCGCGGCCCGTGCCGCGCTCGCGCTTTGGGACCGCCGCCGCCCAGACCTGGCCGACGCTGGAGGAGGTCGGCCGGGTGCCGGCCGTGGAGGTGATGATCGCCACCCCGGCCATCCGCAACCTCATCCGCGAGGCCAAGACTCACCAGATCGAGACCGCCATCCAGACCGGGTCGGCCTACGGCATGCAGACCATGGACCAGTCGCTGCGCGACCTCTACCTGAACAAGCTCATCTCCCTGGAAGACGCCCTCGCCCGGGCGATCCACCCCGAGGAGCTGCGCAAGATGATCCGGGAGGCGGGCGGCGAGGTCGAGCCCGCGCCCCGGCCCGCCAGGAGGTAGCCCATGGCCGTCTTCCGCTACAGCGCCAAGGATCCCAGCGGCCGCATCATCACCGGGGTCATCGAGGCCGACAACGACGCCGTGGTCGTCGACCGCCTGCGCGACATGGGGTTCTTCATCACGAACCTCGAGCGCACGGTCGAGCGCCGTGACATCCTCGAGACCCTGCAGGGGCTGTTCGGCATCGGCCTCAAGGACATGGCCATCTTCAGCCGCCAGTTCGCCACCATGGTCGGCTCGGGGCTGTCGCTGGTGCGCACCCTGTCCATCCTCGAGCAGCAGACCTCCAACAAGCGCCTGCGGCAGATCGTGGCCCAGGTGCGCCAGGACGTCGAGGCCGGCCGCCCGCTGTCGGACGCCCTGAGCCGCCACCCCCAGGCCTTCAGCTCGCTCTACGTCAACATGGTGAAGGCCGGCGAGACCGGCGGCGTGCTCGACGAGGTGCTCGAGCGGCTGGCCGTCTACCTCGAGAAGGAGCAGGCGCTGCGCAGCAAGATCCGCGCGGCGATGGTCTACCCCATCCTGCTGACCGTGGCCGCCCTGGGGGGCCTGTTCTTCATGACCATCGTGATCCTGCCCCAATTCGAGACGCTGTTCAAAGAGCTGGGCGGGTCGGGCGACCTGCCCCTGCCCACCCAGGTGGCCATGGCGGTCAGCCTGCTGCTGCGGCGGTTCTGGTACGCCTTCCTCGGTGGGCTGGCGGTCCTGGTCTACGTGTTGCGCCGGTACCTGAAGACCCCCGCGGGCCGCGCCCGCTACGACCGTCTGAAGCTGCGGGCCCCGGTGCTGGGCGAGCTGAACCGGAAGATTATCATCGCCCGCTTCACCCGCACCCTGGGCACGCTCATCGCCAGCGGCGTGCCCATCATGCAGTCGCTGGAGGTCGTGGCCAAGGCCATCGACAACGTGGTCATCGGCGAGGCCGTCGACGCCGTGCGCTCCAGCATCCGGGAAGGGCAGTCCATCGCCATTCCCCTGCAGTTCTCCGGCATCTTCCCGCCCATGGTCGTGCAGATGACCCGGGTGGGCGAGGAGACCGGTGCCCTGGAGCAGATGCTGCAGAAAGTGGCCGACTTCTACGACGTCGAGGTCGAAACCACCGTCCAGAGCCTCACCTCGCTGCTGGAGCCCATCCTGATCATCTTCATGGGCGTGGTGGTGGGGGCGATGGTGATCTCGCTGTACCTGCCGATCTTCAACCTGGCGACGGGCGCCGGGGTGCGGTAGGGCAGACGGTGCAGGCGGCCTGGGGGAGTCGGGCGGATGGTGCGGGCGGCCTGACCGTGCGCGAGGCCACAGCTGTGGTGGCGAGCCTGGCAGGCCAGCTGGGGCGTGCGACGGGCCGGCTCCGCGGGCATGCCGTTCGGCTCTCCGGCGCTGGAGACTTGAGCGGCCGGATACACGCGGTCGCCCCCAAGGGGCCGCAGGTGGTCTAGCCGGCGCGGGTTTCGGGTATCAATACCGGTGAGCCAGGCCGCGGGCCTGGCCCGCACACCGTGCAGGTGGTGCGACAGTTGGGGCGCAGGGAGGTGATCGGGCCGGAGGAAGCCATGGACGGAAGCGGTGTGCGGCAGAGCACATCGACGGCTGCACACTGTGAGGCAAGACCGCAATCATCGTTGGTCATGCGGAAAAGGAGGCATAGGTCATGCTGAATCTCTTCTGGAGCCAGACACGACGGCGCCAGCGCGGTGAGGGCGGCTTCACGCTCATCGAGCTGGTCGTCGTGCTGGCCATCTTGGGGATCCTGCTGGCGCTCGCGGTGCCCCGCTACCTGGGCGCTAGGAAGCGGGCGTACAAGGCGGAGGCGCAAAACATCCTGCAGGAGTTGAAGACGCTCTCGTGGGCCTATTACCAGGAGTACAACGCCTTCGACACGACCAAGATCCTATCAGGGTTTCAGATGCCCTCGGGTGCCAGCTGGAGCACGCCGACTGGCAGCGGCGACTCTGACACGGTGACGTGGACGATTAGTGGTGCCTCGTCGCCGCTCACAAGTTCGGACGAATGCTCAGTTGTGCTGGAAGGCACCGGCGATTCGAGCCAGGGCTGTTCGTTCTAACTTACGCTGGCGGTCGGTACACGGGGGGGTGGCAACGCCACTCCCCCTTTGCACATATATTCATCCTGGATCCGGCGTGATCCCGAATGGTCTTCATGGTTGACGCGAGGGCGGAAC
>CAZGNA010000177.1:0-5621 GCA_964526945.1 uncultured bacterium
AGTGCACCTTGCTCACCAGATTGTAACGGGTAACGGCCGCGCCCGCGGCCCGGCACCCGGCGCGGGCACCGCGTCTCGTCGTCGCCGGCCGGGCGGCCCGCCCGACGGGCCTGCGGGGGGAAGCGCGCCGCGCGTCCTCACACCCGTCCCAACCGCTCGCGGAGCAGCCGGTGGACGACCTCGGGATTGGCCCGCCCCTGCGTGGCGCGCATCACCTGCCCGATCAGGAACGTCAGCGCCTTGTCCTTCCCCGCGCGGACGTCGGCCACCGGCCCGGGATGCTCGGCCAGCACCCGGTCGATCACCGCGCCCAGGGTGGCGTCGTCGCTGATCTGCCGCAGCCCCCTGGCCTCCACGATCGCGACCGGATCGCGGTCGTGCGCCAGCATCTCCACCAGCACCTCCTTGGCCATCCGGCCGCTGAGGTGTCCCTGCTCGATCAGGCGCAGCAACGCCGCCAGCCGCTCGGCGGACAGGGGCACCTGCTCGAGCTCCAGACCGTGCTCGTTCAGGTAGCCGGCCACCTCGCCCAGCAGCCAGTTGGCCACGGTCTTGGGCGCCGGGTAGCGGGCCACGGTCTGCTCGAACAGGTCGGCGGTGGCCGGCGTCGCGGTGAGCAGGTCGGCGTCGTAGGGCGAGAGCCCGTAGGCGGCCACGAAGCGCGCGCGCCGGGCCGCGGGCAGTTCCGGGAGCGAGGCGCGGACCGCCGCCAGCCAGGCCTCGTCCACGACGATGGGGACCAGGTCGGGCTCGGGGAAGTACCGGTAGTCCTGGGCTTCCTCCTTGGTGCGGGATGCGAAGGTGACCTCGCGCCGCTCGTCCCAGTGGCGCGTCTCCTGCACCACCTCGCCGCCCTGCTCCAGCACGGCCCGCTGCCGCGCCACCTCGAACGTCAGGGCGCGCTCGACGGCCCGCAGCGAGTTCATGTTCTTGACCTCGGTGCGGGTGCCCCACGCGCTGCCCGGGCGCCGCAGCGAGACGTTGGCATCGCAGCGCAGGGTGCCCTCCTCCATGCGCCCCGTGCTGATGCGGGCGAACTGCAGCAGCCGCCGCAGGGCCACGAGGAAGTCGCGCGCCTCGGCGGGCGAGCGCAGGTCGGGTTCGGTCACGATCTCCATCAGCGGCACACCCGAGCGGTTGTAGTCGATCAGGCTGCCCCGGGCAGGATCGTCGGGGTGCACCAGGCGCCCGGTATCCTCCTCCAGGTGCACCCGTCGGATGCGCACGGTACGCACGCCGCCCTCGGTCTGGAGCTCCAGGTGCCCGTCGGTGGCCAGCGGTGGATGGGCGGCGTACTGGTACTGGGAGATCTGGTAGTTCTTCGGGAGGTCGGGGTAGAAGTAGTTCTTCCGGTGGAACCGGCTGTGGGGGCTGATCCGGCAGCCCAGGGCCAGCGCGGCCCGCAGGCCCAGTTCGACCGCAGCCCGGTTGACGACGGGCAGCGCGCCCGGCAGACCCAGGCACACGGGACACGTCAGCGTGTTGGGCGGCGCCCCGAAGCTGACGGCGCACCCGCAGAACATCTTGGATGCCGTCAGCAGCTGGACGTGGATCTCCAGCCCGATCACGGTCTCGTAGGCGACGGCGACGTCGCGGGCCACGGACGCCCTCACCCCACCGGTGGCCGGCGCCGGGCCCAACCGGCGGCCTGCTCGTAGGCGTACCCTGCCCGCAGCACCGTCGCCTCGTCGAAGGCCCGGCCGACGAGTTGCAGCCCGATGGGCAGGCCATCGGCCATGCCGCACGGGAGCGCCAGGCCCGGCAGCCCCGCCATGTTCACCGAGATCGTGAAGATGTCCGAGAGGTACATCTGCAGCGGGTCGTCGGCCTTCTCGCCGAGGCGGAACGCTGGCGTGGGCGCCACCGGCAGCACCACCAGGTCCACGCGCTCGAACGCCCGGGCGAAGTCGCGGGCCACCAGCGTGCGGGCCCGTTGCGCCTTCAGGTAGAACGCCTCGTAGTAGCCCGCCGAGAGCGCGTAGGTGCCGAGCATGATCCGGCGCTGCACCTCGGCCCCGAACCCCTGCCGCCGGGTCTGGGCCACCATGGCGGCCAGGTCCTCGCCCGGCACGCGCAGCCCGTACCGCACGCCGTCGTAGCGGGCCAGGTTCGACGATGCCTCGGCCGGCGCCAGGATGTAGTAGGCGGGGAGCGCCGCATCGATGGTGGGCAGGCTGATCTCCGCGACGTCGCACCCCAGGGTCGCGAAGACACGCAGGGCCTCGCGCAGCGCGTCCGCCACGGCGGGCGCCACGCCCTCGCCGAAGGCCTCCCGGGGTACGCCCAGGCGCAGACCCGCCGCGTCCTCACCCAGCGCGGCCAGGTAGTCCGGCACCGGCACGTCCGCGGACGTCGCGTCGGCGGGGTCATGGCCGGCCAGCACCCCCAGCAGCAGCGCGCAGTCGGCCACGTCGCGCGCGATCGGGCCGATCTGGTCGAGCGACGAGGCGAAGGCCACCAGGCCGTAGCGCGACACGCGCCCGTAGGTCGGCTTGAGGCCCACCACGCCGCAGAACCCCGCCGGCAACCGGACCGACCCCCCCGTGTCGGACCCCAGGGCCAGCGGGACCATGCCCGCCGCCACGGCCGCCGCCGAGCCGCCGGAGGATCCGCCCGGCACGCGGGTGGGATCCCAGGGGTTGCGGGTCGGACCGAACGCCGAGTGCTCCGTCGACGAGCCCATGGCGAACTCGTCCAGGTTGGTCTTGCCCAGCACGATGGCGCCGGCGTCCCGCAGGCGCGCCACCACCGTGGCATCGTACGGCGGGACCCACCCCTCCAGGATGCGCGACGCGCACGTGGTGGGTATCCCGCGCGTGCAGATGTTGTCCTTGATGGCGACCGGGACGCCGGCGAGCGGCGGCAGGGCGTCGGCGCCTTCCGCGATGCGCGCGTCCCAGGCCGCCGCGGCGCGGCGGGCCCCGTCGGCGTCCACGGTGAGGAAGGCGTGGAGGAGCGGGTCCAGCCGGGCGATGCGGTCCAGGGCGACCTCCACGACCTGCGAGGGCCGCACCGTCCCGGCCCGGTAGGCCGCCACCAGGTCCCGGGCGCTGGCGAAGGCCAGATCATCCATCGTCCGCCGCTGCCTCCAGGACCCGCGGCACGACGAAGAACCCGTCGGCGTGCGCCGGCGCCGCGGCCAGCACCTCCTCGCGCGCCAGCGACGGCCGCACCACGTCGGCCCGGAAGACGTTGACCATCGGCACCACGTGCGTCGTGGGCGGCACGTCGGTCAGGTCCAGGGCGTTGAGGCGCGCGATGTACTCCAGGATGCGGCCCAGCTGCTCGACGAACCGCTGGCGCTCGTCCTCCGTCAGGGCCAGCCGGGCCAGGCGGGCCACGTGGGCGACCGTCTCACGATCGATCATGGGACAACGGGGCGCCGCGCATCGCCCTCATGGTAGCACGACGAACGCACGGGTGCCGGGGCCGTCGCGGCCCCGGCACCCGAGACGCGGCGCGGCACCGGCTACGCCGTCGGCGCCTTGACGACGGCCGCCTTGCTGCGCTGGTGGCGGAACGGCAGCACCTCGCACGCCACGTAGTGGCCGCCCCCGACGTCCACCAGCTCCTGCTCGTTGACCTTGCACGACTCGCGGGCGTACAGGCACCGGGTGTGGAACCGGCAGCCCCGCGGCGGGTTGACGGGGCTGGGGACGTCGCCGGGCAGGATGATCCGCTCGCGCCGGATCGTCGGATCCGGGATCGGCACGGCCGACAGGAGCGCCTCGGTGTAGGGGTGCTGGGGGTTGGCGAACAGCTCGTCGGCGTCGGCGATCTCGACGATCTTGCCCAGGTACATCACCGCGATGCGGTCGCTGATGTGCTTGACCACCGAGAGGTCGTGGGCGATGAACAGGTAGGTGAGGCCGAACTCCTTCTGCAGTTCCTGGAGCAGGTTGAGGACCTGGGCCTGGATGGAGACGTCCAGCGCCGAGACGGGCTCGTCGCAGATGATGAGCTTGGGGTTCACGGCCAGGGCCCGGGCGATGCCGATGCGCTGGCGCTGTCCGCCCGAGAACTCGTGCGGGTAGCGGTTGGCGTGGTAGGGCGAGAGCCCCACCACCTCCAGCAGCTCCTGCACGCGCCGCACCTTCTCCTTGCCCCGGGCCAGGTTGTGGATCTCCAGGGGCTCGCCGATGATGTCACCCACCGTCATGCGAGGGTTCAGCGACGAGTACGGGTCCTGGAAGATGATCTGCATGTTGCGCCGCATACGCCGCAGCTCTTCCTTGTTGAGGGCCAGGATGTTCTGACCCTCGAAGCGCACCTCGCCGGATGTGGGCTCCATCAGGCGCAGGATCACCCGGCCGGTGGTGGTCTTCCCGCACCCCGACTCGCCCACCAGTCCCAGGGTCTCGCCGCGGCGGATCGAGAACGAGACCCCGTCCACGGCCTTGACGGCGCCCACCTGCCGCTGGAAGATGAACCCCTTGGTGATGGGGAAGTGCTTGACGAGGTTCTTGACCTCAAGGATGACGTCGCCGTTGGTCGCCACGACCGGTCCTCCTACACGCCGCGGGTCGAGACCGCCAGCCCGGCCTGGGCCGCCGCGCGCTTGTCCTCCTCGCTGGCGTGCTCCGAGTAGAGGTAGCACTTGGCGGTGTGGTCCGGGCCGACGGGGTAGTCGGGGGGGTTCTCCTGCACGCAGATCTCCATGGCGAAGGGGCAGCGCGGGGCGAACGCGCAGCCCGGCGGCAGGTCGATGAGCGACGGGGGCTGCCCTTCGATGGGGATCAGGCGCTCGCGCCGCTCGTAGAGCTTGGGCACCGAGTGCAGCAGGCCCCACGTGTAGGGGTGCTTGGGGTCCCGGAAGATCCGTCGCACGTCGGTGCGTTCCACGGGCTTGCCGGCGTACATGACCACCACGTTGTCGCACATCTCGGCCACGACACCCAGGTTGTGGGTGATCATGATGACCGCCATGTGGAACTCCTGCTGGAGCTCCCGGATCAGGTCCAGGATCTGCGCCTGGATCGTCACGTCCAGGGCGGTGGTGGGCTCGTCGGCGATCAGGATCGACGGGTTGCACGACAGCGCCATGGCGATCATCACCCGCTGGCGCATGCCGCCCGAGAACTGGTGCGGGTAGTCCTTGACGCGCTCCCGAGCCAGGGGAATCTTCACCCGCTCCAGCATCTCGATGGCCCGCTCCCAGGCCGCGCGCCGGTCGAGCTTCTGGTGCAGCATGACCGCCTCGGCGATCTGCTCGCCGATGGTCAGCACCGGGTTGAGGGACGTCATCGGCTCCTGGAAGATCATGGCGATGCGGTTGCCCCGGATGCGGCGCATCTCCTCGTCGCTGAGCTTGAGGAGGTCGCGCCCCTCGAACCAGATCTCGCCCTCCACGATCTTCCCGGGCGGGGTGGGGATGAGCCGCATGATGGACAGCGCGTGGACGCTCTTGCCGCACCCGGACTCGCCCACGATGCCCAGCGTCTCGCCCTTGTGGAGGTCGTAGGAGAGCCCGTCCACCGCCCGCACCACGCCCTCGTCGGTGTAGAAGTACGTCTTGAGATTGCGCACCGACAGCAACGGCTCTGCCACGCGCCTCACCTCGTCGCGGTCGTCACTGGACGACACGATTCTCCGCGCCGCGGGGGAATCCTCCGGGCGCCCGG
>CAZGNA010000178.1:0-5620 GCA_964526945.1 uncultured bacterium
TGGGGACCCTTCAAAGGCTCCCCAACGAAAGTACACAGACTACCGTACACTACCCCCCGACGGCGAGCGTTTGACAGCGGCGCAACGCGGTCTCTATAATGGGGCCGCTATCATTCCCATACGCGCGATCGTCTTGCGAGGAGCGGCAACGATGGCTGAGATCGGTCAAGGCTCCTTCCAGCACACCGTCTCAGAATACCTGATCCGCCACCGCAGCATCCTCGACGTCCAGAGCAAGCTCACCGAGTCGGTCGCCCGCGTGAACCGGGCCATCGCCAAGTGCGTCACCACCTGCGGGTGCATCTCGATCAAGGCCGGCAAGCAACGCTTCCCCGCCGAGATGAGCCTGGCGGAAGTCAGGTCCGTGGTGCAGACGCACGTCGACGGCGCCCTGTGCGAGCGCTGCCGCGAGATCGTCGAGACCGAGATCGGCACGACGCTGTTCTACCTGGCGGCCACCGCCAGCCTGCTCGACCTCGACCTCGACGCCATCCTGCGCAAAGAGCACGCACGGGTCGCCACGCTGGGCATCTTCCACCTGACCTGAGCTAGAGCAGGGCCTCCAGCGCCTCGCCAAGGTCGCGGACGCCGATCACGTCGAGGCCGACGGCCAGGTCGGCGGCCGCCCGGGCGGGCACGACGACGCGCGCAAACCCCAGCCGGGCGGCCTCGGCGACCCGCCGGGCGAGCTGCGGGACGGTCCGGACCTCGCCCGCCAGGCCCACCTCGCCGATGAGCACCGTCCGCGGGTCCACCGCGCGATCGCGCAGGCTGCTGGCGATGGCCAGCGCAATGCCCAGGTCCGCCGCCGGTTCCTCGACGGTCAGGCCGCCGGCGGCGCTGACGTAGACGTCCTGGTCCACCAGCCGCAACCCCGCGCGCCGCTCCAGCACCGCCAGGAGCAGCACCACCCGGTTGTAGTCGACGCCCGACGCCGTCCGCCGCGGCATGCCGAAGTGCGTCGGGGTCACCAGGGCCTGCACCTCCACGAGGATGGGCCGTGTGCCCTCCATGGCGCACACCACGGCGGAGCCCGGCGTGCCCGCCGGACGCTCCGACAGGAACGCCGCAGAGGGGTTGGGGACCTCGACGAGCCCCGCGGGGGTCATCTCGAAGACCCCGATCTCGTTGGTGGGACCGAACCGGTTCTTCGTGGCCCGCAGCACCCGGTAGGTGTGGTGGCGGTCGCCCTCCACGTACAGCACGGTGTCCACCAGGTGCTCCAGCACCCGCGGGCCGGCCAGCGCACCCTCCTTGGTGACGTGCCCGACGAGGAAGGTCGCCACGCCCTCGTCCTTGGCCAGGCGCACCAGGAGGGCCGCGCACTCGCGGACCTGGGCGACGCTGCCCGGCGCCGAGGCCACATCGCTGCGGTACACGGTCTGGATCGAATCCACGACGAGCGCCGCCGGCCGCATCCGCCGCACCGTCTCGGCGATGGCGTCGAGGTCGGTCTCGGCCAGCAGCAGCAGCGTCGGAGCCAGAGCGCCCAGCCGCTCGGCCCGCAGGCGGGTCTGGCGCACCGACTCCTCGGCGGTCACGTAGAGGACCGGCCGGCCCATCTGGGCCAGCCGATGGGCAATGAGCGTCAGCAGGGTCGACTTCCCGACGCCGGGGTCGCCGCCCACCAGCACCACGGAGCCCGCCACGAGCCCTCCGCCCAGCACCCGGTCGAACTCGGCCAGGCCGCTGGGCGTGCGCGTCTCCTGCGCGAGGTCGCCCGCGGCCACCGACACCGGCTCCGCAGCGGCGACCGGCGATCGACCCGTCCGGGGCGCGGCCCGCACCACCTCCTCGGTGAGCGTGTTCCACTCTCCGCACCCCGGACACCGCCCCAGCCACTTGGGGGAGGTGTGCCCGCATGCCTGGCAGACGTAGCGACTGCGCTCCACGTTGGGCCCCCTCTGCGATCATCGGCCGGTAGCGGGTCGCATGCCCCGGCCAGAAACACGAACCCGGGCCCGCGGGCCCGGGTCCACCGGCGTCGGGGCCGGCCAGCGGTTACTCGGCCAGGGCCGGTTCGCGCTTGCGCTCGAAGACGATGGTCTCGTCGCGGGCGTCGACGACCACGACGTCGCCGCGCCGGAACTGCCCGCGCAGCAACTCGTCGGACAGGGGGTCCTCGATGAGCCGCTGAATGGCTCGCCGCAGCGGCCGCGCGCCGAACTTCGGATCGTAGCCTTCGCGCGCCAGCACTTCCTGCGCGGCCGGCGTCAGCTCCAGGTCCATGTTCTGCCCCCGCAGCTCGCGCCGCACGCGTTCCATCAGGATCCCCACGATGGCCTTGATCTGCTCGTGGGTGAGCGGCCGGAAGACGATGATCTCGTCCAGCCGGTTGAGGAACTCGGGCCGGAACGTCCGGCGCAGCTCCTCCATGACCTGCTCCCGCATCCGCTCGTACTGTCGCTCGCGGTCGACGGTCTCGTCGTAGCCGGCAGCTCGGAAGCCGATGCCGACCTCCTTGTCGAGCTGCGGGGCACCGACGTTGCTCGTCATGATGATCACGCAGTTCTTGAAGTCCACCGTCCGGCCCTGGGCGTCGGTCAACCGCCCGTCGTCCAGGATCTGCAGCAGCACGTTGAAGATCTCGGGGTGCGCCTTCTCGATCTCGTCGAAGAGCACCACCGAGAAGGGCCGGCGGCGTACGGCCTCGGTGAGCTGCCCGCCCTCCTCGTAGCCCACGTAACCGGGCGGCGAGCCCACGAGCCGCGAGACGGTGTGCCGCTCGCTGTACTCGGACATGTCGATGCGGACGAGAGCCCCTTCGTCGCCGAAGAGGAACTCCGCCAGGGCACGGGCCAGCTCGGTCTTGCCCACGCCGGTGGGGCCCAGGAAGATGAACGACCCGATGGGCCGCCGCGGGTCCTTGAGCCCTGCCCGCGCGCGCCGCACGGCCTTGGCCACGGCCCGCACCGCTTCGTCCTGGCCCACGATGCGCTCGTGGAGGGCCTCCTCCATCCGCAGCAGCTTCTGCGTCTCCTCCTCCACCAGCCGCGTCACGGGAATCCCGGTCCACGACGAGACAATGTCGGCGATGTCCTCCGCCGTCACCACGGTGGGCTCGCGGCCCTTCTCGCGCTTGAGGGAGCCCTGCAGCTCTTCCAGCTTCTGCCGCAGCACGCGCTCGCGGTCCCGGAGCTGCGCCGCGCGCTCGAAGTCCTGGGCTTTGCTGGCCTCCTCCTTCTCGCGGCGGGTGCGCTCCACCCGCTCCATGGCCTGGCGCACCTCCTGGGGCAGGAACGACGCCTGCAGCCGGATCTTGCTGGCCGCCTCGTCCATCAGGTCGATGGCCTTGTCGGGCAGGAACCGGTCGGAGATGTACTTGTCGGCCAGGGTGGCGGCCGCCACCAGGGCCTCGTCGCTGATGGTGACGCCATGGTGAGCCTCGTACCGGTCGCGCAGGCCGCGGAGGATCTCGATGGTCTGTTCCACGGTGGGCTCGGCCACCAGGATCGGCTGGAACCGACGCTCCAGGGCCGCATCGCGCTCGACGTACTTGCGGTACTCGTCCAGGGTGGTGGCGCCGATGCACTGCAGTTCGCCCCGGGCCAGCGCCGGCTTGAGAATGTTGCTGGCGTCGATGGCGCCCTCGGCGGCGCCGGCCCCCACCAGCGTGTGGAGCTCGTCGACGAAGAGGATGACCTCGCCCTGGGCCTTGCGGATCTCCTCCATGACCTTCTTCATCCGCTCTTCGAACTCGCCGCGGTACTTGGTGCCGGCGACCAGCGCCGCCAGGTCCAGCTGGACGACGCGCTTGTGGCGAAGGACCTCCGGCACGTCGCCGCGGACGATCCGCTGCGCCAGGCCCTCGGTGATGGCGGTCTTGCCCACCCCGGGCTCGCCGATCAGGGCCGGGTTGTTCTTGGTGCGCCGCGACAGCACCTGGATGACCCGCTCGATCTCGCGCTCCCGCCCGATCACCGGGTCGAGCTTCCCCTCGCGGGCCAGCTTGGTCAGGTCGCGGCCGAACTCGTCCAGGGTGGGGGTCTTGCTGGCCTGCTTGGCGTAGGACGTGGTCCCCTCCTCGCCCAGCAGGTAGACCACCTGGGCGCGGACGCGGTCCAGGTCCGCCCCCATGGCCTCCAGGACCCGGGCCGCGACGCCCCCGCCTTCCCGGATCAGGCCCAGCAGCAGGTGCTCGGTACCGATGTAGTTGTGCCCGAGCCGCCGGGCCTCGTCGAGGGCCAGCTCCAGCACCTTCTTGGCCCGGGGCGTGAACGCGACCTCCTCGTGGGGCGAGCGCTCGCCCCGGCCGATGGCCCCCTCGATCTCCGCGCGCACCCGCTCGGGGCTGATGTTGAGGCTCTCGAGGACCTTGCTGGCGACCCCTTCACCCTCCCGGATGATCCCCAGCAGGATGTGCTCGGTTCCCACCGCGCTGTGGTTGAGGCGCTTGGCTTCTTCCTGCGCGAGGATGATCACGCGGCGCGCGCGTTCGGTGAACCGTTCAAACATCGGCACTGCACGCTCCTCTCCTGGGAGGGTGAGAGGAACCCCGCCTGTCGCCTGTCACGGATTCTGTCTGCTCCAACGGCACTCCTGCCTGTTCGGTTCCACGCCATACGGGCAGGGACGTCTGTCCCTCCCTACTTCACTCTACGCGCCCCGTTCCAGCAGCATTCCCGGGCGCGCCCGGCACGGAGGGCGACGTCTACTGGTGAATGTACCCAACCGGCCCGCCGGCGGGACCGGGGAGGGTGTCGCCGTCCCGTCGGGACGGACGCTAGCGCACGATGTCGAGGATCGTGTACGTCAGCGTGCCAGCCGGTACCCGGATGGTGACGGTCTCGCCCTTCTTCCGCCCCAGCAGTGCCTGCCCCACGGGCGACTCGTTGCTGATGCGGTCCGCCAGCGGGTCGGCCTCGGCGGACCCCACGATCGTGTAGGTCAGCTCGCCGCCGGCGGTCACGTCCTTGAGCCGCACGGTGGACCCCACCGAGACCACGTCGCTCGCCACGGCGGCGTCGTCGATGACGCGGGCGCTGCGCAGCATCTGCTCGATCTGCAGGATGCGCCCTTCGATGAACGCCTGCTCGTTCTTGGCGTCGTCGTACTCGGCGTTTTCCGCCAGGTCGCCGAACTCCTTGGCCTGCTTGATGCGTTCGGCCACTTCCTTGCGCCGGATGCCCTTGAGGCGCTCGAGTTCCTCCTCGAGTTTGCGCAGCCCCTCGCGGGTCAGGATCGTCTCCTTCTCGGCGTCGTTGGCCCTGGCGTGCTTCGGGTTCTTCATCACCGCAACCCGCCGATACAATGGACTCGACCGCCGGACGCACGCCCGGCGGTCGGGTGACGGCTGGCCTCAGCATACCAGCGGGGTGACGGGACGTCAAGCCGGACGCCGATGCCGCGATGCCTGCCGCATTCGTCCACCCTCAGTCGGGGTAGAACTGGCGGATCACGGCCAGCTTCTCGCGCCAGTCGGGCGTGACCGCCACCCACAGGTCCAGGTAGACCCTGCGGCCCAGCAGGGCTTCGATCTCGCGTCGCGCCGCGGTGCCGATCGCCTTGAGCATCTGGCCGCCGCGGCCCACGACGATCTTCTTCTGCGACGGCTTCTCGACGTGGACCGTGGCCCGCACGTAGACCGTCTCGCGGTCGCGTTCGGCGAACTCCTCGATCT
>CAZGNA010000179.1:0-5584 GCA_964526945.1 uncultured bacterium
GGCGGCGTGGCAGGGCCCGGGGGGAGGGGACTGGATGCGACGATGTCCCCCACAGCGTTCATCAGGCGCCTGCGGGAGGCCGGGCTCTCGCGGCGGGACGCCGCGCGGGCAGCTGCCGTGGCCTACCGCCTGCCGGCGCGTGCGGCGTACCGTCTGGCGGCCCAGACCGATGGCGACCCGGGGACGCCCGAGGGGTAGCGCGACGCCGGGAGCACGCGGAAGACGATCGGAAGAAGACGCCGATGCGGCACGAGGGCCAAAGGGCTTTGCCGGGGAGGTCGGGGCGAGGTGAGTGACACGCGCCACGCGCACGGCGCGCTGCGGACCGTCCTGGCCTGGTGCCGGCGGCTCGTACGTGTCGCGCCTGCCGGCCCCGCCGGGCTGTGGCGGCCGCCGCGGGATCTCGTGAGCGTGCACGGGGCCGCCGGGGAGTTCGAAGCGGTCGCCGTGCGCGACGCCCTGCGAGCCGCCGGCCTGCGGGCGATGGTGCGGTCGCGGCGCATTCCGGGGTACGAGGTGCCGACGATGCGGGGCGATCAGGCGGGCATCTGGGCCGAGGTCCTGGTGCGCGCCGAGGACGAAGACGAGGCGCGCCGCGTGGTCGCCGAGTACCTGGCGTCCCTGCGGCCTGCGGACGATAGCGACGTGCTCTGGTCTCCGTCGGACGACGCACGGCCATGACCCGCCCCCGCGACTGGTGGCGCGACGTCTTCGACCGCCCTGCGTTCCTCGAGCTCTACGAGCGCGCCGACGTCGAGCGCGCGCGGCGCCAGGTCGACCAGGTCCTCCGGCTGCTGGGTGAGGGCGAGCCGCTGCGGCCCCCGGCCCGCATCCTGGACGTCTGCTGCGGCTACGGCCGGCACGCCGTGGAGCTGGCACGGCGCGGGTTCGCCGTCACCGGCGTCGACGTCTCGCCGGTGCAGATCGCGCGGGCCCGGCACCGGGCGGTCGAGGCGGACGTGCCGGCGCGCTTCGTCGTCGGGGACGCACGCGCGCTCCCGGTGCGCGGGCCGTTCGATGCCGCCATCAACATGTTCCTGTCGTTCGGCTACTTCGCCACCGACGAGGAGCACCAGGCGATGCTCGACGGCATCGCCCGGGCCCTGCGCCCCGGCGGCCGGCTGCTCATCGACTTCTGGAACCGCGAGTACGAGCTGCGCACCTTCCAGCCCGTGGTGGTGGACCGCCGCGCCGACGGGATCATCGAGATCGAGGACTGGTCGTTCGACGCCCTGGGCGGGCGACTGAACTGGACCAACACCGTCATCTTCCCCGATGGCCGGCGGGAGACCTGGGCCCACTCGATCCGGGCCTTCACGGTGGTCGAGGTGCGGCGGATGCTGGAGGCGGCGGGGTTCGACCGGGTGGCCGTGTATGGCAACCTGGAGGGGGAGCCCTACACGATGGACGCGGAGGCGGCGGTGTTCGTCGCGACACGCAGGTAAAATCGCGCCGTCGGGACGCCGGCACGCGGCATGCGCGCGTCGTTGACACGCGCTGATCCGCGTCCCTAGAATGAGGCCAGTCCGATATCGAGACGGCGATGACGGAGCGGGAGTAGGCGGCGGGCCGGCCGGAGCGAGCCGGGGCGGGTGTGAGCCGGTGGCGGGGCGTCGCCGAACATGGCTTCCGAGCCTTCGGGCGAACGCGCGAGGCCAGTAGCCCGAACGGTGTGCCCCCGAGACCGGGCACGGGTGGTCGATGACCACCCATCGAGGCGTCTGTCGCGAGACCGGCGCGCATCCTGGTGGTACCACGGAGCCCTTCCGTCCAGCTCGGGCGGGAGGGTGTTTGTTTGCCGGGCCCGCGGAGGGACGCAACGGGCAGCGACATGGAGCACAACGGGGAGGATGGCATGCCGGCAGCGCATCTCGTGGGCATCTTCCCGCGCTCGGAGCGCGTGGTCGAACTGAGCCGCGCGGTCGACCGCGGCCGGGCCACGCCCGGCGAGCTGGCGGCAGCGGTGGCCGACGACGAGCGGGCCGTGATCGCGCTACAGCAGGAGGCCGGGCTCGACTACGTGCTGGACGGCCTGCTGCGCTGGCAGGACCTGCTGCGGCCGATCGCCAGCGGCACGCCGGGGATGGCGCCGGGCGGCATCGCGCGGTGGTTCGACAACAACACGTTTTACCGGCGCCCGGTGATCACGGGGCCCCTGGAGCCGACCGGGCGTGCGGTCCTGGCGGTCCTCAACCTGCCGGCCCTGGCAGGGCTGCGGTGGAAGGCCGTGCTGCCGTCGCCGTTTACCCTGGCTGCTCTGGCCGACAACCAGTCGGGCCGCTCCTTCGAGCAGGTGCTGGCCGACTGCAGCGCCGTGGTGCGGGCCGAGGCGCGTGCGCTTGTCGCGGCGGGCTGCGCCTACGTGCAGTTCAGCGATCCGGTGCTGGTGACCCGCGCGACGCGCGAGGACGTCCACCGCGCGCGGGGGGCGCTGGAGCCGGTCACGGACGGGCTGGGCGCGCGCACCGCGCTGCACACCTTCTTCGGTGACGCCGCGGCGTTGCTGGACGAGCTCGTCCGGTTCCCGGTGGACGAGGTCGGCGTGGACCTCTACGCCTGGGACGCCGACGGTGGCCGTCCGGTCGCGCGCGGCAAGACCGTGCTGGCCGGCGCGCTGGACGGGCGCAACTCCCTGCTGGAGGACGTGGACCTGCTGGTGGACCAGGCGGTCCGGCTGTGGCGTGCGGTGGACGCCGACGACGTGGCCCTGGTGCCCAACTGCGACCTGGAGTTCCTGCCCTGGGACGTGGCGGTAGCCAAGACGCGCCGGTTGGGGGAGGCGGCGGCGGCGCTGCGGGCCCGCGGGAGGTGACGGTGGTGGCGACCAAGCTGTTCCCGACCCAGGAGATCGGCAGCCTGGCCAAGCCCGGGTGGCTGGTCCGGGCGACCCGCGGGCAGCCCGCGACCGACGCCGACCTGGCGGAGATCGACCGGTGGGCACCGGTGCTGGGCATCGAGGACGTCGACGACCTCAAGGCGCTGCTGCGCGCGCCGGCGCCCGACCGCGAACGCGTGCGCGACTGGGCCGCGCTGTTCGCCGTGCGCTTCCTGGAGGCGGCCGGGCTCGACGTGGTCTACGACGGCGAGGCCCGCCGTGTGGAGATGTACGAGTACGCGGCCCGGCGCATCCACGGGTTCCGCTTCTACGGCCACGTGCGGTCGTTCGACAACAAGTACTACCGCAAGGCCGCCGTGGTGGACCGGGTGCGCCTGACCGCGCCCTTCCACGTGGACGAGCTGCGGTTCGTGAAGGCGGTGGCGCGCCGCCCCGTGAAGGTCCCGGTCACGGGCCCCTACACCCTGGCCGACTGGTCGTTCAACGAGTACTACCTGCAGGCCCAGGGCGGCGGGACCCGCGACCTCAAGCGTCGTGCGTGGGAAGCCAAGCGCGCCCTCACGCTGGACCTGGCGCGGGAGGTCGTGAACCCGACGCTGCGGGCGCTGGCCGCGGCGGGCGCCGACTGGATCCAGGTGGACGAGCCGGCGGCCACGACCCACGCCGACGAGGTGCCGATCCTGGTCGAGGCCTTCAACGAGGCCGTGCGCGACGTGCCGGCCAAGCTCAGCATCCACGTCTGCTACAGCGACTACCGGCTGCTCTACCCCCACATCCTCGAGATGCGGGTGGACCACCTGGCGCTGGAGTTCAAGAACACCGGCGACTACAACATCGTCTCGATCTTCAAGGACTACGGCGACACGCGCGAGCTGGGCCTGGGCGTGCTCGACGTCCACTCGGACGTGATCGAGACGCCCGAGGAGATCCGGGACCGGCTGCTGGAGGCTGCCCGCGTGCTGGGCCCGGAGCGGCTCTGGGCGAATCCCGACTGCGGCCTGCGCACGCGCACCTGGGACGTGGCCTTCGCCAAGCTGCGCAACCTGGTGGAGGGCGCGCGGCTGGCCAGGGAGGCGGTGGGCGCCGGCGCGTAGGGCGCCGGGTGCCCCGAGGCGGGCGGCGGGCCGGCAACGCGCGGTGGGCCCGACCCGCGAGGAGGACCGAGCATGGACGCGTTCTACATCACCACGGCCATCGACTACGTCAACGCCAGCCCGCACATCGGGCACGCGTACGAGAAGATCGTGGCCGACGCCCTGGCCCGGTACCACCGCCTGTTCGGCCGGCGGGTCTTCTTCCTGACGGGCACCGACGAGCACGGGCAGAAGAACGTCACCTCGGCCCAGGCCGCGGGCCAGGACGTGCGGGCGTTCGTCGACGCCAACGCCGCCCGCTTCCGGGCGCTCATCGACCTGCTGCACCTCTCGTGCGACGATTTCATCCGCACCACCGAGGCGCGCCACGCGGCCGGTGTGCGCGCGCTCTGGGCCCGCGTGGCGGCCGCCGGCGACCTCTACAAGAAGAACTACCGCGCGCTCTACTGCGTGGGGCACGAGGCCTTCGTCACCCTCAGCGACCTGGTGGACGGCCGCTGCCCCGACCACGGCACCGAGCCGGTGGTGATCGAGGAGGAGAACTACTTCTTCCGCCTTTCCAGGTATCGACCGCAGCTGCGCCGGCTGTTCGAGGACCGGCCCGACTTCGTCGTCCCCGCCGCACGCCATGCCGAGATGCTGCACCTCATCGACACCCTCGAGGACATCTCCGTCTCGCGGCCGGTGGAGAAACTCGCCTGGGGCATCCCCGTCCCCGGCGACCCCGGGCACGTCGTCTACGTGTGGTTCGACGCGCTCACCAACTACATCTCGGCCATCGGCTTCGGCGGCGACGAGGCGCGCTTCCGCCAGTGGTGGCCGGCACACCACCTCATCGGAAAGGACATCAACCGGTTCCACTCGCTGCTGTGGCCGGCCATGCTGCTGTCGGCGGGCCTGGAGCCGCCGCGCCAGGTACTGGTGCACGGCTTCCTCACCGTCGAGGGGCAGAAGATGAGCAAGACGCTGGGCAACGTCGTCGACCCGGCCGACGCCATCCGCGAGCTGGCGGCGCGCGCCGGCACCGACACGGCGGTCGCCGCCGACGCCCTGCGCTACTTCCTGCTGCGCGAGATCCCGTTCGGCGAGGACGGCGACTACAACCGGGCCGGCCTGATCCACCGGTTCAACGCCGACCTGGCCAACGACTACGGCAACCTCCTGCACCGGACCCTTGCCCTGGTGACGCGGCACTTCGACGGCCGCGTGCCCGCCCCCGGTGCCGAGGAGGGGGGCGACGGCGCGCTGCGGGTCCTGGCCCGGGCCGTGGCCGACGCCATGCCCGGGCACGTGGCGCGGGCCAACCTCGCGCTGGCGCTCGCCGACGTCTGGCGGCTGCTGGCGGCGGCCAACAAGTACCTGGACGAGGAGGCCCCATGGGCGGCCATCCGGCAGGGGCGATCCGTGCGTGCGGGCACCATCCTCTACAACACGCTGGAGGCGGTGCGCGTCGCGACCGTCCTGCTGCACCCGGTCCTGCCGGTGGCCACGCAGCGGGTCTGGCGGCAGCTGGGCGCGGCGGCGTCGCTGGAGGCGCAGCGGCTGGACGACGCGCGGCGCTGGGGCGGGCTGGAGGCGGGCCGGCCCGTGGCCCCTGATGCGCCGGTGTTCCCGCGGATCGACGCGCGCGGGCCCGCGGCTGCTCCCACGACGT
>CAZGNA010000180.1:0-5578 GCA_964526945.1 uncultured bacterium
GTAGAATCCGGTGCTCAGGTAGACGAGGCTCAGCTGGGCGACGATCAGGGCCACGCCGGCGTTGTGCGCCACGGCGCGGACGGCGCGGCCGGTGGCGGCCCAGCGGGCACCCCACGCGGCGGCGGTCCGGCCGATGGAGACCAGCCGCGCGCGCCAGACCGCCATCACCCGACCGAGGGCGGCCAGAGGGCTGCGACGCGCTTTAAACAATCGGCCTCCCAGGTGCTGCCGTGCGCGGCGGTCCGCGCCCACACCCCGCGCCATCGGCGGCGTGGCGCCGACGGCGCCGTAGGCGGCGGTGTTGGTCAGGCAGAGGAAGAGGAGCGCGATGCGCATGATGTTGTCGCCGCCATCGGTCAGCAACGGGTTGCGTTCCTGCAGCGACCAGAGCACCAGCCAGTGGAGCGGCAGCACGACGCGTGGCGCCACGCCGAGCGCCACCCCGACGGCGAGGAGAAGCCCTCCCGCCAGCACCGCGTCGACATAGAGCGGGGCGCGGCTGACCGCAAACACGTTGAGGACCGGCTCGAGCGCGCGGAACGCGTCGTGGGGGAAGAATCCCGCAGGGCCCCACAGCAGGTGCCGCACGGGCCAGTGGAGCAGGTAGAAGTACACAGCCCAGACCCCCAGGCTGATCCGCGTCAGGCTGGCGCCGATCAACGCGTGCTCGCGGGTGACGTAGCGTTCGACGGCGTGCAGGACGCGCATCCGCCTCACCGGCCGACGGCCACGTAGGGCATCCACGGGAGCAGCAGGTAGCGCGTCGTGCCGGCGTCCGCCGACAGATGCCGGCGCGACCAGGGCGGCGGGTCGTGAATGAGGATGCGCGCCTGCACCGCATCGACCCGTCCCGGACCCATGAGACCGTCGCATGCCGCCGATGCGAGCCGGCGCAGCACCAGCAGGCCGATCTCCCGCTGCCGCTGCAGGCTCGGGTCGGCGCCCCGGCAGGCGGCCGCATCCGGCGCCTTGCGGCACAGCAGCTGGCGCCAATCGTCGGTGGTCCGGCCCAGGACCATCAGCATGGCGTTCATGGGCAGGCGCAGCAGCTTGCCCATCGGGGTGAACCGGCTGCGGTGGTGCACGGCCAGCCAGGGCGTGGCAGGCGCGTGCCAGGGCGTGATCTGGGCCCCGGCGCGGCACCGCACGGTGAGAAGGAAGTTGGACCGGATCGGGCTGGGGGCGAACAGGTGCCAGTTCTGGGAGAACCACGGCTGCTGCAGCGCCAGGACCACAGGGAGCGCCCGAAGGCTCAAGGGGTTTGGTGGTGCCAGGTACAGCACGGTGTTCACCAGATACCCCGCAACCAGCACGACCGCGGCCAGAATTGCGACCCACACCACCGCCCGCTGCATCGTTGGCTCCTCCGTCGCCGGCTCGCCGGGGAGGGGTGCGCCCTCCCCGGCTGCCTCATCCAGCTATTGCGGGTCGAAGAGCCGATCGACAGCCAGCGGCGGCGCGAACAGCATCCCGCCGACGATGCCAAAGTGCGTGGCGAAGTCGTAGGCGCGCAACGCGAAGTCGAAGACGTCTCTGGCAAACGCCAGCACGGCGCGGGCGCTGATGCGATCGGGCTCGCCGTACGCGTCCCCCACGGTGGCGCCCTCGACGGCCGCGAACGCCCCGTAGTCCCCACCGACGTCGAGCCCCGGCCCCTCCTCGACCATGACGGAGAGCGGTCCCTCCAGGGGGCGGCACTCGACCGACCCGCGCGCTTCCGCCTGACACCGCAGGACCATGGCGCCGGGGTCGGCGATCGGACGGGCCATCGAGCCCCGGATCGCGACCCCCGCCACCAGCACTACCAGCACGAGCAGCGTGCTGACCGTCCGCATCCCTGCTCCTCCTCCGGGCGGCACCGTGTCGACTGCTGTGCGCGCCCATTCAGTCCATCGGAGCGGACGGCCTGCGTGGTCAGGGGGCGTGGATCCAAAACGGCACGATGGTGCGGTCAGCGGCGTGGGTCCGCATCTGGCAGCCCCGAGGGGTCAGGGCGTGTCGGTGGCACGCTGCACGAGCAGGGGCCCCAGCACCGTGTCGGCGACCGTGGCGACGACGTTGAGGACCACGTGGGTGATGGTGGACGCCTGCGTGCCCCATCGCGCGCCCACGCCGCCGAGGACCAGGGCACCCCCCATCAGGGTGAAGACCCGACCGAGGGAACGGTCTACGACGACGTGCTTGGCCGCAAACAGCACGGCCGTGATCACGATGCCGGCTGGCCGGCCCAGCGCCAGGACCATCCGCGTCTGGATGTACCCGCGCCAGGCGAACTCTTCGACCACCGGCACGAGCAGCCCGTTGGCGGGAACGGCCACCAGCCCCACACGCCACCCGGCGGTGCGCTGCGCTTCCTCCCGGACGCGCTCCCGGCGCTCGTCGCGGAACAGCGCGCGCTCCCAGGGACCGAAGGCCCCGACCATGCCGAAGATCACAACCACCGCACCCAGCGCCGGCCAGACGCCAACGCGCCAGGGACGATACGCCGGGGCCGCCCGGGTGAGACCCTCGCGTCGGGCGCGGCGGGCGAACAGCCAGGCCAGCACCAGCGTGGTCGGGACCAGGAGCACGACGTTGACCCACAAGACGGTGCCCAGCGTGACCCCTGCGTCGGCGGCGTCCCACCGGCGCACGAGCGCCACGCCCGTCCACCGGATGGCAGCCTCGACTCCCAGCCACAGCAGTGCCGCAGACAGCCCGGCTCGCAGGGGATGAGGACCGCCCGCGTGCGACCCAGCGCCTGCCACGACCTCACGTCCCTCCCGGCGCGATCGCCACCGTGGTCCAGTGCGCCAGGTGCGTCTCTCGCAGGTCTCTCACCTGCACCCGGAGCACGGCGCGGGCGAGGGTCAGCACGTGCACGCGCCGCGCGCCGCCGGCCCGGAGGGCCTGCGCGCAGGCGTCGGCGGTCGCTCCGGTGGAGAACACGTCGTCGACGAGGAGTACTGTGGCCCACACGGCCTGCGCCCCCGGCGCGAAGGCACCTGCGACGTTGGTCCGCCGGGCCGCAGCCCCCGACCGCGCCTGCGGAGCCTCCTGCCGGCAGCGGTGCAAGGCCGCCGGGAGACACGGCACGCCCAGCCGGCGGGCCACGGGATGCGCGAGCGCCTCGGCTTGGTTGTAGCCGCGCTCTCGCAGCCGGCTGGCATGGAGGGGAACGGGCACCACCGCCCTGACCCCATCGGCCACCTCGGGTGGGATCGCGTCGGCCAGCAGGGCGCCCAGGGCATCGGCCACACGACGCGCGCCCTGGTACTTGAACGCGTGGATCGCCTCGCGCAGGGGGCCCGCGTAGGCGGCCAGCGACCGGGCCACGGCGTAGGCGGGCGGCGCGGCCGCGCAGGCCGCACAGTGGGGGGAGACCGCGCGCGCCGCCCGAGCAGCCGTGTCCACGACCAGTCGCCCGGAGGCTGGCGCCAGCGGATCGCCACAGCGGACGCATACCGGCGGGGCGATCCGGCACAGCTCGGCCTGACAGCGGCCACAGAAGTGTCCCTCGCGGCTGCCACAGGCCGCGCACCGCGGGGGAAACAGCAGGTCCCATACCCCGGCCCACACCCCATGCATCGGCCGGGCGGGGGCTAGCGTGCGGGGGTGCCCGGGAGGCGCCCCGCGTCACGGAACGACCGCTACGTGCCTTCCTTCCAGGACTCCAGGTACGCGCGCTGCTCGTCGGTGAGGCTGTCGATCGTAACGCCCAGGGCCTGCAGCTTCAGCCGCGCCACCGTCTCGTCGATCTCGGCCGGTACCGGGTAGACGGTCCGCTCCAGGTGCGCGGCCTGCGCCGCCAGGTAGGCGGCCGACAGCGCCTGGTTGGCGAACGACATGTCCATGACCGCGGCCGGGTGTCCCTCGGCGGCGGCCAGGTTCAGCAGCCGGCCCTCGGCCAGCAGGTACAGGCGCCGCCCGTCGCGCAGGGTGAACTCCTCGACGTGCTCGCGCACCCGCCGGCGGCTGGTGGCCCGCGCCGCCAGGGCCGGCAGGTCGATCTCCACGTCGAAGTGGCCGCTGTTGGCCAGGATCGCCCCGTCGCGCATCACGTCGAAGTGCTCGCCCCGCAGCACGCCGCGGTTGCCGGTGACCGTCACGAAGATCTCGCCGACCCGGGCGGCCTCGGCGACGGGCAGCACCTGGTAGCCGTCCATCACGGCCTCCAGGGCGTGGAGCGGCGACACCTCGGTGACGATCACCCGGGCCCCCATGCCCCGCGCCCGCATCGCCAGCCCCCGGCCGCACGCGCCGTAGCCACAGACCACGAACGTCTTGCCGGCCAGCAACACGTTGGTGGCGCGCAGCAGGCCGTCGATAGTGGACTGGCCGGTACCGTACCGGTTGTCGAAGAGGTGCTTGGTCTTGGCGTCGTTGACGGCAATGATCGGGTAGCGCAGGGCGCCGTCGCGGGCCATGGCCCGCAGGCGGATCACGCCCGTCGTGGTCTCCTCGGTCCCGCCCCGGACGCCCGGCAGCAGGTCGGTGCGCTGGCTGTGGAGCGTCGAGACCAGGTCGGCGCCGTCGTCCATCGTCAGGTGGGGGCCGCCGGCCAGGGCCTCGTGGATGTGCCGGTAGTAGGTGTCGCGGTCCTCCCCGCGGACGGCGTAGACGGCAACGCCGTACTCGGCCACCAGGGCCGCGGCGACGTCGTCCTGGGTCGACAGCGGGTTGCTGGCGCACAGCCGCACGTCGGCGCCCCCGGCCCGCAGCGTGAGCACGAGGTTGGCGGTCTCGGTGGTCACGTGGAGGCAGGCCGCGATGCGCACGCCCCGCAGGGGCTGCCCGCGGGCGAAGCGCTCGCGCAGCAACCGCAGCACCGGCATCTCGCGTTCGGCCCACGCGATGCGCCGCAGGCCCGCGGGGGCCAGGCTCAGGTCTGCCACATCGTACGGACGGTCTGCCATAGGCTCCTCGTCGGGTGCACGGCGTTGACCCGGTCTACGGTACCGCACCCCTACGCCCACGGCACGGACGCGCCGTGTCGGGATCGCGGCATCGTGCGGGGGCGGCCCGGGCTACTCGATGAAGTCCTTGAGCCGCTTGCTGCGCGTGGGGTGGCGCAGCTTGCGCAGGGCCTTGGCCTCGATCTGCCGGATGCGCTCACGGGTGACGCCGAACTCGCGCCCCACTTCCTCGAGGGTGCGCGGCCGGCCGTCGTCGAGCCCAAAGCGCAGCTTGAGCACCTTGCGCTCGCGGGGCGACAGCGTCTCCAGCACGCTCTCCAGCTGCTCCTTGAGCATGGTGAAGGACGCGGCCTCCGCCGGGGCCAGCGCGTCGTGGTCCTCGATGAAGTCGCCCAGGTGGCTGTCCTCCTCCTCGCCGATGGGCGTCTCCAGCGAGATGGGCTCCTGGGCGATCTTGTTGATCTCGCGCACGCGCTCCACGGGCAGACCCATGGCCTCGGCGATCTCCTCGGCGGTGGGCTCCCGGCCCAGCTCCTGCAGCAGCTGGCGCGAGACCCGCACGAGCTTGTTGATGGTCTCGACCATGTGCACCGGAATGCGAATGGTCCGGGCCTGGTCGGCGAGCGCCCGCGTGATCGCCTGCCGGATCCACCAGGTGGCGTAGGTGCTGAACTTGTACCCCT
>CAZGNA010000181.1:0-5553 GCA_964526945.1 uncultured bacterium
CCCGGAGGGCACGGGCCTGGTCCTGCGCGACCTGCTGCCGCCGGCGGGACCACGCGAGCTGCTGCCCGTGCGGACGCTGGTCGACCTCGCTGCCCTCGCCGACCGGCTGGGGTACGACAGCCTGTGGGTGCCGGAGGGCCGCGGGCGCGAGCTGTGCAGCCTGCTGGGCGCCATGGCCCGCGCGACGCGCCGCATGCGCCTGGCCACCGGCATCATGCCGATCTTCTCGCGCCCGCCCGCGCTGGCGGCCATGGCCGCCGCGACGCTGGCCGACCTCACGGGCGGGCGGTTCGTGTTGGGGCTGGGCACCGGTCACCCGAGCATCGTCGAGGACGGGTACGACCAGGCCTATCGCCGGCCGCTGGACGCGATGCGCGAGTACGTGGAGATCGTCCGCCGCGCCCTGCGCGGGGACCGCGTCGCCACCAGCGGCCAGGTCTTTCGCGTGCGCGACTTCCAGCTGGAAGCGCCACCGCCCCACCCGGTGCCGATCTACGTCGCCGCGCTCGGCGAACAGATGCTGCAGCTGGCCGGACAGGTCGCCGACGGGGTGATCTTGAACTGGATGGGCCCTGCCCGTGCCGCCTGGGCGGCAGAGCGTGCACGCCGCGCCGCCCGGGATGCCGGCCGGGATCCGGAGGCCTTCACGGTCGTCTGCTTCGTGCGCGCGGCGGTCACGCAGACACCGGAGGTGGCGTGGCGGGTGCTGCGCCGGTTGGTGGCCACCTACGCGGTCATGCCCGCCTACAGCCAGATGTTCGCCGCCGCCGGCTACGCCGGCGAGATGGCCGCGGTGGAAGGGGCGTGGGCCCGTGGCGGGGTGGACGCCGCGGCCGCAGCGCTGTCGGTGGAGTTGGTGGCCGAGCTGGGCGCGGTCGGAGACGCCGCCGCCTGTCGGGCGCGCTTCGACGCGTACCGCGCGGCCGGCGTGGACGTCGTGGCGGCGTACCCGTTTCCGTTCGGGGCCGACGCCGCGGCGGCGCTGCGCGAGACGGTGGACGCGCTGGCACCCCGTCGGGCCCCGCCGTCGTGACGCGCGGCGCGGCCGCCACGTCACCGGCAGCCACGCGGGCCGCGAGGACAGCATGCGGGACAGGCGGCCAGGCGCGCGACGAGGGCGGTCTTCGCGGCAGGAGGGGAGGTGGGGGCGGTGGTACTCACGTCTGGCAGCGACACAGGCCGCAGGAGGTCGCAGGGAGATGGGCGGTAGGGAGGGTGTGACGCACAGCCGGCTGCGGGGCACCCCGCGCGTCATCGCGAGCCTGGTGCTCGCGCTGCTCGTCGCCGCGTTCGTGCCGCAGTCCGCGCCGGCCCAGGGCAACCGGGTGCTGGTCTACGCCATCGTGCAGCAGGAGGAGGCCGCCAGGCTGGTGAGTCTGTTCCGCGAGCGGACCGGGCTGGCGGCCGAGTTCGTCCGCGGCTCGGGCGGCACCATCGTGACGCGGGTCATCGCGGAGCGGCCGAACCCGCGGGCCGACGTCGTGCTGGGCGGCGCCAGCAACCTGCACCTGGCGATGAAGGCCGCGGGCGCGCTGCTCCCCTACGTGTCCCCGATCACCGCCGCCGTGCCGCGCACAGCCCGCGACCCCGTGGGGTACTGGACCGGGTTCTACTACACCGCCCTGGGGTTCGGCATCAACGTCGACCGGTTCAAGCGCAAGTTCGGCGCGCGGCCGCTGCCGACCTCATGGGAGGAGCTCGCCGATCGCGCGTTCCGGGGCGAGATCGTCATGACCGATCCGGTGGCGTCGTCCACTGCCTACCTGTTCCTGTCGGGCATGCTGCAGCTGCTGGGGCCGGAGAAGGGCTGGCAGTACTTCGACCGCCTGGTGCCCAACGTGGCGCAGTTTCCCTCCAGCGGCTCGGCGCCGCCCCGCATGCTGGGCGCGGGCGAGTACGCCATCGGGATCTCGTTCGTGCACTCGTTCGGCCGCGTGATCGAGCAGGGCTTCCCGGTCAAGCTGGTGATCCCCGAGCCGACGCCGGGCGAGGTGGGCGCCGTGTCCATCATCGCCGGCGGGCCCAACCCCGAGGGCGCCCGCCGGTTCGTGGAGTTCATGATGAGCCGCGAGGCCCAGCAGGCCTACACCGATCTCTCGTACACGACGCCCGTGCGCACCGACGTGAAACTGCCGCCCGGTGCGGTGCCCCGCCACCAGATCAAGCTCATGAAGTACGATCCGGAGGCCGCGGCCCGCGACCGCGACGCCATCCTCAAGGAGTGGACCCGCCGCTTCGGCGCGCGATAGGTTGGGCGCGCGGTAGGGACGTGTCCGTCAGGCGTCGGCGGCTGGGTGTCCCGGGGCTGCCCGCGGCCCCCGGAGACGGGTGGTCGTCGGCCGTGACGCGCCTGGGCTCGATGACCGTCCGTGCGCGCGGCGATCCGGCGGTGTGGGTGACCTATGGGCTCGCCGCCGCGTTCCTGGGCCTCTTCGTGGTCTACCCCCTGGTCCGGGTGGCCGCCACCCCGGGATGGGCGCAGTGGCACGACCTTCTGACCAACCCCCGGTGGCGCGCGGTGCTGGGCAACACTGCCCTCATGGTCCTCCTCTCCACGACGACGGCCACGGCGCTGGGATTCGCGTTCGCCTACGGGGTGCTGCGCGCGCAGATCCCCGGGGCGGGTCTCTTCCGCCTGGTGGCGCTGGCCCCGCTGGTGACGCCGCCGTTCGTGGGCGGGCTGAGCTTCATCTTCCTGTTCGGGCGCCAGGGCCTGATCACGTACCGGCTGCTGGGGCAGGAGGTCAACATCTACGGCTGGCCCGGGGTCTGGCTCGCCCAGACCATGGCGTTCTTCCCCGTCGCCTACCTGGCGATCGGCACCGTGCTCCGGCGCATCAGCCCCACGCTGGAACAGGCGGCGCGGGCGCTCGGTGCCGGGCCCTGGCACGTCTTTCGCACGGTCGTGGTACCCCTGGCCGCGCCGGGGATCGGCGCCGGCGCCCTGCTGGTGGCGATCCACGTGCTGGCCGACTTCGGCAACCCGGCACTGATCGGCGGGCGGTTCCGCGTGCTGGCCACGGAGGCCTACGCGCAGGTGGCGGGGTGGGCCGACTACCGCATGGCCGCGGTCCTGGGCATCGTGCTGTTCCTGCCCACGCTGGCCCTGTTCCTCGTGCAGCGCCGGTTGGAGCGGGTGCCGGTGGTGACCGTCGTGGGGCGGGGAGCGACGCTGCCCGGAGTGCGGCCGGCGGGGTGGGTGCGCGCGGGTCTGTGCGGGATCTGTGGCCTGACCTCGCTGCTGATGGTGGCGAAGTATGCGGTGATCTTCCTGGGGGCGTTCAGCCGCGTGTGGGGGTACGATCACGCCCTGACCGTCCACAACTTCGCCTACGTGGTGCTCGCTACCCGCGAGTTCGGCAACAGCGTGCGCTTTGCAGCCGCGGCCGCCGGAGGAGCGGCGGTGCTGGCCACGGTGCTGGCCTACCTGGTGCACCGGCGCGCGCTGCCGTTGGCGCGGGTCCTCGACGCGGTCACCCTGCTGCCGGCCGCGGTGCCCGGCACGCTGCTGGGGGTCGCCTACGTGCTGGCGTTCAATGCGCCGCCGCTGGCGCTGGCCGGCGGCGGGGCCATCATCGTGCTCAGCATGATCGTGCGGTTCCTGCCCGTTGGCTACCGCTCGGCCGTGGCCGCCCTGCGGCAGATCGATCGCTCCATCGAGGAGAGCGCGGCCGACCTGGGAGCGACCGGCCTGCGCGTCTTCTGGGACATCGTCCTGCCGCTGATCCGCGCCGCGTTCTCCGCGGCCCTGGTGTACGTCTTCGTACGCAGCATCAACACCCTGAGCGCCGTGGTCTTCCTGGTGTCGCACGGCACGGGCGTCGCCTCGGCGTCGATCCTCAACTTCGCCGAGCAAGGGTACTGGGGGCAGGCCGCGGCCATGGCCAGCAGCCTGATCGTGCTGGCCCTGGCCGCGCTGGGCGCGTTTCGCCTACTCCTGGGTGGGCGCGTACGGCTCTTCGAACTGTGATCGTGGCGCGCAGCGTAACGGTGGCCGGCCTTGATGTCGACAATGCGCACTTCTCGCACCTTCTGCTTCGAACTGTGATCGTGGCGCGCAGCGTAACGGTGGTGTGAGGTGGGACAGGCGCAACCAGCGAGCGCGGAGCACGTGCGGCTCCACCGCGTGACCAAGGCGTTCGGCGCGACACCGGCGGTCGTCGACGTGACGCTGTCGGTGGCCGAGGGGGCGTTCACGACGCTGCTGGGCCCGTCGGGCTGCGGCAAGACCACGACGCTGCGGATGATCGCCGGGTTCTACGATCCCGACCGCGGCGAGATCTACGTCCGCGGCCGGCCCCAGCGAGGGGTGCCGCCCCACCGGCGGCCCGTCTCCATCGTCTTCCAGGACTACGCCCTGTTCCCGCACATGACCGTCTTCGACAACGTGGCCTACGGGCTGCGCGTGCGGCGGGTGGCCCCCGCCGCGGTGCGGGAGCGGGTCCAGGCCATGCTGGAGCTGCTCGACCTGGGCGGGCTGGCCGGACGGTACCCGCACGAGCTGTCGGGCGGCCAGCAGCAGCGCGTGGCGCTGGCGCGGTCGCTCGTGATCGAGCCCGAGGTCCTGCTTATGGACGAACCGCTGTCCAACCTCGACGCCGCGCTGCGGGTGCGGGTGCGCGGGGAGATTCGCGCGCTGCAGCGCCGGCTGGGCATCACCACCATCTACGTCACCCACGACCGCGAGGAGGCCCTGGGCATCTCCGATCAGGTGGCGGTCATGCACCAGGGCCGGGTGCTGCAGGTGGGCACCCCAGAGGACCTGTACTTCCGTCCGGGTAGCAGGCACGTGGCGGCCCTGGTGGGCGACGCCAACTTCCTGCCGGGCGAGGTCGCGGGCCAGCGGGGGACCCAGCTGGTCGTGCGGGTCGCCGGCGTCGAGATGCCTGCGGCCGGCTCGCCCCCTGCGGGCGGCACGGCGGTGACCGTACTGGTCCGGCCCGACTGGTGGACGCTGGTGACGCCCTCGGGGCACGACGGCGGGCTGTACGGGACGGTGCGCGCGCGAGAGTTTCGCGGGCAGGTCACCCGCTACTGGGTGGACGTGCCGGGGTTGGAGCGTACGGTGATGGTCGACGACGCCACGGGCGTCTTCCGCCCGGAGGGGAGTCCGGTGGCGCTCGTGGTGCGGGAGCGGCTTCCCTATCTTGTACCCGAGGTGCCGTGAGCAGCGTGTGGTGACGGCGACGCCGGGTGCCGTGACGTCCAGACCCGGTGTCGTGACGTCCACACCTGGTGCGATGACGTTGAAGCCGCGTGCGATGCATCCGCCCGGCCAAAGCCTCGCCCCGCCCCTGCGGGGCCGGTGCTTGTCGTGGTGCGGTGCTGCCACGTATAATGACCGTGTCGCGGGCGCTTAGCTCAGAGGTAGAGCGCCTCTCTGACGCAGAGGAGGTCGGAGGTTCAAGTCCTCCAGCGCCCACCAGCCGAAAGCCAGTAATGACGCGGGTTTCAGCCATCGGCCTGAGCCCGCGTTTCTCGTTTCTCCTCCGCAGTTTGCCTTGAACCCAAATCGGGCGTGAAAACCCTCAGATTCGGAATCGCTCGATGCGT
>CAZGNA010000182.1:0-1526 GCA_964526945.1 uncultured bacterium
CGCACGGGCCCCGCGCGGGGCGCCTCGGGCGGCGCGCCGGGCGGGTCGACCGGGCCCGGGCCGATCGGAAGGCGCACCGACGGGTCGTTGATGGATACGCTGCCGGTCGCAAACCACACGCCCTCGCCCGCGGCGACGTGGACCCACGGGCGGTCCCCGATGCCGTGTCCGTAGGGAAGCACGACGGTCGCGGCTGGGGGTTCCTCCAGGCGCACGAGGCTGGTAGCGTAGAGGCCCACCAGCAGGGCCGGCGACGCCAGGTAGACGCGGGCGCGTATGCGCCTGGCGGTACGCCCGGCCTCACCGGTGGCCGCGACGAGCAGGGCCCCGTCGGCCTCGTCGGTGATGCTCACGCTCGAGCGCGCATCCAGGGCTCCGACGCGGTGGTGTTCGACGTGCCCGCGGGGCCGCCAGAGGGCGCCCGGCGACCCGTCGGGCGCCACCGACTCCAGGACCGTCAGCGCCCGGTGGATGCCGGCCTCGGCCGCGGCCAGGGCTGCGGCCGAGCGGTAGCGGGCGCCGGCCCGCGCCTGCTGGCGTTGAAACAGCCACACGAACGACCCTGCGAGCCCCGTCGCCAGCAGCAGGACGACGAGCACGGCCACGAGCGCGGTGCCCTGCGCCGCGCCGGGCGCGTCGGACCGCTGGTGCCTGCCCGCAACCGGCTGTATCGTCGAGCCCTCCATGCCGCCGCCTGGCAGCGGGTGCAGCATCAGACGGCTGCCTCCCGTCCACATGCGCCAGCGAGCGCTCCAGAGCCTGTCCGTATTCTATCCTGCCCACGCACGGGCGGCCGACGAACTACGGTGGGGAGCTGCGACCCGAGGCTCGGCCAAAGTCCCCAGGGGCGCGCCCCCGGAACCGCTGGCGAAGTAACGTGACAGGGCGCCGGTCCCCTGCCACTTTGCACGCGGGCATTCCGTGGGCGCTTCCCCAAACCGCCGGCAAACTGCCGTTGACAGGACCCCCGCGCGGTGGTTCGATCAGTGCGACGGACCCGCACTCGGGGATCCCGGTCGGGGTCTGTCGCCGTCGCGGCAGCATCCCGGCCACGGACAGGGGGCGATCATGCGTCGCGGACTGCTGGTGGTGTGTACGGTAGTCGTGCTGCTCGCCGTGGTCCTCGGGGGCGGCCGGGGCGTGCCCGCCGCGCCCCGCACACCAGGCCCCTCCCAGCCATTCGTGCCCGACGAGATCCTGGTGAAGTTCCGAGCCGACGTGAGCGTCAACCCGCAGGTGTTCGCGCGCTCCATCGGGGCCAGCGTCGGCGGCAGCGTGAACGCGCTGGGGGTGCACGTCTTCAAGATCCCCGCGGGGACGGTGGAGCGCACGGTGCAGATGCTCTCGCGCCACCCGCTGGTGGAGTACGCGGAACCCAACGGCATCGCGTACGCGGTAGGTACGCCGAGCGATCCGCTCTACAGCCAGCAGTGGGCCTGGCCCAAGGTCAGCGCGCCGCAGGCCTGGGACCTCACCACCGGGTCGGAGAACGTCCGCTGCGCCATCGTGGACACCGGCGTGGATTA
>CAZGNA010000182.1:1536-5509 GCA_964526945.1 uncultured bacterium
GGGGCCCCACGCCGACCTGCCGGGGCTTGTGGCCCAGTACGACTTCGTGAACAAGGATCCCGACGCCTCCGACGACAACGGCCACGGCACACACGTCGCCGGCACCGTGGCCGCGCTGACAAACAACGACACTGGCGGCGTTGGCGCCAACTGGGCGGTGGCGCTCCTCGCGGCCAAGGTGCTGAGCGCGTCGGGCTCGGGCACCTACGCTGCCGTGGCCAACGGCATCACCTGGTCGGCCGACCGGGGCGCCCGGTGCATCAACATCAGCCTGGGCGGCTACTGGCCGTCCAACACCCTCAAGAACGCGGTGAACTACGCCTGGAACAAGGGCGCGGTCCTGGCCTGCGCCGCGGGCAACGACGGCATGAACTGGAAGCTCTACCCCGCGGCCTACGACCGCTGCATCGCGGTGGCCGCCAGCGACCAGAACGACACCAAGGCCTGGTTCTCCAACTGGGGGGCCAGCTGGGTCGACGTGGTCGCGCCGGGGGTTGGGATCCTGTCCACGGTGCTCAAGGACAAGTACGAGACGTGGAGCGGCACCTCCATGGCCACGCCGTATGTGGCCGGGCTGGCGGGGTTGGTGTGGGCCCGCGGGCTGGCGCGCAACACGTGCACCACCGCATCGTGCGTGCGGAAGCGCATCGAGCAGAACACCGACACGGTTCCCGGGGTGGGGACGTACTACAAGTACGGACGGGTGAACTACTTCAAGGCCGTCAACTTCTGAGCTGCTGAGCAACCGCCCCGCCGTCAGGCCAGCTGGGCGGCCAGGGCCGCGGGGTCGGTGACCGGCAGCCGGCAGGCGAACCGCTCGCAGACGAACGCCGTGGCCCTGCCGTCGTGCGCCGTGCGCCCTTCCAGGAGCGGCACCACCGGCGCCTCGCCCGGCCGCGCCAGGGCGACGACCTGGTTGGGTCGGTACGCGCTCCAGAGCACCTCGAGCAGCGCCCGCGTGTCGGCCCTTGTGGGGTCGCCGACGATGGCCACCTCGCGGGGCGGGGCGAGCGCGAAGTCGAGCGCACACAGCCAGCGAGCGAACGCGGTCGGATAGGTGGCGGCCAGCGGCTGGACCGCGCGCAGGGCCTCCTCGGCCAGGTCGCGGTACCGCCCCTCGCCGGTCAGCGCGGCCAGGCGCAGAAGCACCCCGGCGGCCGCGGCGCCGCCCGAGGGCGTAGCGGTGTCCTGCAGGCTCTTGGGCCGCACGACCAGCGCCTCGTGGTCGTCGGCGACGTCGAAGAAGCCGCCGGCGGGATCGCGGTAGTGGGCGAGCATCACCTCGGCCAGCCGCTGTGCCTCGACGAACCAGCGGCCCTCGAACGTGGCCTCGTAGAGCGCCAGCAGCCCGTCGGCCAGGTTCGCGTAGTCCTCCAGGATGGCCTCGCCCCGGGCCACGCCCCGGCGCCACGAGCGCCGCAGGCGGCCCTGGGGCGTGCGCATCGCCTCCAGCACGAACGCCGCAGCGCGCGCGGCGGCCTCACGGTAGTCGTCGCGTCCCAGCACCCGGGCCGCGTCGGCCAGGGCACCGATGGCGAGGCCGTTCCACGCCGCCAGCACCTTGTCGTCGCACCCCGGCCGCACGCGCGCGGCGCGCACGGCCAGCAGCCGGCGCCGCGCCGCGGCCAGCCGCGCCTCCAGCACGTCGGCGTCCGCGCCCCAGCGCTCGGCCAGCACGTCGGGCTCGCGCGCCCGGTACAGCACGCACCGCCCCTCGAAGTTCCCCACGGCGGTGACGCCGTAGGCGTCCTCGAAGAGCGGGGCGTCCTCGCCCAGCACCGCGCGGAGCTCGTGCGGCGTCCAGACGTAGAACTTCCCCTCTTCGCCCTCGCTGTCGGCGTCCTGGCTGCTGTAGAAGCCGCCGGCGGGGTCCTGCATCTCGCGCAGCAGGTAGTCCGCGGTCTCCTCGGCCACCGTGCGGTAGGAGGGACGCCGGGTCACCTGCCAGGCCTGCACGTAGACGCGCACCAGCTGCGCGTTGTCGTAGAGCATCTTCTCGAAGTGGGGCACGCGCCAGAGGGCATCGACCGCGTACCGGTGGAACCCGCCGCCCAGGTGGTCGTAGATGCCCCCGCGCGCCATCTTCTCGAGGGTCCGCTCGGCCATGCGGCGCGCGCTCTCCTCGCCCGTGCGCACGTAGGTCCGCAGCAGGAACTCCAGGGCCATGGGCTGGGGGAACTTGGGCGCGCCGCCCCAGCCGCCGTGAGCCAGGTCGAACTGCCGCTCCAGTTGCGCGAAGGCGGCATCCAGCGTGGCCGGGCGCAGGGTGCTGTCGACCTGCGGCGGCGCGCTGCTGCGACGCAGCACCTCCAGCAGGGCCTGGCCGCCGCGCAGTACCTCGCCGCGCCGGTGGCGCCAGGCGGCCGCGATGGCCTCGAGCACCTGCCGGAACGACGGCAGGCCGTGGCGCGGCTCGGGCGGGAAGTAGGTGCCGCCGTAGAACGGGACGCCGTCGGGCGTGAGGAAGACGCTCATCGGCCAGCCCCCGTGCCCGGTGAGGGCGACGACCGCCTGCATGTAGATGTCGTCGAGGTCGGGGCGCTCCTCGCGGTCGACCTTGACGTTGACGAAGTGCTCGTTCATCAGGCGCGCCACCGCGGGGTCCTCGAACGACTCGCGCTCCATCACGTGGCACCAGTGGCACGCGGCGTAGCCGATGCTGAGGAAGATGGGCTTGTCCTCCTCCCGCGCCCGGCGCAACGCCTCTTCCCCCCAGGGGTACCAGTCGACGGGGTTGTGGGCGTGCTGCAGGAGGTAGGGACTCGTTTCGCCGATCAGGCGGTTGGGCATCGTCTTTCCATTGTACCCGCATTGCCAGGCCGCGGGGAATCCCGTATGCTGCAGGCTGCACGACACCCTGAGGTTCCGGGAGGCCCCGACGATGCCCCACACCGCGCCCTCACCCGCCCGCCGGCTGCGCGAGCGGCTGCGCGCCGGGGGCCTGCTGATCGCGCCGGGCGTCTTCGACGGGCTGTCGGCACGCATCGCCACCGAGGCCGGGTTCGAGGCCCTCTACGCCAGCGGCGGCGCCATCGCGCGCAGCGCGGGCCTGCCCGACCTGGGCCTGCTGGGCCTGTCCGAGGTGCTGGCCCGGGTCCGGGAGATCACCGACGCCACGCCGCTGCCCGTGATCGCCGACGCCGATGCGGGCTACGGCAACGCCCTCAACGTGGTCCGCACGGTGCGGGAGTTCGAGCGCGCGGGCGTGGCCGCCCTGCACCTGGAGGACCAGGTGACGCCCAAGAAGTGCGGGCACTACGCGGGCAAGCAGCTGGTCCCCTCCGACGAGTTCGTGGGCAAGCTGCGGGCCGCGCTCGATGCCCGGCGCGACCCTGACCTGGTGATCATCGCCCGTACCGACGCCCGGGCGGTGCTGGGCCTGGAGGCGGCCATCGAGCGCGCCAACCGTTACGCCGAGGCCGGCGCCGACGTGCTCTTCGTGGAGGCCCCCGAATCGGAAGACGAGCTCGAACGCATCGCGCGCGAGGTGGCAGCACCGCTGCTGGTCAACATGTTCGCAGGCGGCAAGACCCCGCTGGTGCCGCCCGCGCGCCTGGAAGCCATGGGGTACCGCATCATGATCGTGCCCTCCGACCTGCAGCGCGCGGCCATCGCCGCCATGCAGGAAGCCGCCGCCCTGGTGCGCACCACGGCCACGGCCACGGGCATGGGCGACCGGCTGGCGTCGTTCGCGGAACGCGACCGGCTCGTGGACCTGCCCGCATGGGAGGAGCGGGAACGCCGTTACGGGGCGGCGCCCGCCCGCGGGGAGGCCGTGCGGTGAGGTCGGCACGCAGGCACACCCAGCGCCGCTGCCGACCCGCCGGCGCCGTTGCCGCCGCCCGCCCGTCGCACGGGGGGACCGGCCCGTGACGCTGGCCCGCCGCTTCGCCGCGTACGTGGCCGGCCTGGCCTACGACGCCCTTCCCGCCCAGGTGATCCACGAGGCCAAGCGCCGGGTGATCGACGCCGT
>CAZGNA010000183.1:0-5489 GCA_964526945.1 uncultured bacterium
TGCGCCGCTGGTGCCGGGGTTCGCCGCGGTGGTCGCTGCCGCCGAAGACGCAGGCGCCTACGGTGCGGTGCTCAGCGGCTCGGGGCCCACGGTGGCGGCGCTGACGCCACCCGCGGCGGCGGGCGCGGTGGGCGCGGCCATGGTGGCGGCGTTTGCGGCGGCCGGCGTGCGAAGCCGCGCGCTCGAAACGCAAATCGAGTTGCGAGGGGCGCTGGGGGGCTAGGCAGACGACCGGGTACCTGCCGGGGGAGGGACCCGTGGGTGACCGTGCAGTGCGCCAGGGGTCCTGACTGCGCGGTCCAGGCGGCCTGGCGCATCTACGGGGTGCGACCGGCAGCCGGTGCTGATGCAGTGTGCTGCACGTTCACCGCGCGCGAGTGCGTCGCAGCCCGCGGCGCCCGGACGAGCGGGTGAGCCCCTGGGGCGCGCGGGCAGCCGGCGCGTGCGGTGCGAGCTGGCGGGTCGGCTGTATGGCACGACGATGGCGTGGGGGAGGCGAGAGATGGCGGTGGAGCGGTTGCGATGTCGTGAGTGCGAGGCGGAGGTGCCGGCAGGGCCGGTGTACGTCTGCGAGCGGTGTCTGGGCCCGCTCGAACCGGCCTACGACCTGGAGGCGCTGCGCCGCCTGCCGCTGCGACAGCGCATCGAAACCGGCCCGCGATCGATCTGGCGGTACGTCGACCTGTTGCCGGTGCCCTACGATCCCGTCGTCGACCTCTCGCCGGGGTACACGCCCCTGATCCCGGCGCCGCGCCTGGGTCAGCGCCTGGGGCTGCGGCGCCTGTACATCAAGAACGACGCGACCAACCCCACCTGGTCGTTCAAGGACCGGTCGGTCTCAATCGGCACGGCGGCGGCGCGGCGGTTTGGCTACCAGGTGCTGGCCTGCGCGTCCACGGGCAACCTGGCCAACTCGGTGGCCGCCCACGCGGCCCGCGCCGGCATGCGCGCCTACGTCTTCATCCCCGCAGGGCTTGAGCGCGGCAAGGTGCTGGCCTCGGCCGTCTACGGGCCGACCGTCGTGGAGGTGGACGGCGGCTACGACGACGTCAACCGGCTGTGCGCCGAGATCGGCGAGGAGCACGCCTGGGCCTTCCTCAACGTGAACCTGCGGCCGTACTACAGCGAGGGCGGCAAGACCCTGGCCTTCGAGGTGGCCGAACAGCTCGGCTGGCAGGTGCCCGCCGACGTGGTGGTGCCCATCGCGTCGGGCAACCTGCTGGTGAAGATCCACCGCGGGTTTCAGGAGCTGGCGGCGGTCGGCCTGGTGGATGCGGCGACCGTCCGCGTGCACGGCGCCCAGCCGGCGGGGTGCGCGCCGGTCAGCACGGCGTTCAAGGAGGGCGGCGCGATCCGGCCCGTCGTGCCCCGCACCATCGCGCAGTCGCTGGCCATCGGGACGCCGGCCGACGGCCGCTACGCGATCGCCGCGGTGCGGGCCAGCGGCGGCCGCATCGACGACGCCACCGATGAGGAGATCGTCGAGGGCATCCGCCTCCTGGCCGAGTGCGAGGGCATCTTCACCGAGACTGCGGGCGGCGTGACCATCGCCGTGCTGCGCAAGCTGGCGGCGGCGGGGGCGCTGGATCCCGACGGCGTCACCGTGGCGTGCATCACCGGCATGGGGCTGAAGACCGCAGACCACCTCGCGGGCGCACTGGCCGCGCCGGTGCGCGTGCGGCCGTCGCTGCGCGCGTTCGAGGCGGCGGTCCTGGCCCGGGTATCGTGAGGAGGACGGCAGTGGCGACGATCCGCATTCCCATGCCCATGCGGCGGTACACCAATGGCGAGCGTCTGGTGACGGTCGAGGCGTCGACGCTGGCGGCGGCGATCGACGAGCTGGGCCGGCGCTTCCCCGGGCTGCGCGAGCGCCTGGTGAACGGCGACGGACAGCTGCACCACTTCGTGAACGTCTTCGTCAACGAGCAGGACGTGCGCACGCTGCAGGGCCTGGACACCCCGCTGGACGAGCGCGCCGAGGTGTCCATCATTCCCGCCATGGCCGGAGGTGCGCCGGCGTGGTAGGGTAGGAACCGGGCCCGCGTCGCGCGCGGCGCGGGTTACGCCTGGAGCTGGCCGGTTCGTCCCATGAGCGTTCCTGCCCGCGTGCGGGCGCGCGCAGCGTGGCTGCGCGCCGAGCTCCACGAGCACGCCTATCGGTACTACGTCCTCGACGCGCCGACCATCAGCGACGCGGAGTACGACCGCTTGCTGCGGGAACTGCGCGACCTGGAGGCGCAGTACCCGGAGCTGGTGACCCCGGACTCGCCCACCCAGCGGGTCGGCGCGCCGCCCGCCGCGGCCTTCGCCCCGGTGCGCCACCGGGCGCCGATGCTCTCGCTGGCCAACGCCTTCGACGACGCCGAGCTGGAGGCGTGGGCGCGGCGGGTGCGGACGGCGCTGGGCGAGGCGCCGGTGGCGTTCGTCTGCGAGTTGAAGATCGACGGCGCTGCGGTCTCGCTGACCTACGTGGATGGGGTGTTCGTGCGGGGTGCCACGCGCGGCGACGGCGAGCAGGGCGAAGACGTGACCGCCAATCTGAGAACGATTCGCAGTATTCCGCTGCGCCTGCGTGGGGCGGCCCCCCCGCTGGTGGAGGTGCGTGGCGAGGTCTACCTGCCCCGCAGTGCCTTCGAGGCCACCAACGCCGACCGCGAAGCGCGTGGCGAGCCACGCTTCGCCAATCCCCGGAACGCTGCGGCCGGGTCGCTGCGCCAGCTCGACCCGCAGGTGACGGCCGCCCGCCCGCTGGACATCTTCGTCTACGGCCTCGGCGCCGCCGAGGGGCTGGCCCTCGCCTCCCACTGGGAGACGCTGGCCTGGCTGCGCGCGGCGGGGTTCCGCACGAGTCCCCACGCCCGCCGGTGCGCGTCGCTGGAGGAGGTCAAGGCCTTCGTCCGCCACTGGACCGCGGCACGCGCGACGCTCGACTACGACACCGACGGCGTGGTCGTCAAGGTCGACGCCACCGCCCAGCAGGCCGAGCTGGGCACGACCGCACAGGCCCCGCGGTGGGCCATCGCCTACAAGTTCCCCGCCGAGCAGGCGGTCACGCGGCTGGTGGACATCACCGTGAGCGTGGGCCGGACCGGCGCGCTGACGCCCACCGCCGTGCTGGAGCCCGTGCGCGTCTCGGGCGTGACGGTCACCAGCGCGACGTTGCACAACGAGGACGAGGTGCGCCGCAAGGACGTCCGGATCGGCGATTGGGTCGTGGTGCAGCGCGCCGGCGAGGTCATCCCCGAGGTGGTGCGGCCGCTGCCCGAGCGGCGCACCGGCGCCGAGCGCGTCTTCGTCATGCCCGACCGCTGCCCGGTCTGCCAGACGCCCGTCGAGCGGCCCGAGGACGAGGCGGTGACCCGTTGCCCCAACCTGGCCTGTCCCGCGCAGATCCACCTGCGCCTGGTGCACTTCGCCTCCCGCGACGCGATGAACATCGAGGGTCTGGGCGAGAAGCTCATCGCGCAGCTGCTCGAGCGCGGCCTGGTGCGCGACCCCGCCGACCTCTACCACCTGACGGCGGCCGACCTGCTGAGGCTGGATCGCATGGGCGAGAAGCTGGCGGCCAACCTGCTGGAGGCCATTGCGGCCAGCAAACGCACCACCCTGGCGCGCCTGCTCTACGCCCTGGGCATCCGGCACGTCGGCGCCCACGTGGCCGAGCGGCTGGCGGCGCAGTTCCGCACGCTCCAGGCCCTGGCGGATGCGCCCTTCGAGGCGATCCGCGACACCCCCGGGATCGGCCCCACCATCGCCGGCAGCGTGCACAGCTTCTTCCGGCAGGAGGTGAACCGACGTCTGCTCGACCGCCTGCTGGCTGCGGGCGTCGCGCCCGAGGCACCGCACGCCACACCCGCGCCCGGCCCCCTGGCCGGCGCGCAGGTGGTCTTCACGGGCACGCTGGCGCGCTGGACGCGCAGCCAGGCCGAGGCCCTGGCGCGCGCGGCCGGCGCCACCACGACCGACAGCGTGACGAAGAAGACGACCTACGTGGTGGCCGGGGCCTCGCCCGGGAGCAAGCTCGAGAAGGCCCGACGGTTGGGGGTGCGGGTGCTCACGGAAGACGAGTTCGCGCGGCTGGTCGGCGCGTGAGGCGGGAGGCGGGCGTGCGGCGGGGAGCGGGCAAGCGGCGGGAAGCGGACGAGCGGCGAGGAGGGGGCGTGCGGCGGATTCTCCTCTGGGCCCTGGTGCTCGTCGTCGCGGCGGTCGCGCTGTGGTGGACGCAGCTGCGGCCGCGCGAGACGCGCGTCGAGGTGTTCTTCGTGGGGCCGGCCGACGGTGGCACCACACTGGTGCCGGTCGTGCGCACGGTGGCCGGGCGGCGAGCGGACGAGCTCCTGACGGCGGCGCTCGAGGCCCTGCTGGCCGGGCCCACACCGGAGGAGCGCGCCCGGGGTCTGGGCACCGAGATCCCCGCGGGCACGCGGCTGCGCGCGCTGCAGCTGCGCGAGGGGGTGGTGGTCGTCGACCTGAGCGGCGAGGTGGAACGGGGCGGCGGCGCGACCAGCATGCAGGCGCGGCTATGGCAGCTGGTCTACACCGCCACCCAGCTACCGGATGCCCGGCAAGTCCGGCTCCTCATCGACGGGGAGGCGCGACCGGCCCTGGGCGGTGAGGGACTGGTGATCGATCGGCCCCTCGGGCGCCCGCCCGTGTTCCCCCGGTTCTGAACCTCTGGGCGTCCCGGGGCATGATCCAGGGGCCTGGGACCCGTTCGTGTTCCCCCGGTTCTGACTTCGCAGAGGCCAGGAGGCCCGGGGTGTAAACCACCTCCTCCGCCTGTGGACCTTCGCTCCCCCCGCGTGCGGCGTTCCCTTCCGCGTTACCCGGGAAACGCCCGGGGGTGCGCCCGGGCCCTGCGGGCGTCTGAGGCCGATCCGGGCAGGAGACGCGCGGACTCCGCAGAACGTAGCGGAGGTCGTCGAGTGTACCACTGGGGAGTCGCCGGTGCCCCGCGAGGTCTTCGCCGAAGAGATCGAGACGTTCCTGGAGCGGCTGGACGCCGTCGCGGCCGCCCGCGTGGTGGCCAACGACGACGGCGAGATCGAACGCATCTACGTCACCACGGAGTCGACGCGCGACGACGGCGCCATCCGGCGGGCCATCACCTCGGCGCTGATCAGCCAGTACGGGTTGCCGGTGGACGGCTGGCGGATCCAGGTGGCCCACCTCGAGCCGCAGCCGTCCGCCGAGCCGATTCCGCCCTGCCACCTCGTCCGGCTGGAGGAGACCCTCACCGAGACCGTGGCCCGCGCCGTGGTTGAGTTGCGCTACGAGCGCGAGGGCGGGCAGAAGACCGCCACCGGCGCGGCCCAGGCCCCGCCCGGGCAGGTGCACCGGCTGCGGACGGTGGCGCTGGCCACGCTGGAGGCGCTGCGGCCGCTGGCGGAGCGCGCGGGTTTCCGGCCGACGCTGGAGGCGCTGACGCTGACGCCGTTTGGCGGCGCGACCGTGGCGCTGGCGGCGGTGTCGCTGGCCGCCGAGCGCGG
>CAZGNA010000184.1:0-5450 GCA_964526945.1 uncultured bacterium
GGCGGCTCGTCGATCCTCGCCTACAACGCGAAAGCGCTCGTCGGGCTGCTGGCCGCCGCGTGGGCGGTGAACCGCACGGGTGCCCCGCTGGGCCCGGGGGCGCTCGCGCTGCTGCTGGGGCTGCTCACCGTGCTCGGGGCTGGCCTGTCGTTGGGCGGCTACCTGCTGGCCGACGCGTTCGTGGCCACGTGCATCGTCTGGGCTGGCGCGTTCGTGGCTGCCTTCATCGTCTACCCGCTGGTCGCGGTTCTCCAGGGCGCGGTGGTCGTGAACGGCCGCTTCACGCTGGACGTCGTGCGCGAGACGATCCGCTCGCCCGCCTTCCTCTTGATCAACAACCCGGCGACCCCGCTCGACGAGGGGCGGGCCGCGCTGCTGGCCGGTGCCGGCGCGGGGCTGCTCGCGGGGGTCGTCGCGCTGCTGGCGCGGCGGCCGGTGCGGGCAGTGGTACTGTGGGCCGGCGGTGCGGGAGCGGGGGTCGGGGTGCTGGTCGCCCTCTTCCTGGGGTTTGGCGCCGTGCGCAACAGCGTGTTGCTGGCGGCGGTGGTGGGCGGGCTGTCTACCGGCCTGGGGTTCCTGTTCGCGCTGCTGGCCGAGCGCTCGCGGCTCCCCACCCGGCGACTGTTCGGGCCGGTCTCGATCCTGCCGATCATCACGCCGCCGTTCGTCCTGGGCCTGGCGATCATCTACCTGTTCGGCCGGCGCGGGTACATCACTCACCACCTGCTCGGGCTGTCCACCACCGCGTTCGCGGGCATGATCGGCGTGACGCTGGCCCAGGTGCTGGCCTACACGCCCATCGCGTTCCTCATCCTGCAGGGGGTCGTGCGCCAGATGGACGCCGCGCTGGAGGAGGCGGCCGAGACGCTGGGCGCCGACCGCTGGCACGTCCTGCGCACCGTGGTCTGGCCCCTGGCCCGGCCCGGCGTGGCCAACGCCTTCCTGCTGGTGGCCATCGAGAGCCTGGCCGACTTCGGCAACCCGATCGTGGTGGGGGGCGGGCTGCCCTACCTGGCCACCGAGATCTTCTTCGCGGCCACCGGCCGCGGGGTGCCCGAGGCCGCGGTGTTCGGGGTCGCGCTGCTGGCGCTGACGCTTGGCCTGTTCCTGGTGCAGCAGCGCTGGGTCGGCCGCCGGTCGTACGTGACGGTGACCGGGCGGCCCTCGGCGCAGGGCGCGGCCCGTCCCCTGCCGCCGCTGCTGGACTACGCCGTGACGGCGGTCTTCGGCCTGTGGCTGGTGCTGATCGTGCTGCTGTACGGCTCGGTCTTCGTGGGCGCCGTGACCAAGCTGTGGGGCTTCGACTACACGTTCACCCTCGAGCACGTCCGGGGACTGTCGCCCACAGGCTGGCACGTGTTCCGCACTACGGCGTGGCTGTCGGCCGTGGCCGCGGTGCCGTCCACGCTGGTGGGCTTCCTGATCGGCTACCTGGTCAGCCGCGTGACCTTCCCCGGCCGCGAGGCCCTGGCGTTCGCCTCGATGCTGTCGTTCGCCACGCCGGGCACGGTCATGGGCATCGGCTACATCCTGGCGTTCAACACCGGCGTGCTGCTCCTCACCGGCACCGAGCTGATCATCGTCCTGGCCTTCGTCTTCCGCAACATGCCGGTGGCCCTGCGCGCCGGCGTCGCGGCCATCCTCCAGGTCGACCGCAGCCTGGAGGAGGCCTCGACGATGCTGCGGGCGGGCACGGCCACCACGCTGCGCCGCATCGTGGTCCCCCTGGTGCGCGGTGCGCTCCTGGCGGGGGCGATCTTCAGCTTCGTGCGGGCCATGACGGCCATCAGCCAGGTGATCTTCCTGATCACGCCGCGCACCAACCTGGCCACCACGCAGATCCTCTCGTACATCAACTACGGCACCTTCGGGCTGGGCGCGGCGCTCTCGGCAGTGCTGGTCGTGTTCATGGCCGCCGTGATCCTGGCCCTGTACCTGGTCACGCAGCGCTGGGGCGGTGGCCCCGCCCGCGAGCTGCCCGCTCTGTAGGCGCCATGGCGCACGACGGCATGCCGATGCCGCAGCCCGCACCGCCCGCGCAGGCGCCTGCCGCCGCCCGGCGGGAGGCGACGCCCGTGCGGCTGGAGGGCGTGTCCAAGCGCTTTGGCAGCGTCGTCGCCGTCGACCGCATCTCGCTGGAGATTCCGGCCGGCGCGCTGGTGACGCTGCTGGGTCCCTCGGGATGTGGCAAGACCACGACGCTGCGCATGATCGCGGGGCTCGAACGGCCCACCGAGGGGCGGATCGTCATCGGCGGCGAGGACGTCACCCCGCTGCCGGCGGCCCACCGCAGCGTGACCATGGTCTTCCAGGCCTACGCCCTGTTCCCACACCTGACCGTCTACGAGAACGTCGCCTACGGTCTGCGGGTGCAGCGCCGGCCCGAGGACGAGGTGCGCCGCCGCGTGGGCGACGTGCTGGCGCTGGTGGGCTTGCCCGGCCTCGAGACGCGCTACCCCGGGCAGCTGTCGGGTGGCCAGCAGCAGCGCGTGGCCCTGGCCCGGGCGCTGGTGATGCAGCCGCGGGTGCTGCTGTTCGACGAACCGCTGTCGAACCTCGACGCCAAGCTGCGGCGGCGGGTGCGGGCCGATATCCGTCTGCTCCAGCAGCAGCTGGGCATCACCAGCGTCTACGTCACCCACGACCAGGCCGAAGCGCTGGCCATCTCCGACATCGTGGTGGTGATGAACCAGGGGCGCATCGAGCAGATCGGCAGGCCCGCGGACCTGTACCGCCGGCCGGCGTCGCACTTCGTGGCCGACTTCATCGGGGAGGCCAACCTGCTGCCGGCGGTGGTGGAGGCCGACACGGTCCGGGTGGGCACGTACCGGTTCCCCTACCGGCAGGACGGGATCGGCCCCGGGCCGGCGACGCTGATGGTGCGTCCGGAGGCGATCCGCCTGCGCCCCGACGGGGACGGCCTTCCCGGCCGGATCCGCAGCGCGTTCTTCATGGGCACGGTGGCCGACTACCTGGTCGACACCGAGGTGGGCGAGGTGAGCGTGGCCGATCCGGAGAGTGTCGACCGCCTCTACCCGCCCGGGGCCACCGTCCGGCTCCAGTTTTCCCCGGTCGGGCTGTACCTGCTGCCGCCCAGAGCGTGACGGCCATGGGGGTGCCGGCTCCCGGCGGCTGCGCCGGTGCGCGCGTGCTCGTGTCGCCGGACGGAGATCGGCCACGGGCGGCCGCGGCGGCGGTCCGCCGCGGACCCACAGATGGCGGCGACAGCCTGCGCCCGCACGGCCTGTGCCCGCACGGCCTGTACACGCACGGCCTGCGTGCACACGGCCCGTGCCCGCATGGCCCGCGCACCTGCGGCCTGCGGAAGGAACTGCACGGCCGGGGTGTGAAGCGATGGTGTGCTGCCCGGTGACATCACATGCGCTGGAGATGCCGACGCTGCGGTGTGCCGCAGGCTGACGCGCACCCGGACAGCACGACGAGCATCTTACCGTGGGAGGTGCCGATGCTGCGGTTTGCTGCCAACCTGACCTTCCTCTGGACCGACCGTCCCTTCCTCGCACGCTTCGAGGCGGCGGCGCGCGCCGGGTTCGGCGCGGTGGAGTACATGTTTCCGTACCAGGAAGATCTCGACGCCGTGGTCGGCGAGCTGCGGCGGCTGGGCCTGCGCCAGGCCCTGTTCAACCTGCCGGCCGGCGACTGGGACGCGGGGGACCGGGGGATCGCCGTCGACCCCGCGCGCCGCGCCGAGTTCCGTGAGGGCGTCCGCCTGGGCATCGACGTCGCCCGGCGCCTGGGGTGCCCGCGGGTCAACTGCCTGGTGGGCCGGCAGCTGGATGACGTGCCCGTGGCCGAGCAGTGGGCGTGCCTGGTGGACAACATCAAGTACGCCGCGGCGGCGTTCGAGCGCGAGGGGCTGGTGCTGCTGGTCGAACCCGTGAACACGTTCGACGTCCCCGGCTTCTTCCTGCGCACGCCGCAGGAGGCGTTCGCGCTGCAGGACGCCGTGGGCGCCGCCAACCTGAAGGTGCAGTACGACGTCTACCACGCGCAGCGCATGGAGGGCAACCTGACCTACACCCTGACCCGCAACATCGGCCGCATCGGCCACGTGCAGATCGCCGATGCGCCCGACCGCGGTCAGCCCGGCACGGGCGAGATCAACTTCGCCTACGTGCTGCGGGCCCTGGACCGCACCGACTACGCCGGCGACGTCGGCCTGGAGTACCGGCCCGTCGGTCCCACCGACGCGTCGTTCGACTGGATCGAGGCGATGGGGTTCACCCGGCGGTAACGGCCCGTGGTCGGGCGGGCCACTGCACGACGACGCACCAGCGCGTACCGACACCTGGACAGGAGCGTGAGCATGGAGCGCATCGGGTTCATCGGTCTGGGAATCATGGGGAAGCCCATGGCGCGCAACCTGCGCGCGGCCGGCTTCCCGGTGGTGGTGCACTCGCGGTCGCGGCCGCCCGTCGACGAGCTGGTGGCCGCCGGTGCCACCGACGGCGGCTCGCCGCGCGGCGTGGCGGCCGCCAGCGACATCGTCATCACCATGCTGCCCGACGGCCCCGACGTGCAGGCCGTGGTGCTGGGCCCCGACGGCGTGCTGGAAGGGGCGCGGGCGGGGCAGGTCGTGGTGGACATGAGCACGATCTCGCCGCTGGTCGCCCGCGAGGTGGCCGCGGCGCTGGCCGCCCGGGGCGTCGGGTTTCTGGACGCGCCGGTCTCGGGCGGGCAGAAGGGCGCCATCGAGGCCACGCTGTCCATCATGGTGGGCGGCCCGCGGCCACTGTTCGAGCGGGTGCGGCCCGTCTTCGAGGCGCTGGGGAAGAACATCGTCCACATCGGCGAGGACCACGGCGCCGGCCAGATCGCCAAGGCCTGCAACCAGATCGTCGTCGCGGTGACGATCATGGCGGTGGCCGAGGCGCTGACGCTGGCGCGCAAGGCGGGCGTGGATCCGGCCCGGGTGCGCCAGGCGCTGCTGGGCGGCTTCGCGCAGAGCCGGATCCTCGACCTCCACGGCCAGCGCATCCTCGAGGGCAACTACACGCCCGGGTTCCGCGTGCGGCTGCACGAGAAGGACCTGCAGATCGCGCTGGCGGCAGGCCGGGCCTACGGGGTGCCGCTGCCCGCCACCGGGCTGGTCCACGAGGCCCTGGTGGCCCTGATGGCCCAGCAGGGCGGTGACCTCGACCACTCGGCGCTCGCCCGGTTCGTGCAGCACCTCGCGGGGCTGACGGACGCGTAAGCGCCCGCCCGACGCAGCCGCGCGGCGATGGGCGGCGCAGAGGCCGATGCGTTGACCGGGGCGCCGGCGCTTCCGGGCACGACGCCCTGCGCGGGCAGGTCGTGCCCGACGCGCCCTGGTGCCATCGGCGCGGGCTGCCAGCGCCCGCGCGGCCGGTGAGGACAGCGGGTCGGCCGGCCTTTGGCGTCAGGGGACGCCGCGCGAGGTCCCAAGCGCGCGGCGGCGGCGCCGGCGG
>CAZGNA010000185.1:0-5358 GCA_964526945.1 uncultured bacterium
GGAAGGGACGACGTCGCTGCAGAGCGCGGTGACGGTGACGAGGTGACGCACACGCAGGGGCTGGGGACCCGGTGGCGGATTGCGCCGGCCGACCCGGCGGCAGCCACCCTGACCGCAGCCCTGGGCGTGCACCCGCTGGTGGCGCGGGTGCTGGTCAACCGCGGGCTGCGTGACCCGCAGGCCGCCCAGGCGTTTCTCGCTCCCCGCCTGGACCGGCTCCAGGATCCCTTGCAGCTGGCGGACATGGCCCGGGCGGTGGCCTGCGTGGTCGGCGCGCTGGACGCGCGCCGACCCATCGTGGTCTACGGCGACTACGACGCCGACGGTGTCACCGCCACGGCCATCCTCGTGCGCGCACTGCGGGCGCTGGGTGGGGACGTCGACTTCTACATGCCCGACCGACGCCGCGACGGCTACGGGCTCCACCCGGAGGCGGTCGCGGCGCTGGCGACACGCGGGACCGGGCTGCTGCTCGCCGTGGATTGCGGGACCACGGCCCATGCCGCTGCCGACGTGGCCCGCGCGCATGGGGTGGAGGTTGTGGTCCTGGACCACCACGAGCCCCCGCCGCGGCTTCCCTCCGTTGCCGCCCTGGTCAACCCCAAGCGGCAGTCACCTCGCCCCGGAGACTACTGCGCTGCGGGACTGGCCCTCCAGCTGGTGCGAGCGCTGTTCGCCCGCCGGGGCCACACGGTGCCCGTGGACCTGGTCGCGCTGGCCGCCGTGGGCACGATCGCCGATGCGGTGACGTTGCGCGACGACAACCGCGTGCTGGTCGCCGCCGGACTCGCGCACCTCGCCCGGCGAACGCTGCCGGGCCTGGCCGCGCTCGCTGACGTCGCCGGCCTGCGGCCGCCCTTTGGGGTGCGGGACGTCTCGCACGGTCTGGCGCCGCGGCTCAACGCCGCCGGTCGGCTGGCGGATGCCCGGGACGCCGTGCGCCTGCTGCTCACCGACGACCCGGAGGACGCGCGCGCGCTGGCGCAGACCCTCGATCGGCTGAACGGGCAGCGTCGCCAGCTGTGTGATGCGGTGTTCGCCGAGGCGCTCGAGCGCGTGCAGCGGGATGGGCTCGGGACGCGCCTGGCGGTGGTGCTGGCGCAGCAAGGATGGCATCCGGGCGTGGTCGGGATCGTGGCCTCCCAGCTGGTGGAGCGCTTGTACCGCCCGGTGGTGCTGATCGCGCTGGAGGGCAGCAGCGGACGGGGCTCGGCGCGCAGCGTCCCCGGGGTCCACCTGGTCGAGGCGCTGCGCGCGGCGGACAGCCACCTGCTGGCCTATGGGGGCCACGCCATGGCCGCCGGCCTGTCCATCGCCGCCGATGCCGTCGACGCCTTCGCCCGCGCGTTCGAGGACGCGGTGGCAGCCAGGGTCACGGCCGACGACCTGCGCCCGATCGTGGCGATCGACGCGGAGGTGGGTTTGGAGGCCCTCTCCCAGGACCTCGTCGACGCGCTGGGCCGCCTGGCCCCGCACGGGCCGGGCAACCCCGAGCCGGTGTTCGCGACCCGCGGGCTGCGGGCGGTGGCGACGCGCCTCGTCGGCGACGGGACGCACTTGCGCCTGGTGGTCGGCGACGGCCACCGTACGGCAGAAGTGATCGCCTTTCGCGAAGGCGAGAAGGCCGAACTCCTGGCCTTCACCCAGGCCGCGGTGGACCTGGCCTACACCCTCGCGCTGGACACCTGGGGCGATGCCCCTGCGGTCCGGCTGGTCGCCGTGGACATGGTCACACCGGGGGTCGACCTGGACGCGGTGGCGACCGACACGCGCCAGGTGCTGGAACGGCTGTTCGCCCGGGCTGCCGACTACCTCGGCGCCCTCGAGAGCGGGCGACGCCCGTTGGAGCACGCCGACGCATTCCACACCAAGGTCGTGGGGGTGACCTACGCCGGACGCCAGGCCGCGGTGCCCGGAGTGCAGCCCGGGGAGCGGCTGCGTCTGGTACGCGAGCCGTCCAATCCGCGCGACCCCTATGCCATCGCGGTCTGCCGCCTGGATGGCACCCACCTGGGGTTTCTGCGGGCGCGCCTTGCTGCGCACCTCGCGCCTGCCATGGACGCCGGCGCGCGGTACGTCGCCACGGCCACCGCGGTCACCGGCGGCGGTGCGCGGTCCTGGGGCCTCAACATCCTGGTCGAGCGCACCGGGGTGGCCGATCCGGAGGCAGACGACGCCGTCAGCCGGGTGCACTGGCCGGAGGAGAGCGATGTCCCGGACTCGCTCGTGGTCGGGCTGCTGCGCGGCCGTGCGCCCACCCCCCCGCAGCGTGACGCGTGGGGACGCGTGCGCCGTGGCGAGCGCCTGGTGATGCCCCTGGGCCCGGGACGCGGGCTGGTGTCCACCGCGATCGTCGCCGCCCTTGCGGTGCTGGCGCGCGGACGACGCCCCACGGTGCTGGCCGTACCGCGCGCAGCGGTGGCCGACGCGTGGTGGGAGCTCGCCGGGCCGTGGTTGCGAGCTCTTGGCGTGCGCGCGGCCGCCATCCACGGCGCGGCCTCGCCGGCCGCCGCCGGCCGCGTGGCCGAGGCGATGGCGGGGGACCGGCTCGACGTGCTCATGGCCTCGCTGCCGTGGGTGGAACGTCACCTCGATGCCATCGCTGCCGCCATCGTCGTGGCCGACGCGCTGGCGGCGGAGGACCTCGAGCGTCTGCTGGACCGTGCCGGCGAGGCTGTGCGACTCGTGGTGGGCCCGCTGCCGGACGCTCTGGTGCGCCGGTGTGCGGCCCGCGGTCTCTCGGTGCTGGCGGGCGGCGGCGGAGCGCGCGAGACCCTGGGGCTGGTCGACCGTCGCGGCGGCGGGGCCGACGTCTGGGCAGGCCCGAGGATGGACGGCAGGGACGGGAAGACCGTCGTGCTCGTCGCCGACCCCGCCACCAGCGTGACGGTCGCCGCAGGGATGCGGCAGGACGGGCGCGACGACCGTGTCGCGTACTACCACGCCGGGCTGCCCGCGACCCTGCGCCGGGTGCTCGAGGACCTGTTCGGGGCCGGCCGGCTCGACTGCCTGGTGCTGGGGACGCACGCGACCGCGCCTGCGATCTGCCCGGATGTGCGCCGCGTCGTCGCGCTGGGCCTCCGTCCCGATCCCCTGCTGGCCGTGGAGGAGCTGGCCCTGGCCGGGGCGGACGGACGGCGCGCGACGGTGATCCTGGCGTACGGCCCCGACCACCTGGCGGCGGCCGAGGCCGCGCTGGTGGAGACCTGTCCCCCGCGAGACGTGCTCGTGCGCTGCTACCGCGCCATCCGCGCGGCCGGAGGGACCGTGGCGGGCGCACCGGGCCAGCGGCCCGTGCTGGAGGGGAGTGGCTGCAGTCCGCCCCAGCTCGAGGCCGCGCTGGCGATCCTGACCGAGGCCGGCCTGCTCACCCGCGAGGATCTGGGCACGGTGCGGTACGCGCTGGCCGACGTGGCCGGGCGCGTGGCGCTGCACCGATCGTTGCGGTACGTCGAGGGCGAGCGCGCGCGGGCGGCCCTGGCTGCCCTGCGCGCCTGGGCAGGCGGTCCCGCCGCCACGCTGCTGGCCGACCTGGCCGGCGGCTAGGCGGGTCCGCAGGGCGCAGGGAGGCGGTCGTCCACCGCGAATCTGCTACGATATTGTCGCGACGTCGGGCCAGGCGGCCCGGCGCGGGTGACGCCGGTGAAGTGGCTCGACCTGTTCCGACAACCCCGTAGCTTCCAGGCGCTGCCACCGGAGGTGCAGGGCCTGGTGGCGACGCTGCGCCAGCGGTTCCCCAAAGCCGACCTGGACGTGGTGCGGGACGCGTACCTGGCCGCTGCCCAGGCCCACGAGGGCCAGATGCGGGCGTCAGGGGATCCCTACATCTCGCACTGCGTGGCCGTGGCCACGATCCTGGCGGACCTGCACCTCGACCCCACGACCGTGGCAGCGGCCCTGCTCCACGACGTCCTGGAGGACACCGGCGTGGAGGCGGCCGAGCTGCGGGAGCGGTTTGGCGCCGAGATCGCCGGCCTGGTCGACGGGGTGACCAAGCTGGGCAAGATCGAGTGGCAGAGCCGCGAAGAGCGCCAGGCCGAGAGCCTGCGCAAGATGTTCCTGGCCATGGCCAACGACGTTCGCATCGTGCTCATCAAGCTCGCCGACCGGCTCCACAACATGCGGACGATCGCGCCCCTGCCCGAGTGGAAGCGCAAGCGCACGGCCCAGGAGACCCTGGACATCTACGCCCCGCTGGCCGAACGCCTGGGGATCGGGAGCCTCCAGAAGGAGCTGGAGGACCTGGCGTTCCGCGAGCTGCATCCCGAGACCTACGCCGAACTCGCCCGGGAGCTGGCGCAGGCCGAAGAGGCCCGCCAGGCGCTGGTGGACCGGGTGTGCACCGTGCTGCATCGCGAGCTCCAGAAGGCGGGCATCAAGGTCGACCGCCCCCACATCACCGGGCGCCCCAAGCACCTCTACAGCATCTGGAAGAAGTTGCAGCGGCCCAAGTACGCCGGCCAGAGCATCGCCCGGATCTACGACCGGCTGGGCATCCGCGTCCTGGTGGACGACGTGAAGGACTGCTACGCGGCGCTGGGCGTGGTGCACTCGCTGTGGAAGCCCATCCCCGGCGAGTTCGACGACTACATCGCCACCCCCAAGACCAGCGGCTACCAGTCGCTGCACACCGCCGTGCTCTACGAGGGCGAGCCGCTGGAGATCCAGATCCGCACCCACCAGATGCACCACGAGGCGGAGTACGGGATCGCGGCCCACTGGAAGTACAAGCAGGGCTCGGCCGCCGAACGCGAGGTCGAGCGCAAGCTGGCGTGGCTGCGGCAGCTGCTGGAGTGGCAGCAGGACCTCGCCGACGCCCGGGAGTTCGTGGAGTCGGTGCGGCTGGACCTGTTCCAGAACGAGGTGTTCGTGTTCACCCCCAAGGGCGACGTCATCGACCTCCCGGCGGGCGCGACGCCGGTCGACTTCGCCTACCGCATCCACACCGACGTCGGCCACCACACCGTGGGCGCCCGGGTGAACGGGCGGCTGGTGCCCCTGTCGCACAAGCTCCACACCGGCGACATCGTGGAGATCGTGACCAACAAGTCGAGCCCGGGGCCAAGCCGCGACTGGCTGACGTTCGTGGTCACCAGCAACGCCCGGTCGAAGATCAAGCAGTGGTTCAAGCGCGAGCGCCACCAGGAGAACGTGGCCCGGGGCCGGGAGCTGCTGGAGCGCGAGCTGCGCCGCACCGGCGCCGTGGCCGCGGCCATGAAGGCCGAGCGCCTGCGCGAGGTCGCCGAGCAGTTCCGGCTGCGGTCGGACGAGGAGCTGCTGGCCGCCATCGGCAACGGCGACGTCTCGCTGCTGCAGGTGGTCGCCGCGCTGCGGCGCGAGGCGCCGGCCGCGGAGGCC
>CAZGNA010000186.1:0-5249 GCA_964526945.1 uncultured bacterium
GGCGTCGGGGCCGCAGCTGGCGCCGCAGCGGCGACGGCGGCGGCCGCCGCGACGTCCGCGGGCTCGCCGGGCTGCTCGGGGCCGCGCGGCGCGCCCTCAGCTGCGGCTCCCTCCAGCTCCACCAGCGCGATCGGCGCGCCCACCGGCCGCGTCTCACCCTCCGGGACCAGCAGCGCCACCAGCACCCCCGCCACGGGCGAGGGCATCTCCACGTTGACCTTGTCGGTGGTGATCTCCACCAGCGGCTCGTACTTCTCGACGCGGTCGCCGGGCTGCTTGAGCCACCGCGCGATGGTGCCCTCGTGGATACTCTCGCCCAGCTGCGGCAGCTTGATCTCGACCGGCATCGGCGCGCCCTCAGTACGCGGCCAGGCGCCGCACGGCGTCGGCGATCTTGGCCCGCGACGGCATGAACGCCGCGGCCAGCGGATCGGCGTAGGGCACCGCCGGCACGTCGAGCCCGGCCACGCGCATCACCGGTCCGTCGAGCGCGTCGAACGCCTCCTCGGCGATGATCGCCGCCACCTCGGCCCCAAACCCCAGGAACCGGTTGTCCTCGTAGACGATCAGGGCCTTGTTGGTCTTGCGGACCGAGGCCAGGATCGTCTCCACGTCCAGCGGCCGCAGCGTCTGCAGGTCAACCACCTCGACGTCGATCCCTTCCCCGGCCACCTCCGCCGCCACGGCCAGGGCCTCGTGCAGCATCTGGCCGTAGGCGAACAGCGACAGCGTCGTGCCCGGACGCCGTACCACGGCCGGCCCAATGGGCACCACGTAGTCGTCCTCGGGCACCTCGCCGCGGACCGCCCGGTAGAGCCGCTTGTGCTCCAGGTAGAGCACGGGGTCGGGATCGCGGATCGCGGCCTTCAGCAGGCCCTTGGCGTCGTAGGGCACCGACGGCGCCACCACCTTGAGCCCGGGGACGTGGGCGAAGAACGCCTCGATGCTCTGGGAGTGGTACAGCCCGCCGTGCACCTCGACCCCGCCGCCGTAGGGCGCGCGGATGACGATGGGGCACCCGAACGCCCCGTTGCTGCGGTACCGCATCCGCGCCGCCTCGCTCACGATCTGGTTGGTCGCGGGGTAGATGAAGTCGGAGAACTGGATCTCGGCGATGGGAATCAGCCCGTTGGCGGCCATGCCGATGGCGGCCCCCACGATGGTCGACTCGGCCAGCGGCGTGTCCAGCACCCGCGCCTCCCCGAATTCGGCCCAGAAGCCGTCGGTGGCGCCAAACACTCCGCCCTTGGGCCCCACGTCCTCGCCCAGCACGACGACCCGCTCGTCGCGCTTCATCTCCTCGTACATGGCCTGACGGATCGCATCCAGCAGCCGCAGTTCCGGCATCGTGCGTCCTCCCCCTACGGCCCCCCGGCGGGAGCGCCCGCGCCCCGGGGCCCCCGCGTCGTCCCAGCCACCGACCGCAGCGCGGTCACGCGCCTAGCCCTCGAAGTACACGTGCCGGGTCACGGTCGCGGGATCGGGCCACGGCGCCCGTTCCGCGTACGCGGTGGCGTCGTCGACCTCGGCGCGGATCTGCGCGTGGATCTCCGTGTAGCGGCGCTCGTCCAGCAGGCCCACCTGCTCCAGGTAGTGCTTGAACACCACCAGGGGATCGCGGCTGCGGGCAGCCTCGACGTCGGCGGTCGGCCGGTACTTCTCCTGCCGGTCCTCGGAGGAGTGCGCGGTCAGCCGCTCGACCTTGGCCTCGATCAGGGTGGGGCCCTCGCCGGCCCGGGCCCGGCGCACCGCCTCGCGGCCCGCCTCGTAGCACGCCAGCACATCGGACCCGTCGACGACGACGCCAGGGAACCCGTAGCCCGCGGCCCGCACCGCCACGTCGTCCACCGCCATCTGCAGCCGCTGGGGGACCGAGATGGCGTACCGGTTGTTCTCGACCATGAACACCACGGGCAGCTTGTGGATACCCGCGAAGTTCATCGCCTCGTGCCAGTCGCCCTGGCTGGTCCCGCCCTCGCCCACGGACGTGACGCAGACCTCGCCGGTCTTGCGCAGCTTGGCCGCGTAGGCGATGCCCACCGCGTGCAGGTACTGCGTGGCCACCGGGCTACTGGTCGAGAGGATCTTGAGGCGCGGGTGGGCCCAGTGCGCGGGCATCTGCCGGCCGCCACTGCTGGGGTCGTCTGCCCGCGCGAAGAGCCCCAGCATCAGGTCCCGCGCCGACATCCCCTTGGCCAGGCACGCGGCCAGCGAGCGGTAGAACGGCACCAGCCAGTCGCGGGCGCGATCGGTGGCCCAGATCACGCCCACCTGGGCGCCCTCGTGCCCCTGGCCGGAGATCACGAACGGCACCAGGCCGGCGCGCTGCAACACCCACATCCGCTCGTCGATGGCGCGGGCCAGCGCCAGGGTGTAGTACATGCGGAGCACGTCGTCGTCGGAGAGGCCCAGCGTCACGTGCCGGGCCTGCACGGTCGCGGTCTGACGGTCTCGGTCGACCATCTCCTCGCCCCCTCGAGGTGTGTGCAGAGTCGGTTCCCTGCACCCGGCCGGGCGTTGTGCGCCCGGCGGGGGTGACGGGGTCAGGCGTGCAGCACCCGGCCCAGCGCGTCCAGCGCGGCCTCCCGGAGCGCCTCCGCCAGCGTGGGGTGCGCGTGCACCGCCCCGGCCAGCTCCACGGCTGTACCTTCAAGATACTTGACCGCGAGGCCTTCCGCCAGCAGTTCCGTCACCGCCGGCCCCAGCATGTGGATGCCCAGGATCTCGCCGGTCCGGCCGTCGGTCACGACCTTGACGAACCCGTCGCGCTCGCCCTCGATGACCGCCTTGCTGTTGGCCTGGAAGGCGAAGCGCCCCACCCGGACGTCGTAGCCGGCCTCGCGAGCCTGCCGCTCCGAGAGCCCCACGGTCGCCACCTGGGGGATGGAGAACGTGGGCCGCGGCACCGCCTGGTAGTTGACGGGGGCGTGCGCGACCCCCGCGATCGCCTCGACGGCGTGGATCGCCTCGTCGGAGGCGACGTGGGCCAGGCGGTAGGGCCGGCCGATGCAGTCGCCCACGGCGTAGATCGTCGGCGCCGAGGTCCGGAACTCGTCGTCCACGGCGATCGCGCCGCGCTCGACCGCCACGCCGGCGGCCTCCAGCTGCAGGCCGTCCAGCAGCGGCGCGCGTCCCACCGCCACCAGCAGGTAGTCCGCCTCGACCTCCTCCGTCTGGTCCCCGCGGGCCAGGGTGACGACCACGCGGTCGTCCCGCGGCGTGGCCCGCGTGGCCGTGGTGCCCGTGCGCACCGTGATCCCCTTCCGGGTGAAGACGCGCTCCAGCCCCTTGCCGATCTCCTCGTCCTCCAGCGGCAGCAGCGTCGGCAGCAGCTCCACCAGGGTGACCGCACTGCCCAGGGCCGCGAACAGGCTGGCGAACTCCACGCCCACGGCACCGGCACCCAGGATCACGATGGCCCGCGGCGGGGCCTCCAGCATCAGCGCGCCGCTGCTGTCCAGGACGCGCTTGTTGTCGATGGCGATGCCGGGCACGCTGCGGGCCGTCGAGCCCGTGGCCACCAGGACGTGGGCGACCTCGAGCACGGTGTCCGAGCCGTCGTTGAGGGCCACCGCCACCCGGTCGGCCCGCTCGAAGCGCCCGGTGCCGTAGAAGACGTCGATCTGGTGTTTGCGCATCAGGTACTGGACGCCGCGGTGGAGCCGCTCGACCACCTCGGCCTTGCGCTGCTGCAGCCGCGCGTAGTTCACGGTCAGCGGGCCACCCTCCAGCCCCAGCGCCTGCGCGGCGCGTAGGCGCTCGACCAGCTCGGCGGTGTGCAGCAAGACCTTGGTGGGGATACAGCCCCAGTGCGTGCAGATGCCGCCGAGCTTGTCGCGCTCGACCAGGGCCGTGCGCAGCCCGAGCTGCGCCGCGCGCACGGCCCCCACGTAGCCCGCGGGGCCGCCGCCGATGATCACCAGGTCGTAGGAGTTCGCCACGCCGCCCTCCTGGGACGCACAGGTGCGGTCTTGGGGCACCCGGGGATGGATCCGGTGCGGGACAGGAAACCCGCGCGGGGGCATCCAGCCCCGAAGAGGTTCGCGCGGTGGGTGCAGCGCTCCTGCTCATCGCGACAGCAGGCCGCGGGCCAGGAGCATTACCCGTCAGCGCACCCGGATCCGGATCGTGTGGTAGCCGCTGGCTCCGTCGGGCAGCGTGGGAGCCTCCTGGGCCGTCTGCAGCACGCCGGTGCCGTCGCGCGCCCGGACCTTGAGGACGTAGGTGCCGGGGCCGGTCGGTGTCCACAGCGCGGCCCACAGCACCCAGGTGTACTTGCCCAGTGGCGGCTTGACCGCGGCCTTCGTCCAGGTCTTGCCGTCGTCGGTGCTGACCTCCACCTCGGCGATGCCGCGATCGCCGGCGTAGGCGATGCCCCCGAGCTCGACGGCGCCGTCGGGCGCCCGGCCCACGCTGCGCCCTGAGGGCACGCGGAACATCGACGTGGTCTTGACCACGGCCTCGTCGCTCCACCCCGACGCCTGCCAGTACCCGGTGAAGTGGGTGGCGACGGCCTCGATCTTCGTCAGCCACTTGGGGTTCTTCATCCCGAACAGCCCCGGCACCAGCAGCCGCGCCGGAAAGCCGTGGGCAGGGGGCAGCGGCGCGCCGTTCATCTCGTAGGCCAGCATCGTGTCGGGGTGCAGCGCCTCGGCAATCCCCAGGCCTTCGGTGTACCCGTCAGCGCACCGGAGCGCGAAGCGCACCGCCGTGGGGCTCACCCCGCCCGCCAGCGCGATGAGGTCGCGGAAGCGCACGCCCTTCCACCGGGCGTTGCCGATCAGGTCGCCGCCCACCTCGTTGCTGATGCACTCCAGGGTGTGGTACCGCTCGACCGCAGGGAGGGCGCGCAGCTGCTCGTAGGTGAGCACGACGGGCTTGGCCACGAGCCCGGTGATCTCCAGGCGCCAGCGCGCGGCGTCGAGCTTCGGGTCGAGTCCCGGTGGGTTCTTGCTGACCACGTAGAACTTCTCCGTGGGTGTCACCTCGGGCGGCAGGCCCCTGATGCGCTGGAAGAGCGTGGCGGCCGCGGCGGCGGCGTGCGCGACCCGCGCGGTCAGCCAGTGAGCCGCCACAGCGGCACCGCCCAGCGCGGCGACCAGCGTGAGGGAGCGGGTCAGGAACCGGCGCCGGCTCACCGCGCTGCCAGCCGGCAAGTGCAGCACGGCCGCGCCGGGCCGACGCCACAGCACGGCCAGCAGCCCTCCAAACACCGCGGCCGCCAGGGCGGCCAGCGCCACCAGCGCCGT
>CAZGNA010000187.1:0-5245 GCA_964526945.1 uncultured bacterium
CGACGCGACGGCCGCCACATCGGCCGGCAGCGCGCCCGGCGCGAACGGGTCGAGGCCCACGAGCGCGTGCAGCGCGCCACGCCGCAGCCGCGCGGCGGCATCGGCGCCGGCGGGCTCGATATGGATCTCGTGCGGGTAGAACGCCGGCGAGTAGGCGAGCTCGTGGCCCGCCTGCACCGGGCCCACGCCTGCGGCCAGCACCAGGGCGAGGGCCACCAGGCAACGCATCTGCCAGCGCATCCGGCGGCGTGCGCGCCAGAGGGCGACGCCTGCGCGTGTGCCCGTCACGAAGGTGGGGGAGCGCGTCGGGTGACGCGGCTCCATAGGGTGCCGCAGGGGCCTGCACGTCATGGCGGTACGGCGCACAGACGCGGGGGCAGCGCCCCAACAGGGCGCTGCCCCCGCACGCAGCCCTGCCGCCCTCACCCACGCACGCGCGGCCAGGTCTCCTGAATCCACTTGTACGTGGTGGTGGGCTCGCCCCGCGGGTAGCCCGGCGGCGCGGTGATGTTGCGGATCGGCACGGTGATGACCGTGCTCGGGTCGAGGATGAGGAACGGGTAGTTGGGGTCGTTCTTGGCGAACCCCGTCATGGCGTCCTTGTAGGCCTGGTGGTTGTCGGGGCGGATGTAGTAGTACCCGGCCGGGCCGGGGTACATCATGCCCTCGAGCATGGCGATGATCGCCTCGTCGTCGGGCCAGCCGCCCACCAGGCGGTTGGCCTTCTCGATGGCCTCCTTCAGCATGTACAGCGCCACGTAGGCGCCCTCGGCCTCGAAGTTGGGGTACTCCTTCCACCGGTTGAAGAACTTGCGCACGAACAGGTTGTTGAGCGGCCACTTGTTGCCCGGCGGGAACGTCCAGTAGTAGTTGGCGTGCACGCCGGCCACGATGCCCTCCGGATGGTCCTTCCCGATGGCGTGGGGCGCCACGCCGAAGGCGATGGTGCTGGCGAACTTCATCTGCTTGAACAGCCCGTAGCCCAGCGCCTGCTTGTAGAAGGCGATGTAGTCGCCGCCCCAGACCGCCGAGACCAGCAGGTCGGGCTTGGCCGACAGGGTCTTGGTGATGTGCGCCGTGAAGTCGGTGGTGCCGAGCTTCGGCCAGGCCTCCGAGACGACCTCGGTGCCCGGCAGCAGCTTCTGGATCGCCACCGTGAAGTGGTCGAAGGCGTTGCGCCCGTACGAGTAGTCGGGGTGGATGTGGGCGATCCTGCGCACCTCGGGCCAGGCCTGGGCGACCGCGAGGGCGCACATCACCCCGTCGGCCGACTGGATGTTGGTGAGACGGAAGATGTACTTCGGGTTGGGCACCGCCTTGTCGAACAGGAAGTCGGTGCAGCCGTCGGTGAAGAGCGTCAGCACCTTCAGGTCCTCGGCGACGGGTCCCAGGGCCGGGGTGTTGCCGCTGGAGATGACGCCCGTGAAGCAGTCGATCTTCGCCTCCAGCTTCATCCGCTTGAGTTCCTTCACGTTGGCGTCGGTGCCGGCGGCCTCGTCGGCGAAGATCGTCTCGATCTTGCGCTTGCCGAGCAACCCGCCCTTGGCGTTGATCTCCTCGGCGGCGAGCAGGTGGCCCTTGCGTGACTGCTCACCGAGCACCGCGGCTGGACCCGAGAGGAACGTCATGTGCCCGGTCTTGTAGGGCGTGTCGGGGATGCGCCCGCGCGGTGGTGCCTGCGCCTCGACCGGCGTCGGTTGGAGGGCCTGCCCGGCGAGGCCGCCGACCGCCGCGGCCCCTACGGTCACGCCCAGGGACTTCAGGAACTCTCTCCGGCTCACTTCCTCCGACATCTATCTCCCTCCCTTGCGGTGCCCCTCCGCGTGGCGGAGTAGGGCGTTGGCCGGAAGAGTGCTCGTACACGGCGCGGCTGCGACTGCGCTCTCACCCCCCTGGGGACACGACATCGTGGAGACTGTAGGGCGGCAGTTCGTGCTGGCCGGGCGGGTGTCCTGCCGGGCCGGCGGGTGCTCCGGCAGCCCAGCGGGGAAGGTGTGCGCTCCGGTCCTGTGGCAGCCCCCCGGGCACCCGGAGTCGCGGGAGGGCGCCTAGCGCCGCAGAGGGCCGGGGGAGCGCGCGAGGTACCGGTAGACAGCGCCCACCAGCGCGCCCGCAGAGGTGTAGAAGACCACCAGCATCACCAGGGCGTAGTAGTAGCCGAGCAGGTCGGCCAGGTAGACGAACGGCGGGTGGTCCCAGTAGAAGGCGCCCGCGCCGCCCACGGCGACCCCCGCCCACGCGAGCCAGCGGACGGGCCCGCCGGAGCCGCCGCGCGCTGCCAGGACGAACCCGCACGCCAGCGCCACGCCGGCGAGCAGGGCGATCACGGGGCGCCCGGGGACGGGGGGCGCAGCACCGTGCGACCGCCGAGGTAGGGCTGCAAGACCTCCGGCACGCGCACCGAGCCGTCGGCCTGCTGGTAGTTCTCCAGGAGCGCGATCAGCATCCGGCTGGTCGCCACCAGCGTCCCGTTCAGGGTGTGGACGAACTCCGTGGACCCCCGCGGGCCCTCACGGTACTTGATACCCAGCCGGCGCGCCTGGAAGTCGTGAGCGTTGCTGCACGAGTGCGTCTCGCCCCACCCACCGCGGCCGGGCATCCACGTCTCGACGTCGTAGGTCTTGGCCATGGCCAGCCCCAGGTCGCCGCCGCACAGCAGCACCACGCGGTGGGGCAGGCCCAGGGCGCGTACGTAGCGTTCCTCCAGGCTGACCAGGTACTCGTGCTCGTCCGCCGAGCGGGCGGGGTGGGCGAACGAGAACATCTCGACCTTGAAGAACTGATGGACCCGGTACAGCCCGCGGACGTCCCGGCCGTAGGACCCCGCCTCCCGGCGAAAGCACCACGACAGCCCCCCGTAGCGCAGGGGCAGGCGGGCCCCGTCCAGGATCTCGTCCATGTGGTAGGCGGCCAGGGACTGCTCGCTGGTGCCGATCAGGGCCAGGTCGTCAGTTTCCACCTTGTAGGTCTGCTGCGGGTCGAACGTCACCCCGCCCCAGGCGCCCGTGATGACACTGGTGCGCACCAGCATGGGCGGTTCCATCACCACGAAGCCCTCGGCCAGCAGCAGGTCGACGGCGAGGCGCACCAGCGCCAGCTCCAGGAGCACGCCGTCGCCCTTCAGGTAGTAGAAGCGCGAGCCCGCCGCCCTGGCCCCGCGCTCGAAGTCCAGGATGCCCAGGCGGGTGCCCAGGTCGACGTGGTCGGCCGGCGGGAAGGCGAACCGCGGCGGCTCGCCCCAGGTGCGCACGACCACGTTGGCCGAGGCGTCCAGCCCGTCGGGCACGCTGTCGTCGGGCTGGTTGGGCAGGGCCCGCAGCAGGCGGTCGAGGTCGGCCTCGGCCCGCTCCAGGGCCGGCTCCAGCGCCCGCAGCCGCTCGGCCAGGTCTCGCAGCGTCGCGATGCGGCCCTGGCGTGCCTCGCCCGTCAGGCGCGGCACCTCGGCCGAGGCGCGGTTCTGCTCGGCGCGCAGCGCCTCGATCTGCGCCAGCAGCTCCCGGCGCCGGCGGTCGGCGTCCAGCACCGCGTCGATGGCGCCGGGATCCAGCCCTCGCTTGCGCAGCCCCGCCCGGTAGCGGTCGGGCGCGTCGCGGATCTTCTTGAGGTCGAGCATCGTCGTGCCTCCCGCGGCGTGCGGCCGCCGTCGCTCAGTCCAGGCGCACCGCGCGCACGGCGCTGATCCCCTCGAGCCGGGCCAGCGCCGCGAGCACCTCGGCGGGGACGTCGCTGTCCACGGTCAGCACCATCAACGCTCCCCCGCCGGGCGCGATGCGGCCCACGTGCATGTTGGCGATGTTGATGGCGTGCGCGCCGAGCAGCGTTCCCACCTTGCCGATCATCCCCGGCCGGTCCGCGTTCCACACGAAGAGCAGCTGGCGGGCCGGGATCAGGTCGAGCCGGAAGTCGCCGATGCGGGTGATGCGCGGCTCCCGGTGGCCAAAGAGCGTCCCGGCCAGCACCAGCGGCCCGCGGGTGGTCCGGACCGTGACGGCCACCAGGCTCTGGAAGTCCTCGCTCTCCTCCTCGCGCACCGCGCTGGTGCGGATGCCGTGCTCGCGCGCCAGCACCGGTGCGTTCACCATGTTGACGGGCCGTGCCGAGACGCCGGCGAACAGCCCCACCAGGAAGGCGGCCGTCAGCGGCGCCGGGTCCTCCTGCGCCACCGCGCCCGCGGAGCGCAGCTCCACCGCCTCGATCTGGCCGTCGGCGAGCTGCTGCGCCAGCAGGCCCAGGGCGCGCACCAGGACCAGGTAGGGCTGCAGCCGCTGCCAGGCCTCGCCCACCAGCGCCGGCGCGTTGACCGCGCCGCGCACCGGCCGCCCGTCCAGCGCGTCGAGCACCTGCTCGGCGACGTCGACGGCGACCGAGCGCTGCGCCTCGCGCGTGGACGCGCCCAGGTGCGGTGTCGCCACCACCCGCGGATGCGCCAGCAGGGCGCGCCGCTGCGGGGGTTCGTGCTCGAACACGTCCAGGGCCGCACCGCCCAGGTGACCCGCCTCCAGCGCCGCCAGCAGGGCGTCTTCGTCCACGAGCCCTCCACGCGCGCAGTTGACCAGCCACGCGCCGGGCTTCATGCGCCGCAGGTGCTCGGGCCCCAACAGCCGCACCGTGCGTGGCGTCAGCGGCACGTGCAGCGTGACCGCATCGCTCGTTGCCAGCAGCGCCGGCAGGTCGACCAGCTGGACGCCCAGGCGCGCGGCCCGGTCCTCGCTGATGTACGGATCGTGGGCGATCACCCGCATCCCGAACGCCTGCGCGCGCCGCGCCACCTCGGCGCCGATCTTCCCCAACCCGATGACGCCCAGGGTCTTGCCGTAGAGCTCGCTCCCCACGAACGCCTCGCGCCGCCACTCGCCGCGCGCCAGCGACGCGTGGGCCTGCGGGATCCAGCGCGCCAGCGCCAGCAGCAGCGCCATGGTGTGCTCGGCGGTGCTGACGGTGCTGCTCTCCGGGGTGTTCAGGACCAGGATGCCGCACCGCGTCGCGGCGTCCACGTCGATGTTGTCCACCCCGACGCCCGCGCGGGCCGCCACCCGCAGGCGCGGCGCCGCCTCCAGCACCCGGGCGGTGAGCCGGCTGCGGCTGCGCACGATCACGGCGTCGGCGCCCTGCAGCGCCTCGATCAACCCGGCCTCGTCGAGCCCGCCGAAGACGTCCACGCGGGCCCGGGCGCGCAGGCGCTCGAGGCCCAGCGCATCCAGCCCGTCGGCTACGACGACCCGCGGCGGCGATGCGCCCGGTGCGA
>CAZGNA010000188.1:0-5226 GCA_964526945.1 uncultured bacterium
GGCCACCGCCAGCCCGGCGAACGATGCGCCCGCGATGACGACGTCCCAGACGCCGCCGGTGGACCCGTCGTCCATCACTCGACCGGCCGCGCGTGCTCGAACTTCACGCCGCCCCGATGGGCGGGGACGGTCAGGGTCCCCTGCCGCGTGATGCTGATCGACAGTCCCAGGGCCCGCAGGCCCTCCACCACGCCGCCCCGGATCGTGAGCGCACCCTCCAGCGTGGCCGGATCCCCCAGCGCCACGATGGTGAACGGTGCGACCAGCCGCTGGAGATCGACCACGATCGTCCCCCCCACCTGGCCGAACCCGGTGGTGGCCACCACGCGCTGGCCGTTCACCGCCACCGCCTCCGCCCCGGCGGCCCACAACTCGTTGACGATGGCCACCAGGTCATGGTAGGTGACCACCACGGGCGCCCCGGCGCTCTTCTGTGGAGCGTCCTGGACCACGACCACCACACCGGGCCCCTGCATCGCGCGCAGCCCGGCCTGCACCCGCAGGTGCTCCAGCTCCTTGCTCATGGCCGCGGCCAGCGTCTTCCCCTCGGCCGCGGTGCGCTCGTACTGGGCCAGCTGCTGCGCGAGCTCCGCGACCCGGCCCTCCAGCGCCGCGCGGGCCGCGCGCTCCTGCTGGAGCAGCGTCGCCATGGCGTAGATGTTGCGCGTGGGCACCTCCGGCTGGGCACTGAGCAGGCGCCCGGCCCGAAACTGCACCACGAACAGGAAGCCCAGCCCCAGCAGCACGACGGCGGCCACCAGCTGGAGGCCCGCGACCCTGGCCCGGGCGCGGCGCGTCACGGCGTGCTCCGGCGCGCCGCCTCGATGCGGGCCTGCAGGCGCGCCCGGCCGTCCGCTCCCACGAAGACGCCCACGTGGCGGCCGGCCAGCCGGCCCCACGGGTCGACGAAGACCGTCGTGGGGATCCCGGTGACGCGGTAGGCGTCGGCCACGCGGTTGTCGCGATCGATCGCCGCCGGGTAGGTCAGCCCGTGCCTACGGAGGAACTGCCGCGCGTCCTCGTCGCGGTCCTGGATGGCGATCCCCAGCAGCACGACGCCCCGGCCCTGCACCGCCTCCCACGTCCGCTGCAGGTCGGCGGCCTCCAGCTCGCACGGCTTGCACCACGAGGCGAAGAAGTTGAGCACCACCACCTGACCGCGGAACTCCTGCAGCGCGATCGTCCCGGGGTCTCGCAGCGAGGGGAGCACGAACGCCGGCGCGGGTGCGCGCACGGCGGCCGTCTCCTCGGGGAACGTGGGCGGCACGGGGACGCTGCGGGTGCCGGCGAGATACGCACCGCCCGCAGCGATCCCCACCAGCAACGCGGCCAGACGCCAGGGAAACGTCGCCGCGCGTCCGGAGGGCCGCGTGCCGGCCGGCTGCGCATCCGTCCCGGCGTGCGCGGCGATCACCTCCGGGGTCGCAGGGGCCGCCTCCTGGTCCCCGGACGCGCCGAGGGCGGCGGGCGGGTCAGCCATGGTCGGCTGGCAGCCAGCGGGCCGTCTGGGGGCCCAGCAACGCCTCGACGGCCTCGATCACCCGCGGCCCGGGCGCCACGCCCAGCGCGCCCGCCTGCATGCGCACCTCGCGGCCCGCGGCGCGCACCGTGAGCAGGACGCGCCGGTCGCCAGCGTGCCGCTGGAGCACCGCCCGCAGCCGGTGCAGGCCGGCCTCGCCATGGCGGTCCGCGTCCACGACGACGTGCAGCACCTCGGCGCCGCCGTTGGCCGCTCCGGCCCCGGGCGCGTCGTCCAGGGGCAGCACGGCCTCGGCCAGCACCTTCACCTGCTGCTCGGCCACGTCCACCCGGCCGCGCACGATCACCACGGCGTCGCGCTTGAGCACGAGGTGCGCCGCCTCGTAGGTCTTGGGGAACACGATGACCTCCACGCTGCCCGTGAGGTCTTCCAGCGTCAGAAACGCCATGGCGGCGCCTGCCCGGGTGGTGGTCCGCTTCAGCGCGGTGATCAGGCCGCCCACGACCACCTCGCTGCGGTCGCGCAGCTCGACCAGCTGGTCGATCGTCGCCGTGATCCGCGCGGCCAGGCGCTCGCGGACCGCCGCCAGCGGGTGGCCGGAGACGTAGAGCCCGAGCATGTCCTTCTCCATGGCCAGCAGCTCGGCGCGGGAGAACTCCTCGACCGGTGCCGGCGGGACCTCGGCGTCGTCCGTCCCGCCGGCATCGCCGAACAGCCCGGTCTGGGCCGCCGCGCGCGCCCGGGCCAGACGCTGGCCGGCGTTGAGGACGCCGTCCAGCTCCTGCAACAGCGCCGCCCGGGGTCGGCCCAGCGAGTCGAAGGCCCCGGCCTTGATCAGGCTCTCCAGCACGCGCTTGTTCACCACCCGGGTGTCGACACGCGCGACCAGGTCCGCCAGCGATCGGAACGGCCCACCGGCCGCCCGCGCCCGCAGGATCTCCTCCACCGCGCCCTGGCCGACGTGCTTCACCGCCGCGAGCCCGAACCGGATCGTCTCGCCCACCACGGTGAACGTGTCCGCCGACGCGTTGACGTCGGGCGGCAGCACCGGGATCCCCATGCGCTGGCACTCCGCCACCGCGCCGGCCACCTTCGTCATCCAGTCCTGCCCCTGCGCCTCGACGCTGAGCACCGCCGCCATGTACTCGGCGGGGTAGTGGGCCTTGAGGTAGGCGGTCTGGTAGGCGATCAGGCCGTAGCAGGCAGCGTGGGCGCGGTTGAACCCGTAGCGGGCGAAGGGCTCGAACTGCTCCCAGATCTGCTCGGCCACCTTGCGGGGCACGCCCTGCTGGCGGCAGCCGGCCAGGAACTTCTCGCGCTGCGCCTCCAGCCGGTCCTTGATCTTCTTGCGGATGGCGTAGCAGAGGACGTCGGCTTCGGCCAGCGTGAACCCGGCCACCGCCTGGCAGACGGCCATGACGTCCTCCTGGTAGACCATCACCCCGTAGGTGTCGGCCAGCACGGGCTCCATGAGCGGGTGCAGGTACGTGATGGGCTCGGCCCCGTGCTTGCGGCGGATGTAGGCCGGGATGTTGGCCATGGGGCCCGGCCGGAACAGCGCCACCATGGCAAAGATGTCCTCGATGCGGGTCGGCCTGAGCTCCTTGAGATAGCGCGTCATCCCGGCGCCCTCCAGCTGGAAGATGCCGACGGTATCGCCCCGGGACAGGAGCTCGAACGTCGCGCGGTCGTCCAGCGGGATGCGCTTGAGGTCGATGGTGACCCCGCGGGTCTGCCGGATGATCTCCAGGGCGCGGTGCAGGATCGTCAGGTACGACAGCCCCAGGAAGTCCATCTTCAGCAGCCCGATCTTCTCCACGGCGTCCATGTCGTACTGGGTCATCACCAGGTCGCCGCGGGTGGCGCGCTGCAGCGGCACCAGCTCGATCAGGGGGTCGCGGGAGATGATGACGCCGGCAGCATGGGTGCTGGCGTGCCGGGCGACGCCCTCGAGCCGGCGCGCCAGCTCCAGCAGCCGCCGGACCTGGGGGGACTCGTCGGCGGCGCGGCGCAGCTCGGGGTCCGCCCGCTCGGCCTCGTCGATGGTGGCGTTGAACGGGATGAGCTTGGCGATCCGGTCGACGTCGCCGTAGGGCAGCCCCAGCACCCGCCCGACGTCGCGCACGGCCTGGCGCGCGCCCATGGTGCCGAAGGTGATGATCTGGGCCACGTGATCGGCACCGTACTTGTCGATCACGTAGCGAATCACCTCGTCGCGGCGGCTGTCCATGAAGTCGACGTCGATGTCGGGCATCGTGTAGCGCTCCAGGTTCAGGAAGCGCTCGAAGGGCAGCCGGTAGGCCAGCGGGTCCACGTCGGTGACGCCCAGGGTGTAGAGGACCAGACTGCCGGCCGCCGAGCCCCGGACGGTGGTGAGGATGCCGCGGCGCCGCGCGAACGTCACGAAGTCCCACACGATGAGGAAGTAGGGCGCGTACCCCATCTGGGCGATGACGCGGAGCTCCTCGTCCAGGCGTGCCTGGGCCTGCGGCTGCGGCCGCCCGTAGAGCCGCCGCAGCCCCTCCTCGCACAGCTGGCGCAGGTACGAATCGGGCGTCTCGCCCTCGGGCACGGGGAAGTGGGGGAGCTTGGGCCGGCCCAGCTCCAGCTCCAGGTGCACCCGTTCGGCGATCTCCACCGTCGTCCGCAGCGCGTCGGGCAGCTCGGCGAACCGCTGGGCCATCTCCGCCGGGCTCTTGAGGTAGAACTCCGGCACCGCCCCCATGCGCGGCTTGTCGGTCGCCTCCAGGGTCACGTTCATCTGGATGCACATCAGGGCGTCCTGGGCGTCGGCCTCGTCGCGCCGCACGTAGTGCACGTCGTTGGTCGCCACCAGGCGCAGCCCCAGCTCGGCGGCCAGCCGCCGCATCCCCTGGATGTTCACCCGCTGCTCGGGGAGGCCGTGGTCCTGCACTTCCAGGAAGAAGCGGTCGGGCCCGAAGATGTCCCGGTAGGTCGCGGCGATCTCGCGGGCCGCACGGTAGTCGTCGCGCACCAGCGCCCGGGTCACCTCGCCCTGCAGACACCCCGACAGGGCCACCAGCCCCTGGTGGTGGCGGGCCAGCAACTCACGATCGATCCGGGGCTTGTAGTAGAACCCGTCGAGGTGGGCGTGGGTCGTCAACCGCAGCAGGTTCCGGTAGCCCTGCAGGTCGACCGCCAGCAGCACCAGGTGCGAGGGGGTGGCGTCGAGCTTGGGGTCGCGGTCGGTGTGCCGGCGCGGCGCGACGTAGGCTTCGACGCCGATGATGGGCTTCAGCCCGTGCTGGCGCGCCTGCAGGTAGAACTCGATGACGCCGTACATGGCGCCGTGATCGGTGATGGCCAGGGCGGGCATGCCCATGGCGGCTGCCGCCTTGACCAGCGGCTCGATCCGCGCGGCGCCGTCGAGCAGGGAGTACTCGGTGTGCAGGTGGCAGTGCACGAAGACGTCGGCCATGGGCTCACCGGGCATTGTAGCACAGGCGCGGGCTCACCCGCCGTCGGCACGGCGCAACCCGACGACCACGTGCACGTGGCTGGTGTGCGGCAGCAGATCGACCGGGCAGACGCGCTCGACCCGGTACCCCGCGCGCTGCCAGGCGAGCAGGTCGTGGGCGCAGGCTGCCAGCGACCGGGCCACGCTCACCACGCGCGGGATCCCGCAGCCGGCCACGGCCTCCACCACCGCGGGCTCCAGCCCCTGCCCGCGGCTCTCCACCAGCGCGACCTGCGGCCGCTGCCTGCGGGCCGCGCGCGCCAGGTAC
>CAZGNA010000189.1:0-5205 GCA_964526945.1 uncultured bacterium
CGCCTGCGGGCGACACGATCCCCCGGCGCCCCGGTCGCCTGGACGCCGGCGCCCCTCACCGCCGGATCCCGCGGGCGCGCAGGACCTGGAGCAGACGGTCCGGGTAGTCGGTGATGATGCCATCGCCCGACAGCCGGCCGATCCCCGCATCCAGCAGGCGCTCCATCTCGGCGGGCGTGTTCACGGTCCAGGGCACCACGGGGATGCCCGCGCGGTGCAACGTCTCCACGACGGTAGCGGTGACCTGGTCGGCCTGCGGGGCCCACAGGTCGGCGCCGACCTCTCGCACCACGGCGACGGGGTCGAAGGTCGGATCGCGCGCCGCGCGCAGCGCCGCGGTGCGCACCATGGGCGCCAGGGCCTTCACTTTGCGGATCGAGGGGTAGTGGAACGACTGCACGATCACGCGGTCCAGCAGGCCGGCGGCGCGCACCTGCTCAATCACCTTGGCCTCGAAGTCGGGTGGCGGAGGGGGATACTGGCCGGGCGAGGGGTACTTGGTCTCGATGTTGAGCCGCACGTGGGGCGGGGCCTGGGTGGCCACCAGCGCCAGCACCTCGCCCAGGGTCGGGATGCGCTCGCCGGCGAACCGGGGGTGGAAGTGCACGCCCGCGTCCAGGCGTTTGAGGTCCGCCACGGTCAGCTCGTGGACGTACCCGCGGCCGGTGGTCGTGCGGGAGACGGTGGGGTCGTGGATCACCACGAGCTCGCCGTCCTTGGAGACGTGCAGGTCGAGCTCGAGGACGTCAGCGCCCAGCGCGATGGCGTTGCGGAAGGCGGCCAGCGTGTTCTCGGGAGCGAGCCCTGCGCCGCCCCGATGGGCGTGCACGTCCACCGTGAGCGTCTGCACCAGACCGGCGGGGAGCACCGCCGTCGCCAGGGCGGCGAGGCTGGCCAGGACGACGGTGGGACGGAGCACGGGCTGGAAGGACCTGCGCCGGGCACGGGCGCGGTGCAGACACCGATCCCCCGCTGGCGACGGCCCGCCTCGTGAACGATCACGCCATGGCGTGGGCGCCATGACCGTGTGCGCGTCGGGCGACGTGCGACCGCGGCCCGGACTGCCTGTGGGCACGCCGGTCCCGGCCGGTCGAGCGGGGCGGTTGCCCATGCCCCGCCCGACCGGCACCCCTCGTGCCCCTACAGCCCTGCGGTGCGCTCGAAGCGGCGTAGGATCTGGTTCCCGCGGCGCACGGCGTTGTCCATCGCCTGCTGCGCCGTCTGCTGCCCCTGGAACGCCCGTTCCATCTCCTCGTAGAGCACCACCCGGATCTCCACGAGGTTGCCCAGCCGCAGGCCGCGCGAGTTCCGCGTGGGTGGTGTGCGGGTGAGCTGCTTGATGGGGATCTCCGCCCACGGGTTCCGCTGGTAGAAGCCCGTGGCACGCGCCAGCTGGGCGCCGGTGAAGGTGATGGGCACGTAGCCGGTCTCCATGTGCCACTTCGCCGACGCCTCGGGCGAGCTCACGTAGCGGAAGAACTCGGCGACCCCGCGGTACTCCTCGGCGGTCCGCCGCGGCGCGGTCATCACCCAGAAGCTGGCGCCGCCGATGATGGAGTTCTTCGGCGCCCCCTTCACGTCGTCGTAGTAGGGCAGGAACGTGACGCCCCAGTCGAACTTCGCCTCGCGCTGGTAGCGGGCGAACAGGGCCGACGACGCCGTGAGCATCGCGCACTCGCCCGAGGGCCCCAGCGCGTCGCCGGCGGCGTCGCGCCCGCCGTACTTGAAGGTCCCCTCCCGGAGCATGTCCAGCAGGAACTGCAGGTGGCGGACGTACAGCGGCTGGTTGAGCGTGAGCTCGGCGTCGGTGCCTTCGAACCCGTTGGCCTTCGTGGCGAACGGCACGTCGTGGATCGCGCCGAAGTTCTCCACCTGCACCCACGTCGGCCACGCCGTGGACAGCCCGCAGGGCGCGGCGTTGGCCGCCCGGATGCGCTGGGCCGCCGCCCGTACCTCGTTCCAGGTCTTGGGTGGCGCGTCGGGGTTCAGGCCGGCCCGGCGGAAGGCGTCCTTGTTGTACCACAGGACCGGCGTCGAGGTGTTGAACGGCAGGGAGACCATGCGGCCGGCGGCGTCACTGTAGTAGCTGCGGACCGCCGGCAGGTAGATGCTGGGGTCGAAGGGGATGCCCGCTTCCCGCATGAGCTCGTACACGGGCTTGATCGCCCCCTTGGCCGCCATCATGGTGGCCGTGCCGACCTCGAACATCTGCACGATGTGGGGCGCGTTGCCCGCCCGGAACGCGGCGATGGCCGCCACCATCGTCTCGGGATACGATCCCTTGAACGTGGCGTTGACCTGGTAGCGCGTCTGGGAGGCGTTGAAGCCCGCGACGATCGATTCCAGGGCCTCGCCCAGCGGCCCCCGCAGACCGTGCCAGAACTCGAGCTGGATGCGCGGGGCCTGCGCAACCAGCGTCGGCCCGTCGGTGGGGCTCGCCGCGGTCGGTCCGGTCAGGCTCACCCCTGCGGCCAGCGCCACCACAGCGGCGAGGCCTGCGATCGCTCTTCTCATCGTCGGCTACCCCCTGTCGGCAGGACGGCGCAGGCGCGCGCCCCTGCCCGATGTCGGTGCAAGTCCAGCTACAGCATACGATAGCCGGCCGACCGGGGCCTAGCCATCGGGCGGCCGCCGGATGTTCGCGGCGACGATCCACGCCGGGCCCGGTCGTGCGGGCCCTGCCCGGCCCGGTGGTCCGGCACCCGCTATAGTGGAAGGGGCCATGGCGGTGCGGGTGTGGACGTGGCTGCTGTGGGCAGCCGGTGCGCTGGTGCTGGCGGCGGCGCCGTTGCCGCACGTCGACGGTGATGCGGCGCTCTACGGGCGCATTGCGAAGAACGTGCTCCGCTCCGGCGAGTGGCTGACGCTGCGATTCACCCAGGACTGGGTCGTCGACAAGCCCCCGCTGACGATCTGGCTCATCGCGGCGTCGCTCCGCGTCGCCGGCGAGAGCGACGCGGGCCTGCGCGGCTGGCAGCTGCTGATGACGCTGGGCCTGGCGGCCGTCACCTACAGGCTGGCCCGCCTGCACGCGCGCCGGGAAGAGGCGCTGCTTGCGGCCCTGGTGCTGCTCACCGCCGTGCAGGTGCTCTACCAGAGCCTGACCCCACAGCAAGACGTGGCGCTCTCGTTCTTCCTGGCGCTCGCGCACCTGGCGTACCTCGCGTACAGGCGCGACGGGCGCGTGCGGTCGGCGGCCGCGGCGGGGTTGTGGCTGGCGCTGGCGGTGCTCGCCAAGGGCGTGGTGGCCGTGGCGATCTTCGCCATGACAGCCGGCGGCGAATGGCTGCTGGCACGCCGGGCGGGCGAGGTGCGCGGCTGGCCGTGGCGCGCGGCGGCGATGGGTCTGGCGGTGCTGGTCCTCGTAGGCGCACCGTGGTTCGTGGTCGGCCTCATCCGGCAGGGCCGGCCGTTCGCCGAGGCGTTCTTCCTCGGGGGGAACCTGGGTCCCGGGCGCTTCTTCAGCCCGCGGATCTCTGCGTTGCCCCCGCTGTGGCAGGCGGTGCTGGCCTACGTCCCCGTGCTCCTGGTCGGATTCCTCCCGTGGACCCCGCTGGTGCCCGGGGCGCTGCGCACGGGATGGCGCGGGGTGCGCGGCGGTCCGCCGTCGGTGCGGGTGTGCGCCATCTGGGCTGCCGGCGTGTTCCTGCTGCTGTCCGTATCGGCGACCGACAAGGTCTTCCGCTACCTCCACCCCATCTATCCGCCGCTGGCCGTGCTGACCGCGCGTGCGGTGACCTCGACGTGGGACGCACCGCGCGCCCTGCGCGGGGCGGCCTGGGGCGGGGTGCTCGTCGCCGCGCCCGCGCTCGCGCTCACGGCCGCGTGGCTGGCGGGCCGTTTTCCGGACGAGGCCGGCCTGTACCTGCCCATCGTGGCGCCCTTTGCGCTGGCGCTGGCCGGCACGCTGGTGCTGTTTGCCGTGCTCGCGCTCGCCGGCCGCCCCCGGACGGCCGTCGCGCTCCTCGCCGGTGGCGCGCTGGTGGCCTGGGGACTTGCGGAGCGCGGCCTTGCGGTCCACTGGCCGCGGCTGTGGCCCTGGCGACAGATCGGTGCGGCGATCACGCGGCTGGTGCGGCCGGGGGCTCGGGTCGTCGTCTTTCGCGGCGCCGCGCTGAACTTCCCCGAGTACGTCCTCGACGTCGACGTGGAGCACACCGAGGATGCTGCCACCCTGGGTCGGTGGTGGACGTTGGGGCCTGCTGTTGTGCTCCTCAGAGTGCGGGACCTCGATCAGTTGCCCCCTCGCCCCCGCGTCCAGACGGTGCTGACGACGCCTGCTGGCTGGGCGGTGGTCACCAACGTGTCGCCGCGCCGGTGAGGCCCATGATGGGAAAAGCAGGAGTCAATGTCAAGCAGGTAGAATCAACTTCAATCAAGAACGGCCGGTCAGCCGGGTGGCGGCAGCGGTGCGTCTTGATTGCGTGGCTGTGGTCGACTGCCGGTCGGAGACACCGCAGGCCTGGAGGGCGGGCTCATTGGTCGGCGCGTCGAGCCCGTCGGGCCACGTCGTCGGGCGGGGAGCGAGCGGCGCGCGGGTGAGGGCGGTGCAGCCATGGTCGTGCGCATCGACGAGCAGGAGTACCTGACAGCCGCAGAGGCGTGCGCGTTGTTGGGCGTCAAGCCGCAGACGCTGTACGCCTACGTCAGCCGCGGAATTCTGCGCAGCTACCGACAGGGGATGCGGCGCCGGCGTCTCTACCTGCGGCGCGACGTGGAAGCCCTGGTGCGTCTCCGGCCTGCCGGTCGGCGCGGTCGGGGACGCGCACTGCGGCTGCCGCTGCCGCCGGCAGAGGAGTGGATCGGGGGCCGATGACCGCGCAGGACACGCTCGCATTGGCCCGGAGCCGTCTTCCAGAGGCGCTGGCCCTGCTGGAGACGCTGGTCAACCTCGACACCGGGTCCTACGGGCTGGAGGCGCTGGCGGCTGCCAGCCGGTGGGTGGAGACGCAGCTGCACCTGCTGGGGTTTGCGGTGCGCCGTCTGGAGTTCCCGGACACCGGTCCGGTGCTCGTGGGGACGCGCACCGGTACCGGCCGCGCGCGTGTGCTCTTCCTCGCGCACTACGACACGGTCTTCGGGGCCGACGCGGTGCGGCGCCGGCCGTTTCGCACCGACGGGGCGCGAGCGTACGGGCCCGGCGTGGCCGATATGAACCCAAATCCGGCGGCATTGAGGTAGCGCTGATAAGAATGCCGACACGTC
>CAZGNA010000190.1:0-5180 GCA_964526945.1 uncultured bacterium
GGGACCCTTCAAAGGGTCCCCAACGAAAGTACACAGACTACCGTACACTACCTGCCGGGCCCGGTGTTTTGACACCCTTTTTTCGCGGGGTGTATAATTTCTGTATCGCACGGCCCGGCACGGGATACACGCCTGCGCGCCGGCCGCGCGGAGGTCGACGGCGGCGGGTCTTCCGGCACCAGCGTCGGGGGCCTGCCGGCTGTTGTATGGGCGTCAGGGACGGAAGGCCGGCCGCATCCCGGCGATCCGGATCCGGTCCGGACGCGAGAGAGGGTGGGGAACGATGGCCGAAGTGCGCGTGGGCAAGGACGAGACGCTGGACGCGGCGCTCAAGCGGTTCAAGCGGCAGGTCAAGCGGTCCGGAATTCTCACCGAGGTCAAGCGGCACGAGCATTACGAGACGCCGGGGCAGCGGCGCCGCCGCAAGCTGGCGCGCGCGGCGAAGCGCCGTCGCAAGTAGGCGGCGACCGGCCCGGCCTGAGGGCGTATGGGCGTGGGCCTGCGGGAGCGGTTGGAGGCAGATCTCAAGGAGGCGCTGCGGGCGCGGGACGCCATCCGGACCTCGACGATCCGGCTGGCGCGGGCGGCGCTGCAGAACGCCGAGATCGATCGCCGGCGGCCGCTGACCGAGGCCGAGATCGTCGAGGTCCTGCAGCGCGAGGTCAAGCGGCGGCGCGAGGCGATCGAAGGCTTCGAGCGGGGCGGGCGTCCTGACCTGGTGCAGCGGGAGCAGCTGGAACTGGCGATCCTGCTGGGCTACCTGCCGCCCGGCCTCGACGAGGCCGAGGTGCGCCGGCTGGCCCAGGAGGTGATCGCCGAGGTCGGGGCCAGCAGCGAGCGCGACGTGGGCCGCGTCATGGGGCCGTTGATGCGCCGCATGGCCGGGCGCGCCGAGGGGCGCACCGTCGAGCGCATCGTCCGCGAGCTGCTGCGCGGATGAGACCTGTGGCTGGCCGCGGGTGACCGCGGCGCGCGGGACCGACGCGAGAGCCCGGGTCACCGCCCGGGCTTCATTCTTCTTGCGAGGACGGGACAGCGCGTGACCGCCGTGCACAGGCGCAGGTCGGTGAAGCGGGCGCGCAGCGCCGGGGGCGTCGTCTTCCGCCGGACGCCGCAGGGGCCGGAGGTGCTGTTGCTCCGGCACGAGAGCGGCAAGTGGATGCTGCCCAAGGGCACCATCGAGAGCGGCGAGACCCCCGAGGCCGTGGCCCTGCGCGAGGTGCGCGAGGAGACCGGGCTGTCCAACCTGCGGGTGTGTTGCGACCTCGGGCAGGAGCGCTACTCGTTCTACTGGCGCACCGAGCACGCGTTCTACGACAAGACGGTACGCTACTACCTGCTGGAGTTCCTGGGTGGGGAGGACGTGCGGCCCCAGCGCGAGGAGGGGTTCGTGGCGGCGGAGTGGGTTCCGGTGGACGAGGCCCTGCGGCGGATCAAGTACAAGGAGACGCGCGAGATCGTCCGGCGCGCGCGTGCCGCGCTCGCCGAGCTGGAAGCGCCGCGCGTGGCGGGAGGCACGGAGCCGACATGACCGATCCCATCGAGGCGCGGGTGCTGGCGGTGCTCCAGCGATACGCCCAGCACCTCAACCCCGCCTGGGCGCGGGGCTTCCAGTTCCTCGGCGCGGAGACCCTGGAGGTCGAGGCCGAAGGAGCCATCATCCGCGACGCGTACGGCCGGGAGTTCATCGACTTCGCGTGCGGGCCGGCGGTCTTCATCGTCGGGCACCGGCATCCAAAGGTGGTGGCGGCGGCCCGTCGGGAGCTCGAGCGCATGCCGCTGTCGGTGCGCATCATGCCCAACGAGCCGATGGCCGAGCTGGCGGCGCTGCTGGCCGAGGTGACGCCCGGGGACCTGCAGTACGTGTTCCTCTGCAACAGCGGCGCCGAGGCCAACGAGGCCGCCCTCAAGCTGGCGCGGGCGGCCACCGGCCGGCCCGAGATCGTGGCGATGGTGGGGGCGTTCCACGGCAAGACCTTCGGCGCGCTGTCGGTGTCGGGCCGGGACCTCTACCGGACCCCGTTCGCGCCCCTGCTGCCCGGGGTGACCCACGTGCCCTACGGCGACGTCGACGCCCTGGAACGCGCCGTCGGCCCCGCGACCGCCGCCGTGATCCTGGAGCCGATCCAGGGCGAGAACGGCGTGATCCTCCCGCCCGACGGCTACCTGCAGGCCGTGCGCGCGCTGTGCGACCGCACCGGGGCGCTGCTGATCGTCGACGAGGTGCAGACCGGCATGGGGCGCACGGGCACCATGTGGGCGTGCGAGCGGGAGGGGGTGGTCCCCGACATCCTCACCGCCGCCAAGGGGCTGGGCGGCGGCGTGGCGCCGGTGGGGGCCATGATCGCCCGGCCGCACCTCTGGGAGCCGTTGATCAAGCATCCGTACATGCACACCACCACCTTCGGCAACCGCCTGGGCTGGGCGGCCGCGGTCGCCACGATCCGGGTGATCCAGGAGGAAGGGCTGCTGGCGCGGGCGACGGCCATCGGCGACCGGCTGCTGGCCGGCCTGGCGCGCCTGGCGGCCACGGCTCCGGACCTGATCGCCGGGGTGCGCGGGCGCGGGTGCCTGGTGGGCGTGGAGTTCCGGGAGGCCGACGTGGCGTTCCTGGTGATGGCCGGCCTGTTCCAGCGCCAGGTGCTCGGCTTCCACGCCCTCAACCGGCCCGAGGTGATCCGGTTCGCGCCGCCGTTGGTCGCCACCGACGCGCAGACCGACCGGGTGGTGGCTGCCTTCGGCGAGGCGCTGGACGAGGCCCGGGCGCTGCTGAGCGAGGTGACGCTCCCATCGACGTCGGCGTGACCGCATCGCCCCTGACCCAGCCGGCCGGCGGCCTGGCCCTAGCGCGGCGCTTCCTGGAGTTCTTCGCGGCGCGAGGGCACGTCATCGTGCCGGGGTCGTCGCTCGTGCCCGCGGACGACCCCACGCTGCTGTTCACCAACGCGGGCATGGTGCAGTTCAAGGACGTCTTCCTGGGCCGCGAGCGGCGCTCGTACACCCGCGCGGCGACGCTGCAGCGATGCCTGCGGGTCTCGGGCAAGCACAACGACCTGGAGGCCGTCGGGCCCAGCCCGCGGCACCACACCCTGTTCTTCATGCTGGGCAACTTCAGCTTCGGTGACTACTTCAAGCCCGAGGCGATCGCCTGGGCCTGGGAGTTCGTCACCCGCGAGCTGGCGATTCCGCACGACCGCCTGGTGGTGACGGTACTGGACGGCGACCAGGAGGCCGAGGCCGCCTGGCGCGCCCTGGGCATTCCGGCGGCGCGCCTGCTGCGCATGGGCGAGGCCACCAACTTCTGGTCGATGGGCGACGTCGGCCCCTGCGGGCCGACCTCCGAGCTGCACTACGACTGGGGACCCGCCGCCTGCACGTGCGGACGGCCCGACTGCAGTGTCGCCCTGGACAACGGGTGTCGGCGCTGGCTGGAGATCTGGAACCTGGTGTTCATGCAGTACGACCAGGCCGCCGACGGCACGCGCACGCCCCTGCCCCGGCCGGGGGTGGACACCGGCATGGGGCTCGAGCGGATCGCCGCGGTGATCCAGCAGGCGCCCACGAACTACGACACCGACCTGTTCGCGCCCATCCTCGACCGCATCCAGCGGCTGCTGGGACATTCGGCGGCGCAGCGCGCCGCAGCCATCGTGCCCTACCGGGTGATCGCCGACCACACCCGCGCGGCCACGTTCCTGATCGCCGATGGCGTGCTGCCGGGCAACGAGGGCCGGGCCTACGTGCTGCGCATGATCCTCCGGCGCGCCATGCGCTTTGGACGTCGGGCCGGGTTCGACGGGCCGTTCCTGGGGCAGGTGGCGGCGGCGGTCGTCGACCTGATGGGCGAGGAGTTTCCGGAGCTGGTGCGCCAGCGGGCGTTCATCACCGAGGTCCTGGAGGCCGAGGAACAGCGGTTCTCGCAGACGCTGGCCGCCGGGCTCGAGCGCCTGGGCGAGGTGATCGCCCAGGCCCGGGCGCGGGGGGCCCGGGAGCTCGCGGGCGCCGACGTCTTCCGGCTCTACGATACCTACGGGTTCCCGCTGGAGATGACGCGCGACGTGGCCGCGGAGGCCGGCCTGGGCGTGGATGAGGCCGGGTTTCGGGCGGCCCTGGAGGAGCAGCGCCGGCGCAGCCGGGCCGAGACCGCCGACGCGGTGGCCCGCGTGGAGGGGAGCGCGATCGACGCGCTGCGCGCGCGCGGCGTCGCCGACACCGTGTTCGTCGGCTACACCCGCGCCCGCACCGGCGCCCGGGTGGCGGCCCTGCTCCGCGACGGCGTCCCCGTCGACGCGGCGCGCGCGGGCGACGAGGTGCTCGTGGTCCTGGACCGCACGCCCTTCTACGCCGAGGCGGGCGGCCAGGTGGGCGACACCGGGGAGCTGACCGCGCGCGGCGTGCGCGTGACGATCACGGACACGCGGCGCCTGACGCCCGGGGTGGTCGGGCACTACGGGCGCGTCGAGGAGGGCTTGCTGCGCACCGGGCAGCGGGTGCGGGCCGCCATCGACGTCGCACGCCGTGCGGCCATCATGCGCAGCCACACGGCCACGCACCTGCTCCACCGGGCGCTGCAGGAGGTGCTGGGCGAGCACGCACGGCAGGCCGGCTCGCTGGTGGCGCCCGACCGGTTGCGCTTCGACTTCACGCACCTGCAGCCCCTGTCGGCCGAGCAGCGCGAGGCCATCGAGCGTCGCGTCAACGCCGTGGTGCTGGAGGGCCGGCGCGTGCGCGCGACGGTGATGCCCCTGGAGCAGGCGCTGCGCCTGGGCGCCATGGCGCTCTTCGGCGAGAAGTACGGCGAGCGCGTGCGCGTGGTGACCGTGGCCGACTACAGCCGGGAGCTGTGCGGTGGGACGCACCTGCGCTCGACCGCCGCCGTCGGGCTGTTCCTCATCACGGCCGAGGTGGGCGTGGCCGCGGGCGTGCGCCGCATTGAGGCGCTGACGGGGCTGGCGGCCTACGACCGCGCCCGCGCCGCGGAGCGCACGCTGGCCGAGCTGGCCGCGCAGCTGCGGGTGCCGCCGGCCGAGGTGTCCGAGCGCGTACGCCGCCTGCAGCACGAGCTGCGGACGCTGCAACGGCAGCGCGAGGCGCAGGGTCCCCTCGCGGGCCCGGACCTCGCAGCGGCCACGACCGACGTGGACGGCGTGCGGGTGGCCACCGCCCGTCTCGACGGGGCG
>CAZGNA010000191.1:0-5174 GCA_964526945.1 uncultured bacterium
GGGCTCGTGGCCCGCGTGCTGCGGCGGTTCCTGGGACGGAACGGCTCCTAGGAAGCGCGGGTTGCGGGCGGCGGTCGCCCATGCTACCATGACGGCGGTCAGGCCCGCTCCCGTCCCTGGCGGGGTGGTGGGCCTGACCGCGTGTCGGCGCCCGCGGGCGCGGGAGGTGCGAGGTGTACGCGGTCATCGAGACGGGGGGCAAGCAGCTGATCGTGCGCGAAGGGGACGTGGTGCGGGTGGAGCGGTTGGACGCGGCGCCCGGCGCCATGGTCACCTTCGACCGCGTGCTGCTGCTCGGCGGCCCGCCCGTGCGCGTGGGGACACCCGTGGTGGCCGGTGCGCGGGTCGCGGCCCGGGTCGTGCGGCAGGGGCGGGGGCCCAAGATCAGGGTGGTGAAGTTCAAGGCCAAGTCGCACTACCGGCGGACGCTCGGTCACCGGCAGGCGTTCACGGAGGTGCGCATCGAGAAGATCGCGGGGTAGCGCGCCTGGAGTGGAGGGCGCGCCGCCTCGCGGACGGTGACGGCGGGACGGAGGGAGCACCATGGCATCGAAGAAGGGTGCTGGCAGCAGTCGCAACGGGCGCGACTCGCACAGCAAGCGCCTGGGGGTCAAGCGGTTCGCCGGCCAGCTGGTGCGGGCCGGGCACGTGCTGGTCCGGCAGCGCGGCACGAAGGTGTGGCCGGGCGCGAACGTCGGCCGCGGGCGCGACGACACGCTGTTCGCGCTGGTCGACGGGGTGGTCGCGTTCGAGCGCCGCGGCCGCGACGGGCGGCAGGTCAGCGTCTACCCTGTCCCGGCCTGACGCGCGTGTGGAGGATCCGTCCGGCCCGGGCCGTCCGGCCCGGGCCGTTTGCTTGTGAGGTGGGCACGACGCCGTGCTGGTGGACCAAGCCCGGATCTACGTCAAAGGCGGTGACGGCGGCCGCGGCTGCGTGGCCTTCCGGCGGGAGAAGTTCGTGCCCAAGGGCGGGCCCGATGGCGGCGACGGCGGCGCGGGCGGCGACGTCGTCGCCGTGGCCGACGAAGGGTTGACGACGCTCGTCGACTTCAAGTACCGCCAGCACCTGCGCGCCGGCGACGGCGGCCACGGGGAAGGCGGCTGTCGCACGGGCCGCCGCGGCGCCGATCTGGTGGTCCGCGTCCCCGTGGGCACCATCGTCCGCGATGCCCGGACGGGCGAGGTGCTGGCCGACCTGTTCGCGCATGGCCAGCGGGCCGTGCTGGCCCGCGGGGGCCGCGGCGGCCGCGGCAACGCCCGGTTCGCCACGCCGACGCGGCGCGCGCCCCGCATCGCCGAGCCCGGCGAGCCCGGCGAGGAGCGGTGGGTGGAGCTGGAACTGCGCTTGCTGGCCGACGTGGGGCTGGTGGGCCTGCCCAACGCCGGGAAGTCCACGCTCCTGCGCAGGATCTCCGCGGCCAGGCCCGCGGTGGGCGACTACCCGTTCACCACCCTCCAGCCGGTGCTGGGCGTGGTGGAGCTGTCCGACGGCCGACGGTTCGTCGCCGCCGACCTGCCCGGTCTCATCGAGGGCGCCCACGCGGGGGCAGGCCTGGGGATCCAGTTCCTCCGGCACGTCGCCCGCACGCGGGTGCTGATTTACGTCGTCGATCTGGCCGCGCCGGAAGCCCCGCTGGAGGCGCTGGCGATCGTGCGGCGGGAGTTGGCGCAGTACGACCCCGGCCTGGCGCAGCGCCCGGCCATCGTCGCCCTGAACAAGGTGGACCTGCCCCAGGCACGCGCACGGGCCGACGACGCGGTCGCCGCGCTGGCGGCCCGTGGGGTGCGCGGGCTGCCGGTCTCCGGCGCGACGGGCGAGGGCGTGCCGGCGCTCGTGGAGGCTGCGGCAGCGTTGCTGGACGCCGCGCGGCGGGAGGAGACCCCCGCGGGGGCCCAGAAGTGAAGCGCGCCTGCGACGCGCGGGAGGTGTGACCGGTCGGCGTGAGCAAACTCGGCGTCATGGGCGGCACCTTCGACCCGATTCACTACGGGCACCTGGTGACCGCCGAAGAAGCCCGTGTGCAGTTCGGCCTGGACCAGGTGCTCTTCGTCCCCAACCGGCACCCGCCGCACAAGGACCCCCGCGACGTCACCGATCCCGAGGACCGCTACCTGATGACCTTCCTGGCCACGGTCTCGAACCCGGCGTTCAGCGCGTCGCGGATCGAGATCGACCGACCCGGCGCCTCCTACACCATCGACACGATCCGCGCGCTGGCGGCGCGCTACCCCGATGCTGACATCTACTACATCACGGGCGCCGACGCCATCCTGCAGATCCTGCGGGGTGAGTGGGCGCAGTCGGAGGCGCTGCTTGGGATGTGCCGGTTCATCGCCGCCACCCGGCCCGGCTACTCGCTCGACCTGGAGACCCTGCGGCGCAGCAACAACACCGGCCGCACGCTGGACAACGTGCTGGTGATGGAGATCCCCGCCCTGGCGATCTCGTCCACGGACATCCGGACCCGGGTGCGGGAGGGACGGCCGATCGCCTACCTGGTGCCCGAGGCCGTCGAGGCCTACATCCGCAAGCGACAGCTGTACGTGCGCCCCGCCACTCCCCGGAGCCCGGCTGGTGACTAGGCGGGCTGCCCGTCGCCCCCAGGAAGACCAGGCGCTCACCCGGGCTCGCCGCGCGGCGGCGGCGGCCGACGCCAAGCGCGCCGAGGACGTCGTCATCCTCGACCTGCGCGGGCAGACGCTGGTGACCGACTACTTCGTGATCTGCACCGGCACCAGCCGGGTGCAGCTGCGGGCCATCGTGGACGCCATCGTCGAGGCGCTGGACGTCCCGGGCCTGCCCATGCGCGAAGGCGACGAGGCCTCGCAGTGGGTGTTGCTCGACTACGGGGACGTGGTCGTCCACGTGTTCGGGCCCGAGACGCGCGCCTTCTACCGCCTCGAGCGCCTGTGGGGCGACGCGCCCGAGGTGCCCTGGAAGGAGTAGCCGGCCGTGCTCGTGGCCCTGCGCCCCGCCACCGCGGCCGACGCCACCGCGCTGGCCGCGTTCCTCGAGGGCGCGTACCCCAGCGGCTACCTGCCCACGTTCGATCGCGACGGTCCGCCCGCCCCCCAGGACGTCTGGTTCGTCCACGCGGAGAAGGACGTGTGCGTCGTCGAGGTCGACCGACAGCCGGCCGGCCTGCTCATCGTCGGTCGCGCCCGCGGGCTGTGGCTGGCCGAGGAGTTGCTGGTGCCCGCCTTCGCCGAGATGCCACCGTCCCGGCGCGAGCGCCTGGTGGCGCGGCTGGCCGCGCTCCTCGTCGCCCGCTTCCAGGCAGGGCGCCAGGACGCCGTGCTGCTGCGCGCCGCCGAGGACAACGCGGTCGGCCTCGCCGTCGCCCACGCCCTCCAGGCGGGGTTCGCCAACGCCCTGCTGGTCTACCGCTACCGGGGCCCCCGGCGGCCGGCGGGCGCCCCACCCGCCGGCTACCAGCTGCGCCGGGCCTCCCCTGAGGATCGGCAGCGCGTGGTGCGGCTGTGCGCCGAGCTCTTCGACGACCGCGCGCAGGCCGCCGTCGTCGACAGAGCCCTGGCAGCGCGCGAGGGCCGTGCCTTCGTGGCCGAGCGCGACGGGATGGTGGTGGGCGTCGCTGCGCTCGACGCCGGTGCAGGACGCGCCGCGTGGACCGTGGGTGTGCGCGAGACGCACCGGCGCCGGGGCGTCGGGCGGGCGCTGGCCGCATCGGTGCTGAACGCCCTGGCGGGGCGCGGGGTGGTGCCCTACGCGACCGCCTGGGCGCTGGACCCCGTCTCCGGGGCGTTCCTCCGGCGACTGGGCTTTGGCCTCGAGCGCGCGTTCCTGTACTTCGAACGGCCGCTGTAGGGTGTCACCGTCGAATGCTGCAGCCCACCGGCGGGCCGCCGGCGGGCCGGCGATGCGATGGGTGGCAGCCGCCAGCGCTGGCCTGGTATGCTGTGGACGCCATGCGGGATGCGTCGCGGTGCTTCGTCTGCGGGTCGGCCAACCCCATCGGGCTGCGCGTCCGGTTCGCACGCGCCGGCGCCCGGGTCGTGGGGGAGTTCACGCCGGGCGATCTGCACGTGGGGTTTGCAGGCGTGGTCCACGGCGGTATCCTGGCCGCGGTGCTGGACGACGCCATGGCCGCCCTGGGCTACACCGAGGGCGACCCGACGGTCACTGCGCGGCTGCAGGTGCGCTACCGCCGGCCGGCCCGGCCGGGCCAGCCGCTGCGCGTCGAGGCCGAGGAGACGGGCCGCCGCGGCAGCGTCCGCCGGGGCCGGGCGGTGTTGCTGGCCGCCGATGGGGCGGTGGTCGCCGAAGCCGAAGCCACCTTGATGCGGGTGCCCTACGATGCCTGAACCGCGCGACGAGCAGGTGATCGCCACCAACCGGCGGGCCCGTCACGAGTACCACATCGAGGAGACCCTGGAGGCCGGGCTGGTGCTCACGGGCACCGAGGTGAAGTCGCTGCGCGCCGGGCGCGTGTCCCTGCAGGAGGCGTTCGCCCGGGTGCAGGAGGGGGAGGTCTGGCTGCACCACCTGCACATTCCTCCCTACGAGGCCGGCAACATCTTCAACCACGAGCCGCGCCGGCCGCGCAAGCTCCTGCTGCACCGTCGGGAGATCGCGCGCCTGCGCGCGAAGGTCGCCGAACGCGGCTACACGCTGGTGCCGGTGCGCCTGTACTTCCGCCGCGGCCTGGCCAAGGTGGAGCTGGCCGTCGCCCGCGGCAAGAAGCTCCACGACCGCCGCGAGGCCGTCGCCGCGCGCGAGGCCCGCCGCGAGGCCGAGCGGGCGCTGCGGCGTTCGGCCGGGGCGACGCGATGAACGCACCGGCCGGCGCGCCCCTGGTGGGCATCATCATGGGCAGTGTCTCCGACCGGCCGGTGATGGAGGCCGCCGCGGAGGTGCTCGCCGCGCTGGGGATCCCGTACGAGATGCGCATCGTCTCCGCGCACCGCACCCCGGACTGGATGTTCGAGTACGCGCAGACCGCCGAGGCGCGCGGGCTCAAGGTCATCATCGCCGGCGCCGGCGGGGCGGCGCACCTGCCCGGTATGACGGCCGCCAAGACCGTGCTGCCGGTGATCGGGGTCCCCGTGCCCTCGGAGCACCTCAAGGGCCTGGACTCGCTGCTCTCCATCGTGCAGATGCCCGGAGGCGTGCCGGTGGCCACGGTGGCCATCGGGCGGGCCGGTGCCGTCAACGC
>CAZGNA010000192.1:0-5158 GCA_964526945.1 uncultured bacterium
TGTTCAGCACCCTGGAGGTCCTCCCCCTCTTCCTCCTGCTGGGGACGGCCCTGCGCGCCCTCGCTCGCGGCGCCGAGGTGCCAGCGGCCCTACGCTGGCCCCTGCGCTTCTTCGTCGCCAGCGCCCTGTGGCAGTTCGTGGGGTCAGGGATCCTCGGCCTGCTGATCAACCTGCCGGTGGTGAACTACTACGAGCACGGAACGTTCCTCACCGTGGCCCACGGCCACGCCTCCTTCCTGGGCGCTTTCGGGTTCATGGCCGTCGGGCTGAGTCTGTACGCCGTCCGGCACGCCCACCCGGAGGGCTGGAGCGAGGGCCGGCTCTGGGCGGCCTTCTGGGCTCTGAACGTGGGCCTTGCGCTCATGGTGTTCCTGAGCGTGACGCCCGTGGGGGTCCTGCAGCTACGGGAGGCGGTCCAGGCGGCTACGCGGCAGCTCGCGCCCTGAGCTTCTACGAGCGCCCTGACGTGTTGCTGTTGAACAAGCTCCGGCTCCCTGGAGACCTCCTGATCATCCTGGGCGCGGGCTTGTTGGTGGCGGAAGCGTTCCCCAAGGTCCTCGCCCGCGCCCGCCATCCCGCGTCCGGCGCGCCGCCCGCCCGGTGACCGCCCTGCGAGCACGGTCCGCACGTCCGGCGAGGCGCCGCCGGGCTACCGCGGATCCACCGGACGGACGTACGAGAGGGTCTGTGGCCCTCGGTAGGCCGGAATCCGCACCCGCTCGGCGTGCGTCACGCGCACCGGGAAGCCGAAGGCGCGCAGGTAGTCCAGGTAGCCGCCCCGCCGGGAGACGTACTCCGCCAGCCGCGCTGCATCCCCGATCGCCGCGATCTGCAGTGGCGGGGTCATGCGACGGCCGTTCACACGGAACGTGTGGAACAGGCTCTGGATCCCGGTGGTGGCCACGACCCGTTCCCCGTTGATCGCGACGGCCTCGGCGCCCGCGCCCCACAGGTCGTGCAGCACCATGGCCACGTCGTAGTTGTGGAGGATCACCTCGTTGGGGTCCTCGCCCGGCCGCAGGGGACGGGGGTTGTCCGCCAGGTCCACCACGATGCCCGGCCCCTCCAGCGCGGTCATGCCCGCCCGCGCGCGCAAGGGCTCGAGGTCGCGCAACAACGCACCGACGCCGTGGCGTTGTCCTGCGGCTGCGTCCTGCAGGGCAGCGATCCGCGCCCGCAGCGTCTCCACCTCGGCGCTCAGGGCGGCAATAGCGCGATCCTGCACCCGCAGGCGGTAGGCCAGCTCCTCCACCCCGGGCGGCGGCACGCCAAACGTGGAACGGATCGCCAGCGCGGTGCGCAGCTGGGTGCCCATGCCGAGCCCCAGGGCGAGGCTGACGGCAGCCATGGCGAGCTGCAACGTGGTGCGCGTGTGCACGGCAGTCCACCGGCACCTACAGCGTGGTTCGCCGGACCGGCGGCAGTTCCTGGGCGCGCCTGCGGTCCGGCGTGACGGGCACGACGATCCCGTCCGGACTCCCCGCCATCGTGGACGGGCGCCGCTCTCCTGCCGGCACAGCAGGGAACGCGCTGCCCGCAGGCCGAACCCGTGTGTGATGGCGCGCAGGAACCCCACCGGCACCCCTGGGGCGCCCCTGGTCGGCACCGCAGCGATCACCCTGGTGGCCTATGCGGTGCTCGGCTACGTGCTGTCGCGGCGGCCCCCCGCCGAGGTGTCCCCCCAGGTCCGCCACGCGCTGGGGATCCTCCCGACCCTGATTGCCCTGGTCAACGCCACCGCCCTGGTCTTCCTGCTGGCTGGCTGGAAGGCCGTGCGCGCCGGGCGCATCGCCGCCCACCGTCGGTTCATGCTCGGGGCCGTGGCGCTGATCGCGGTGTTCCTCGTGCTGTACGTGACGCGGGTGGCGCTGGGCGGGGTGAAGGCGTTCCCAGGGCCGCCCGAGGTCCGTCGCTACATCTACCTGCCCGCGCTGACGGTACACGTCGTGCTCTCGATCCTGACCGTGCCGCCGGTCGTCTTCAACGTCCTGACGGGTCTGGGCCGGCGCATCGACGACGTGTCGACGACGGCGCACCCGCGGGTGGGGCGGGTGGCCGTCACGCTCTGGTCGGTCAGCCTGGCCCTGGGAATCCTGGTCTACCTCCTGCTCAACGTGTTCTACTAACATCGCCTGCTGGCATCGCCCGGACACCGGGCAGCACGGAGGACCGAGCCTGCGGACAATCGGCCGGGGGCAGGTGGCATGTCCCCGTCGCGTGTCCTCATGGCTCCACCACGAACGCCCCGGGGCCGATCATCCACTTGTGCCCCCAGCCGCACGTCCCCGTGCCTGCCAGCGGGTCGGCGTCGAGGCAGATGACATCGAACCGGCCCGCCCGCCCCGCGGTGAAGGTCACGCTGACGATCGCCGGGTCGCGCCGGCGCACGGCGTCCTGCACCGTGGCCGGCGCCGGCGTCTGCGGGGGCCTTCCCCTGAGCGCCTCGGCCACCCTGGTCGTGACGTAGACGGGATGGCCCGCGATCCCGACGATGTGCTCCACGTTCCCCAGCGACACGTCCTCCAGGATCCGCGCCAGGATCCTGGGGTCTCCTGGCGCGAGACCGGCGATCCCCTGCTGCACGGTGCGCCGCGCGTAGGCCAGAAACGTCTCGCGCCGCAGCGCGAGCGCGGGGACGATGTGTAGGGTGACCCGGTCGCCGGTCCGCACCCTGATGGCCGCGACTTCGACGAGGTCCTGATCGTAGAACGCGAACCCGTAGTGGTAGGGGACGATGTAGAACGTCCGCCCGGCCGCAGGCGGCGTCGGGGGCGGCACCCGCCCCCGGCTCAACAGGAACAGCCCGGCGAGCCCGGTGGTGGCCGCCAGCAGCACCGTGGCCGCAAGCCTGCGCCCCGGGCGCCAGCGCCGGCCTCGGCGAAGCGTCATCCCACCACCTCCACCATCGTGACCTTGTGGTCGCCGTCGGCGACGACCCACCCGTCGCGCCTGCGGCCAGGCATCAGAACAGCCCGGCCCCCAACGTCCACACGCCGGCCAGGGTCAGGACCAGCGCGAGCCCGGCCATGGGCACGAACGCCGCGATGGCGGCTCTCGGCTCCTGGAACAGGCGCAGCGACATCCCACGGAGCGCGTGCAGGGCTAGCAGCAGGCCTGCGAGCAGCAGGAGCACCTGCAGGAGGTACACCCCGACCGGGTCGAGCCCCCTGACCGCGGCCATGCGCTCCGGCACGACCCGGTTGAAGGGAAAATCACGCAGGAGGGCGTGCCAGGCGACCGCCAGGGTCCCCGGCGCCCGGATCGCGCTGTCCACGAAATCCGCCAGCATCCTGAACACCGCCACGGGCACCAACCCGTAGGCGTAGCGCACGAACACCGCCCGGGTAGGCACGGCGAGCGACCCGCTGCCCCACCAGGCGAGGCCGCTGAAGCCGTAGACAAGCGTCACTCCGGCGCCGACGGCTCCCAGGAACAGCAGGCTGACAGCCACCAGCCGCGGTGGATCGTGCGGCGGCGTTCCTGCCGGGAGCACACCGGACAGCCAGGTTCGCAGCACCGGCAGGACCGTCATGGTTGCCAGCGGCACGACCGTGGCCAAACCGACGATTGCGGCTGCCGCATACGCCTCGTCGGCGCGGGCCCGGCGCGCTGCCCACAAGTCCTGCCCGGGCAGCCGAAGGCGTACGGCGATGTTGTCGTACGGACAGCTCTTCACGCATTCGGTGCACAACGTGCAGTGGACGTTGGTCTCCATGCTGGCCGGGAACTCCCCCATGGGACACCCGTACTGGCGGGCGTTCCCCCGGAAGCAGTCCTTGGTCGTGCACCGCGTACGGCACGTGAGCGGATCGCGCCGCCGGAGCTCGAGGACCGCAAGCATGGCACCCAGACCGATGAACGGCGCCAGCGGGCACAGGTACCGGCAGAACGCCCGCCGCTCGAACACCAGGCTCACCCAGGCCGCGCCAAGCGCCAAGATGACGATCAGGCCCGCCGTCATGCGCGGGCTGTTGGCGATGCCGTAGCCGCTGTCCAGCCACATGAAGACGACGAAGAGCGCCGTCGCCAGCCCCAGGCTCCGCAGCCGCCGTGGCCAGGGGAGCTCGTACCCCACCCCCGCGGCTGTGCGCCACCACAGGCTCCCCCGCTGCAGCCATTCGCCGACCGCACCTATCGGACAGGCCAGGCACCACGCGCGGCCGACGACGAGGAGGGAGACCAGCAGCAGCCCCCACCATCCGGTCCAGGTGACGACCGTCCCGAAGTTCAGGCCGGGGTGATCGATCCCCACCGCCGCGGAGACGAGCACCACCCCGACGACGGCGAGGGTGGGCAGGACCACCAGGAACTGGAACGCGCGAAGCCGCAGGAGGCGCCGTAGGACTCCGATCCGCAGGAGATCGACCGCCGGTCGCGCCGCTTCGGACGCCGGCGCCCGCGGGGACGCCGGGGTGGTGCTCGCGCGCCGACCGTCTCGCAGCCATATCGCCGCGCCCACCGCTACCGTGGCAGACAGCATGCCCAGCGAGACCAGCCACGGCCATCGGCTCGCGGCGGCAGGGCCCGGATCGCCCACCACCAGCTGGGCTTTCATCACCGCGTGCCCGGTACCGCAGAAGACGCTGCAGTGGACCGTATAGCGTCCCGGCGGCAGGCGAACCGTAATCGCCGGTGACCGCACGACCTGCCGCGGTGCCAGCGGCAGGTTTAGGCCCAGCTCGTTGATTGCGAAGCCGTGGTTCATGTCGTCGCTGCGCACCGTGAACCGCACGGCCTCGTGGGGCGCCACGCCGATGGCGCGCGGGCTAAAGCCCCATGCATACGCCCGCACCGTGACTTCGCGCACGCCGTCCTGCACCGTGCCGGTGGCCACGGCCTGCCGCGAGCCGGACGTGGCGCCAGTTACCCCCAGGCTCAAGAGGAAGACGATCCCAGCGGTCAGGGAAACTGCCCCGGCGCGCCGCGGGCGAACAGACGGCCGGTTCGTCGGGGATCGCTGGTCGGATGGTGCCGTACCCGCGTCCACGAGCGACCTGCGCTCCTCGCAGATGCCCCCGCCGTGGCACGTTCTCTGGCGCGTGCGTACTTCCTCCCACCGCCGCGCAGCGGCCGGATGCGGGCGCCGCCCGCGCGGGTGCAATTAACCCCAAATCCGGCGGCATTGAGGTAGCGCTGATAAGAATGCCGACACGTCGAG
>CAZGNA010000193.1:0-5157 GCA_964526945.1 uncultured bacterium
CGGGCCGGCCGGGTGGCGGCGAGCCCGCTCCGGCTGCTGGCCTCGCCCCGGGTGCCGCGCCGCCTCCCCCGGGCGATCCCGCCCGAGGCGGTGGCGGCGCTGCTGGCTGCGCCGCCGCTGGATCGGCCGACGGGCCTGCGGGATCGGGCGATCCTCGAGCTCCTCTACGCCGGCGGCCTGCGGGTGAGCGAGCTCGTGGGACTCGAGCTGGGCCACCTGGCGGGCGACGAGCTCAGGGTGCGCGGTAAGGGCGGGCGCGACCGGGTGGTGTTGATCGGCGCCCAGGCAGCGCAGGCCCTGGCCCGCTACCTGCGCGACGGTCGGCCGCGCCTGGTGCGGCGACCGACCGATCGGGTCTTCGTGAGCGCGCGGGGCACGCCCCTGACGGCGCGCGCCGTCCAGCTCGTCGTGGCCCGCTGGGTGCGCGTCGCCGCGGTGCAGCAGCGCGTCACCCCCCACGTGCTGCGCCACACGTTCGCCACGCACCTCCTCGACGGCGGCGCCGATCTGCGGGTGGTCCAGGAGCTGCTGGGCCACGCCAGCCTGGTCACGACGCAGGTGTACACCCACGTCTCCCGCGCGCACCTGCAGCGCGTCTACGCCCAGGCCCATCCCCGGGCATAGCACGCGCGCCCGCGTGGCCGGCGCCGTGGGGACGGCGCGGGGTCCGTGGGCTGGCGGCTGCCGGTGTTCGTCGCGTGGGGGCGGGCCCGGTGCCACGGCGCGGCCTCAGGGCCGCACCGCCGCAGTGTCCGGTCCGGCCTCCAGGACGCTCGGGCTACGGGCGCGTGCGGGCGGCGTAGCCCCGCGGCGGCCACGGCCGCAGGGTTTCCCTGGCATAAAGGCCCGTGGTATACTACCGCAGGATTTGTCGCAGGAACGCGGCATACCGCGCTCGTTCCCCCGCAAAGTCGTGCGCGATTTTGCGGGGTTTGCATGCCGGGCCTCCTGCGCGGTCTGCGAGTCCACACGCGCCCCGACCCGCCGAGAGCGTGCCCTGCGGGACCTCGGCCCGAGTTGCGGGAGTGACGGGCGCGGAGGGCGAACACGGATGGTGGCCGGCGGGCCCGGCCCCAGAGGAGGACAGTGGTGCCAGTCGTCACGATGAAGCAGCTCCTGGAGGCCGGGGTCCACTTCGGGCACCAGACCCGACGGTGGAACCCCAAGATGGCGCGCTACATCTTCACGGAGCGCAACGGCATCCACATCATCGACCTCCAGAAGAGCGTGCCGCTGCTGGAGGAGGCCTACCGGTTCGTGCGCGAGGCGGTCGCCGACGGCGGCGACATCCTGTTCGTGGGCACCAAGAAGCAGGCGCAGGATGCGATCCAGGAGGAAGCCACACGCGCCCGCCAGCCCTACGTGAACCAGCGGTGGCTGGGCGGGATGCTGACCAACTTCCAGACGATTCGCCGGCGGGTCGAGCGTCTCAAGGAGATCGAGGACATGCGTGCGCGCGGCACGCTGGAGGTGCTGCCCAAGCGGGAGCAGGCGCGTCTGCTGGACGAGGCCGCCCGCCTGGAGAAGTACCTGGGCGGGATCAAGCAGATGACCCGGTTGCCCGCGGCGGTCTACGTGGTGGATACGCGCAAGGAGCACATCGCCGTGGCCGAGGCGCGCAAGCTGGGCATCCCGGTCATCGCGATCCTCGACACCAACTGCGATCCCGACGAGGTCGACTACGCCATCCCGGGCAACGACGACGCGATCCGCGCCGTCCGCCTCATCACCAACCGCATCGCCAACGCCTGCCTGGAGGGCCTGGAGGAGCGGCGCAAGCGCGAGGTCGTCGAGGAGGCGCCCGCCGCGGCGGCTGCCGACGCGCCCGGGGAGGAGGACGAGGAGGCAGGGGCGTTGCCCGAGGTGGGCGAGCACGAGTTCGGGCAGACGACCGTGGAGGCGCGAGGGTAGTGCGATGGCGGTGACGACGGAGCTGATCAAGGCGTTGCGGGCGCGTACGGGCGCGGGCGTGATGGACTGCCGGCGGGCCCTGGAGGAGACCGGCGGCGACCTCGAGCGGGCCGCGGAGCTGCTGCGGGCCCGGGGGCTGGCCGCCGCGGCCAAGCGGGCCGACCGCGAGACGTCCCAGGGCGTGGTGGAGGCGTACGTCCACGCCGGCGGGCGGCTGGGCGCGCTGGTCGAGGTGAACTGCGAGACCGACTTCGTGGCGCGCACCGACGAGTTCAAGGCGCTGGCCCGCGAGCTCGCCATGCAGGTGGCGGCGACGACGCCGCGGTGGGTGTCGGCCGAGGAGATCCCCGCCGAGGTCCTGGCCGCGCGGCGGGCCGAGCTCGCGCGGGAAGGGGACGGCGCCGGGCAGGTCGAGGCGCGTCTGGCGCAGTGGATCGCCGAGGTGGCGCTGCTGGAACAGCCGTACATTCGCGATCCGGGGCGACGGGTGCGCGATCTCGTGGCCGACGTGACCGCCCGCGTCGGCGAGCACGTGCGCGTGCGCCGGTTCGCCCGGTTCAAGCTGGGGGAGTGAGCGGCACCGATCGGGGGCCGTGGCGGCGCTGCAGGCGCGGCCCCCGGTGCCTGTCGGGACCGGCCGGAGGGAGACGATGGACGCGGCGGCAGGGCGCCCGAGTTACACCCGGGTCTTGCTGAAGCTCAGCGGTGAAGCCCTCGCCGGCGAGGGCGGCGGGGGGCTCGACCCCGCCGTCCTGCAGTTGGTCTCCGCCGAAGTGCGCGACGTGCAGGCCCGCGGCGTGCAGGTGGCCATCGTGGTCGGCGGCGGCAACATCGTGCGGGGCGCCGACCTCAGCCGGCGGCTCGGCATCGAGGAGGTCACGGCCCACACCATGGGCATGCTGGCCACGGTGATCAACGGCCTGGCGCTCATGGACGCCATGGAACGCCTGGGCCTGGTCGTGCGCGTGATGTCGGCCATCGAGATGCACCAGGTGGCCGAGCCCTACATCCGCCGCCGGGCGATCCGCCACCTCGAGAAGGGCCGCGTGGTGATCTTCGTGGGGGGCACGGGCAGCCCGTACTTCACCACCGACACGGCGGCGGCGCTGCGGGCCATCGAGATCCAGGCCGACGCGCTGCTGATGGCCAAACGGGGCGTCTCGGGCGTCTACGACAAGGACCCGCGCCAACATCCCGACGCCGTGATGTACACCCACCTGGACTACATGGACATCCTGAACCGGGACCTGCGCGTCATGGACGCCACGGCCGCCGCGCTCTGTCGCGACAACAACATGGACATCGTGGTCTTCGACGTCACCCGGCCCGGAAACATCACCAAGGCGGTGCTGGGCGAGGCGATCGGGACCCTGGTGGGGGGCGGCCGGCGGTGAGTCGCGGGTCGATGACCGACGAGGTCCTGGCGGATGCCCGCGCGCGGATGCAGAAGGCGATCGAGGCCACGCGGCGCGAGTTCGCCGCGCTGCGCACGGGACGGGCCAGCCCGGCGCTCCTGGAGCACATCCGCGTCGACTACTACCAGACGCCCACCCCCATCACCCAGCTGGCCACGATCTCCGTCCCCGAGCCGCGGCTGCTGGTCATCCAGCCCTGGGACAAGAGCATCGTGAAGGCGATCGAGCGCGCCATCCTCACGAGCGACCTGGGGCTGACCCCCAGCAGCGACGGGGTGGTGATCCGGCTGCCCATTCCGCCGCTCACCGAGGACCGGCGGCGCGAGCTGGTGAAGGTGGCCCGCCGGCACGCCGAGGAGGGCCGCGTCGCCATCCGCAACGTGCGGCGCGAAGCCAAGGAGATGCTGGAGGAGCTGGAAGAGGCGGGCGACGTCTCGGAGGACGAGGCGCGCCGCGCCATCGACCGCCTGCAGCAGCTGACCGACGAGATGATCGCGCAGCTGGACCGCCTGCTGGCCGCCAAAGAGAAGGAGATCATGGAGGTCTGACCCGCGGGCATGCTCGACCTGCTCGGCCAGTCGCTGGACCAGGCCCGCGCCCTGCTCGAGGCCGAGGGCTACGCCGTGGAGGTGCGCGAGACGCGGCCGCCGCGTCCGGACGTGCAGCTGGTCGGCGCGCTGCGCGTGGTGCGGCAGACGTTCGCCAGCGGGACGGCGCGGCTCGTGGTCGTCCACGAGCGGTACGTGCCGCGGCCCAGAGGCGCGTGAGCCACGCCCGCCCCGATGCCACCTCGGTCGAGATCGACCGGACCCGGGTGCCCGTCCACATCGCCATCATCATGGACGGCAACGGGCGGTGGGCCGGCGCGCGGGGGCTGCCGCGGTCCGAGGGCCATCGTGCCGGCCGGGAGGCGATCCGGCGCACCGTCGAGGCCTGTCGCGAGCTGGGCGTGCAGGTGCTGACGCTGTACGCCTTCTCCACCGAGAACTGGCAACGGCCGCCCGAGGAAGTGGAGGCGTTGATGCGCCTGCTCCACGAGGCGCTCCTGGAGGAGGCCGAGGAGCTGCACCGGGTCGGGATCCGCCTCAGGGTCGTCGGCGACCTGGACGGGCTGGCGCCGGCGCTGCGCCGGGAGATCGCCCAGGTCGAGGAGCTGACCCGTGGGAACCAGGCCATGGTGCTGAACATCGCCCTGAACTACGGCGGCCGGGCCGAGCTCGTGCGCGCCGTGCGGCAGCTGGCGGCGGAGGTGTGCGCGGGCCACCGCCGCCTGGACGAGATCGACGAAGCGGCAGTGGCGGGCGCGCTCTACACCGCCGGCCTGCCCGACCCCGATCTGCTGATCCGGACCGGTCGCGAGCAGCGCCTCTCCAACTTCCTGCTGTGGCAGGCGGCCTACGCCGAGTTGTACTTTGCCGACGTGTTCTGGCCCGACTTCGACCGCGACCACCTCCTGGCGGCCATTGCCGACTACCAGCACCGGCAGCGCCGCTTCGGCGCCCTCCGTGACTAGTGTGCGGGCGTGGCCCGACCGGGCGCTGCCCGCGCGGGTGGCGACCGTGGCCCTGGGCGCACCGCTGCTGGTCGCGGCCGTCTGGGCCGGGGGGCACGTCCTGCTGGCGACGGTGCTGGTGCTGGTGGCGGCGGCGCTGGTCGAGTACGCGCGGCTTGCCCGCGCCGCGGGGTTGCGTCCCCCGGGGAGCGTGCTCGGCGGGGGCCTGGGGTTTCCGTTGCTGGCGGCCTGGGGACTGTGGGCGCACGCGGGCACGCTGGTCGTCGCGTTGCTGGCCGCCGCCGCGGCGGCGGCGTTGGGGCCAGCGCGCCGGGCCGC
>CAZGNA010000194.1:0-5142 GCA_964526945.1 uncultured bacterium
CTCCGGCCGTCTGCCGGAGCCCGTTCGTTGCCGCTCGCCGCGCGTCACCACCGTGCCGGCCGCGTGCCGGCACTGCGCACGCGCCGGTGGGATCGGTGCGCCCGCCGGGGCGCGCGAACGCTGTAGCGTCCGGGCCCCGGCGAGCGCGGAAGGACGCTGCGCGGTGTGCGCGGTCCTGGTGGAGGGTTAGAGGATCGTGACGTTGGCTGCCTGCGGCCCCTTGCGCCCGTCGACGATGTCGAACTGGACGCGCTGGCCCTCTTCGAGGGTCTTGAAGCCCTCGCCAACGATGGCGGAGTAGTGGACGAAGACGTCCTTGCCGCCTTCGACGGCGATGAAGCCGTAGCCCTTCTCCGCGCTGAACCACTTGACCGTGCCTGTGGCCATCGTGCCATGCCTGCCTTTCGTGTAGCGTACAGAGACCGTCGGGCTCACATCCTGCGGATCGTGGGGAACACGCCTGAGGAACGTGCGGACACGCCGGACCTGCCGCCCTCACGGTACCATGGTCGCGTGTGGGCGTCAACATGCGCCTGCAGGAATCTTGGCGACGACACCGAATCGCGGGTGCGGCTGCACCCATGACCAGCACAACCGCTGACCGTCTCGAGCGCCTGACCCGCCATCTGGCCGCCACCGTCCGCGGTGAGGTGCGCTTCGACGAGATCTCCCGCGTCCTCTACAGCACCGACGCCAGCATCTACCAGATCCTGCCGCTGGGCGTCGTGATCCCCCGCGACGCCGACGACATCGCCGCCACGTTGCGGCTGTGCGCCGAGGAGGGGGTGCCGGTGCTGCCGCGGGGCGCCGGGACCAGCCTGGCGGGGCAGGCCATCGGCCGGGCGGTGGTCATCGACTGCTCGAAGTACATGGACCGCATTCTGGCCATCGACCCCGCGGCCGGGGTGGCGCGCGTGCAGCCCGGCGTCGTGCAGGACCACCTGAACGCCGCGCTGGCGCCCCACCGCCTGCGGCTGGGACCGGACACCGCCACCAGCAACCGCGCCACGCTGGGCGGCATGATCGGCAACAACTCCGCCGGCGCCCGGTCCATCGTCTACGGCAAGATGGTGGACCACGTGGTGGCGTTGCGGGTGCTGCTGTGGGACGGGAGCGAGCTGGTCACCGGCCCTCTGGACGACGCGGCGCTGGACGCCAGGCGCCAGGCCCCGTCGCGCGAGGGCGAGCTCTACCGCACGGTCCTGGAGGTGCTCGAGGCCCACGCCGAGGAGATCGACCGGCGCTACCCGCGCCTGCTGCGCCGGGTGGCCGGCTACAACCTGCCCGAGCTGCGCGCACGCCCCTTCAACCTGAGCCGGCTGCTGGTGGGCTCCGAGGGGACGCTGGGCATCGTCACCGAGGCCACGGTGCGCGTGGTGCCCCGGCCGCAGCACGCTGTGGTGGGCGTGGTGCACTTCCGCGACCTGCTGGACGCCCTGGAGGCCACGCAGCTGCTCCTGCCCCACGGGCCGTCGGCGGTGGAGCTGATCGACCGCCACGTGCTGGAGATGACCCGTGCGCAGCTCGAGTACGCGCGGCGCATGACCTTCGTTCAGGGCGATCCGGCGGCGCTGCTGGTCGTGGAGTTCAGCGGCGACGACCCCGACGAGGTGCGCGCGCGGCTCGAGGGGGCCGAGCGCACGCTCCGCCAGGCCGGCGCCGGGTATGCCGTGGTGCGGGCCGAGGACGCGGCGGCGCAGGACAACATCTGGCAGGTGCGCAAGGCCGGGCAGGGGCTGCTCCAGGGCGTCAAGGGGGACCGCAAGCCCATCGCGTTCGTGGAGGACACCGCCGTGCCGCCCGAGCGCCTGGCCCCGTACATCCGGCGCCTGCAGGCGATCCTGGCACGCCACGGCGTGCAGGCCGCGATCTACGCCCACGCCAGCGTGGGCTGCCTGCACGTGCGACCCTACCTCAACCTGAAGGAAGCAGCGGACATCGCCACGATGCGCGCCATCGCCGAGGAGGTGGGGGCCCTGGTCCTGGAGTTCGGCGGCGCCTTCTCGGGCGAGCACGGCGACGGGCTGGTGCGCTCGTGGTTCCTCGAGCGCTACTACGGGCCGGCCCTCTACGGGGCGTTTCGCCGGCTGAAGCAGGCCTTCGACCCGCACGGCCTGCTCAACCCGGGCAAGATCGTGGACGCGCCGCCCATGACCGAGCACCTGCGCTACGGGCCGTCGTACCGCACGCTGGCGGTGCCCACGCGGTTCGACTGGAGCCGGGACGGCGGCCTGGCAGCCGCCGTGGAGATGTGCAGCGGGGTGGGCGCGTGCCGCAAGACGACCGAGGGCACCATGTGCCCCTCGTACATGGTCACGCGGGAAGAGCGCCACTCCACCCGCGGGCGCGCCAATCTGCTGCGGGCGGTGCTCTCCGGGGTACTGCCGCCCGAGGAACTGGCGGGCCCGCGCCTGTACGAGGCGCTGGACCTGTGCCTGGAGTGCAAGGGCTGCAAGGCGGAGTGCCCCGCCAACGTCGACATGGCCAAGCTCAAGTACGAGTTCCTGGCCCGGTACCATGCGACCCATGGCGTGCCGGTGCGGGCACGGCTGTTCGCCGACATCCACCGCCTGAGCCGTGCCGGTGCCGCGCTCGCCCCGCTGTCGACGTGGATCGCCCAGGCGGCCCCCACGCGCTGGGTGCTGGAGCGCCTGGTGGGCATCGATCGCCGCCGGCCGCTGCCGGCCTTCGCGCGGCCGACCTTCGACGCCTGGTGGCGCCGCCGTTCCCGCCAGGTCGGTGGAAGCGCCCCCGGGCTCGAGACCAGGCCGCGGCCGCAGGTGGTGCTCTTCGCGGACACCTTCCTGCGCTTCCACTGCCCGGACGTCGGTCGTGCCGCGGTGCAGGTGCTGGAGCATCTCGGCTACACCGTGCACGTGCCGCCGGTGGTCTGCTGCGGGCGGCCGATGATCAGCAAAGGGCTCCTGGACCGGGCTGCCGCCCAGGTGCGGGAGAACGTGCGGCGGCTGCTGCCCTACGTCCGGGCCGGCGTGCCCATCGTCGGATGCGAGCCGTCGTGCCTGCTCACCTTCCGCGACGAGGCGCCGGACCTGGTCACCGACGACGACACGCGGGCGGTCGCACGGGGAGCGCTGCTGATCGACGAGTTCCTCTTCCGACACGTGCAGAGCTACGGGTGGGCGCCGGCCGCCACCGCGACGGAGCCCGTCCCCGTGGGCGGTGCGGCCACCCGCACGTCGGCGACCGTGGCAGGCGGCGCCCCGCGCAAGGTGCTGCTCCACGGGCACTGCCACCAGAAGGCGCTGGTGGGCCTGCAGGCTGCCACCGGCGTCCTGCGCGCCGCAGGCTGTCAGGTCGACGTCGTGGACGCCGGGTGCTGCGGCATGGCCGGGGCGTTTGGGTTCGAGCGCGAGCACTACGACCTCTCGCTCGCCATCGGCGAGCGGCGGCTGCTGCCCGCGGTCCGGCGCCAGCCGGCGGAGGTGACCGTCGTGGCGATGGGCGTCTCGTGTCGTCAGCAGATCGCCCACGGCACGGGCCGCCGCGCGCAGCACCTGGTCGAGGTGCTGGCGGCGATGCTGCCCGCGTAGCCGAGGCACCGGCCGGCCCGGGCGCCCGGGCTCGGGAATGCGGACGCACGGAGGCATCAGGGGGGTGCAGGGGTGACGACAGTGCGCGTGCTCGTGGGCACACGGAAGGGTGCGTTCGTCCTGACCGCCGACGCCGATCGGCGCGACTGGACGGTGACCGGGCCGCTCTTCGGCGGGTGGGAGGTGTTCCACGTGGAGGCCTCGCCGGCCGATCCCGATCGCGTGTACGCGGCGTTGTGGACGGCGTGGCACGGGACCGTCGTCCAGCGCAGCGACGACGGCGGGCGCACCTGGGCGCCGGTGGGCAACCAGTTCGCGTATGCCGATGGCGCTGCGGTGCACCAGGGGTTTGCGGGCGAGCCCCAGCCCTGGCAGTTCAAGCGCATCTGGCACCTGGAACCCTCGGCAGAGGACCGGGACGCGGTCTTCGCCGGCGTGGAAGACGCGGCGCTGTTCCGGTCGGCGGACGGCGGGATCACCTGGACGGAGCTGCCGGCGCTGCGCAGGCATCCCACGGCTCCGGCCTGGGCGCCGGGGGCCGGTGGCATGGGGCTGCACTCGATCCTGCTGGATCCCGAGCGCCCCGGACGGCTGTACGTCGCCATCTCCGCTGCAGGCGTCTTTCGCTCCGACGACGGCGGCCAGGCGTGGGCGGTCGCCAACCGCGGCCTGCGCGCGCCCTACCTGGCCACGCCCGAGCCCGACGCCGGGTACTGCGTGCACAAGATCGCCATGCACCCGTCGCGGCCGCACACGCTGTTCATGCAGAAGCACTACGGCGTCTACCGCAGCGACGACGCCGGCGGCTCGTGGACCAGGATCAGCGGCAACCTGCCGTCGGACTTCGGCTTCCCCATCGCGGTGCACGCCCACGCGCCGGAGACGATTTACGTCGTCCCGATGACCAGCGACAGCGAGCACTTCCCGCCCGACGGCGCCCTGCGGGTGTGGCGCAGCCGGCAGGGCGACGGGGTGTGGGAGCCGCTGGAGGCGGGGCTGCCCGCGCGGCACTGCTACGTGAACGTGCTGCGGGAGGCGATGGCGGTCGATCGGCTCGACCCGTGCGGCATCTACATGGGGACCACCGGCGGGCAGCTCTACGCGTCGCGGGACGCCGGGGACCGCTGGGACGCCGTCGTCACGCACCTGCCCCCGGTGCTGTCCGTGGAGGTGCAGACCCTCGGTCCGGCGCCATGACGACGGTCGCCGTGCGCATCTGGCTGCCGACCCACCTGCGACGGCTGTGCGGGCTCACGTCGGCCGTCGTGGAGGTGGCGGTCACCCCGCGCGCCGGACCGCTCACGCTGGGCGATGCGCTCGACGCGCTGGAACACGCCTACCCCGCGCTGCGCGGGACGATCCGCGACCATCCGACGCACGGTGCGGGGCGGCCGGGCGCGTTGCGGCCGTACATTCGGTGCTTTGCCGGTGAGGTCGATCTGACGCCGGCGGGCGTGCGCGCCGTGCTGCCCGAGGCGGTGGCCGACGGCACCGAGGTCCTGCGCGTCGTGGGCGCGATCGCCGGCGGCGAGCGTGCGATGTCCGCTGATGACGGGATGCTTCTGACCCCCACGCGCGCCGGGATCGCGGG
>CAZGNA010000195.1:0-5104 GCA_964526945.1 uncultured bacterium
AGCGATCGTTGCCCTACCGCGATGCTCCTGAACGTGGCCCGCGGTCCTATTGGAAAATCAGTCGAGCGAGGGAGTGAGCTCTCATGGGCCAGGGTGGCACCGCTCGCACCGGATGGGGCGTGCTGGCGGTCGTCTCGCTGGTGATCGCGCTCGACCACGTCGCCACACCGCAGCCTGCCGGGACGGGCGCGGTCCTGGGTATTCGAGTCGGGCCGAGGATCGCCGAGGTCACGGCCCCCGCCCGCGGGGCGACCAGGACGGTACCCCTGATGCGCTACGCGGGACAGGAAGTGGTCGTGGTCGTCACAAGGCACTACACCCCATCTGCGCTTCGACCGCGACGGAGACGGTACCACTGAGGGCGCAACGATGCGGTCGGGACACCGTAGTGGCACTCCCGATACCAGGATGCCACGCTGCGACCGGAGTCCTCGACTCTTCTTGCGCTGTGGCGGAGCAGATGGGTTTCCGGGACTACGCCTGGTGGAGACGAGCGGACTCGAACCGCCGACCCCCTCGTTGCGAACGAGGTGCTCTCCCAACTGAGCTACGTCCCCACGACCAGGCTCATTATACGGAGTGGCGCACCACGGCGCAACGGGCGGGGCACCGCGCCAGCATCCTGCGCGGGTGCCATGTGGTGTGGTGGTGGCATGCATCCTCGGGTGCTGCGCGGGGTGCCGTGCGGCGCGGTGGTGACACGCCCCGCACAGCTGCCGTGCGGCGTGCCCGGGGCCCGGTACGGACCCTTGCCCCCGCTGGTGAATGCGGGCACGTGCGGTGTGGCGGCAGTATGCCCTCGCACGCCCTACAACCGGACAGAGACCGGCACGACCGGATCGTCCAGCACCACGGCGGGCCGGCGCGCGAGGTAGAGCACCAGGTCCACCACGTCGGCGGGGGCCAGCAACCGCGCAGGGTCGAACCCTGGAGTGGCGGCCCAGCGCATGGGTGTGTCCATCGGCCCGGGCGCCACGCAGACCACGCGGACGCCGTGCGGGCGCACCTCCTGGGCCAGCGCCCGCGAGAACCCGATCACGGCGGCCTTGGCGGCTGCGTACACCGCGACGTCGGGCGCGCCGGTCAGCGCCACCCGCGAGGCGACGTTCACGATCAGGCCGGTGCCGGCGGCCAGCATCGGGCGCAGCGCGGCCCGGTTGGTGAGAAACACCGCCCGCGCGTTCATGGCGAGGACGTGCTCCCACTCGGCCAGCGTGACCTCGGGCAGCGGCTTGATCAACGCCGCGCCCGCACACACCAGCAGCAGGTCCAGCCGGCCGGCGACGGCGAGCGCCCTCTCGACGATCCGCGCCGCTCCCCCCTCGTCGGCGGCGTCGGCGGCCACCGCCGTGGCCTGGCCCCCGGCGCGCTCGATCGCGGCCGCGACCTCCTGGACCTCGGGTAGCGTCCGGCTGGCCGCCACCACGTGGGCGCCCGCGGCCCCCAGCGCAAGGGCGGCGGCGCGCCCCAGGCCGCGACCGGCACCGACGATGGCAACCCCCTGGCCCGTCAGCATCCCGCGCGTGTCCTCTGCCCTCTGGACGGTCTCGTGCGCGTGCACACCATGCGCAGCCTGCCCCATCAGCACCCCGCGCCTCTCTGCCATGCCGGAATAGTGCGCCATCCAACCCGTCCGGCCCTCTCGACGCGCCCGCCCCCGGCGGGGTGTGCGCCCGCACGCCTCGCCGTCCGCCACCTGCCTTGTTGCGGCCGATCCCGCCCGCGGGTACCGTGAGGATGAGCGATGCCCGACGATCCCAACCAGTACTCGCTGCCGTTCCGCGTGCGCTACGAGGAGTGCGGGCCCGGCGGCGTGCTGCGGGCGGCGGTCTGCCTGCGGTACGTCCAGGAGCTGGCGTTCGCCCACTCGGCGGCTTTGGGCTTTCCCCTGGCCTGGTATGAGACCCACCGCCGGTTCTGGCTCGTGCGGCGTGTGCAGCTGGTGGTCGAGGCACCGGCGGGCTACGGGGAGGACCTGATCGCGACGACCCAGGTGCTGGGGATGCGCCGGGTGCTCGCGCGGCGGCGGAACACGATCCGCCGCGCGGACGACGGCGCGCCCGTGGCCACTGCGGTGGTGGACTGGATCTTCACGGCCGACGGCAGCGCGCCGGTGCGTGTGGCTGCGCCCCTCGTTGCGGCGTTTCCGGCGCTGGGCCAGACTATCACCGCGACGCCGTTGCCCGAGCCCGCGGTCCCGGCGAGCGCGCAGTGGACCGCACGCCGCATCCGGCTGGGCGACCTGGACGCCATGGGCCATGCCAACAACGCGGTCTACGTCGACCTGCTGGACGATGCCCTCTGGCGGGCAGGGGCCGGCGCCGTACTGCAACAGTACCCACGCACCTACGAGTTGCAGTTCCACGCAGCGGCGCGGGCCGACGAGGCGTTGCGCGAGGCGCTCTGGGAAGACGCCGACGGCTGGCACTACCGGCTGGAAGCGGTTGCCGGCGGCCTGCGGGCCCACGGTCGCCTGCGCGCGGGGAGTCCGTAGGTAGCGCCACGGGCTCTGGATTGACCTTCCCACGACCGCCTGCGCGCGGGTGGCCCGCCGCCGTCGGTGTCGCCAGCGCGCAGGGTCACGCCCACAGCCGCCTGCGCGCGGACGCCCCTGACCGGCCGCGTGTCGGCTACAGGTCCAGCAGACGGACCGCGTTCCCGCCCAGGATCGCCGCCCGCTCCGCCTCGCCGACCGGCAGGGCGCGCAGACTCTCGAGCATCTGCGGGATGCTGCCGATCTGGTGCGGGTAGTCGCTGCCCGCGAGCAGGCGGTCGGCGCCGGCGAACTGCAGGGCCAGCGCCAGGGCCCGCGGGTCGAAGTTCACCGTGTCGTAGTAGAAGTGCGCGCGCAGGTAGTCGCTGGGGGGCCGGGAGATGTGCACCCGGCACTCGCGGAACGCCCGGTATCCGCGGTCGAGGCGCTCGGCCAGGTAGGGGATGGCACCTCCCAGGTGGCTGGCGACCCACCGGATGCGTGGGAAGCGCTCGAGCACGCCGGCGAAGACCAGGTGTGCTGCCGCCAGCGTGGTATCGAAGGGGAATCCCACCAGGGGCGCGAGCCAGTAGGCGGTCATGGCCTCGACACCGACCGGCGCCGCGGGGTGGATGTACAGGACGGCGCCATGCGCATCGGCCACCTCGTAGATCGGCCAGAAGCGCGCGTCGGTCAGGGGCACGCCGTTGACGTTCGCGAAGAGCATGGCGCCCGGGAAGCCCAGGTGCGTCAGACACCGTTCCAGCTCGCGGGCGGCGGCGTCTGGCGCGTTCAGCGGCAGGGTCGCCAGCGCGCTGAAGCGGTGCCGGCGCGCGGTGACGATCTCGGCGAACGCGTCGTTGACGAGCGCCGCCAGGGCGACCGCCCGGGGTGGGTCCTCGACGTGCGTCCCCGGTGTGGTCAGCGTGAGCACCTGCCGGTCGACGCCGTGCTGCGCCAGCACCTCCTCGCGGTAGGCGATGTCCCGGTGGCCCCGCACGGCCACGTTGTAGTCCCCGGGGTAGTGGAGGCACGGGTTGCCCGCGTCGTCCACCGTGACGCGCACGGCACCCGGACGGGCCATCAGCGCATCGAGGTAGGCCGGCGGGTAGAAGTGGTTGTGGACGTCGACGACCGGCATAGATGCCCTCCACAGGCCCCCGGCGCGCGCGGCGCCCGAGACCCGCGTGACCTCTCCCAGGGAGCAGTCTCCAGGGAGCAGTTTCCACGACGGCGGCTTGACGCCTCCGGCCCGCAGGGCAGCCGGTCGGTGGCAAACCTCCGCGCCGGGGCGGCGATGGCGCCGCACGGCACGCGGACACCGGCACGCCGCGCTGTGCCCGGCAGGAATCCAGGTGGCGAGGCGTAACTGCCCTTGCATGTCCACAGTGGGGGGATGAGCGATGCTGGCGGGGATCGAGCGCGGCTGTCTGGTACTGACCGACATCACCGGGTACACCGAGTACCTCGCCGGCACCGAACTCGCCCATGCCCAGGACGTGCTGGCCGACCTCATGGGCACGGTCGTTAGCGCTTTGCGGCCGCCCCTGCGCCTGGCCAAGCTCGAGGGCGACGCGGCGTTCGCCTACACCCCCGCGGGCCGGCTCGACGGCCCGACGATGTTGGACCTCGTGGAGCACTGCTACTTTCGCTTTCGCCGTCGTCTCCGCGACATCCGTCAGGCCACGACCTGTCAGTGCAACGCCTGCCGTCAGATGCCGCTGCTGGACCTGAAGGTCTTCGTCCACGATGGCGAGTTCGTGCGGCACCGGGTGGCCGGCCGGGAAGAGCTCGCCGGCGCCGACGTCATCCTGCTCCACCGCCTGCTGAAGAACACCGTCGCCGGGGCGCTGGGTCTGCAGGGCTACGCGGTGTTCACCGAGGCTTGCGTGCGGACCATGGAGGTCGACCCTGCGGCCGCGGGCATGCGCGAGCACGTGGAGACCTACGAGCACCTCGGCCCCGTGCGGACGTTCGTCCACGACCTCCACGCGCGCTGGACCGAGGAGCAGGAGCGCCGGCGGGTCTACATCGGGGCGGGCCAGGCCGACATCGAGCTGCCGTTCGACCTGCCGGCGGCGCCGCCGACGGCCTGGGACTACCTGACCTCTCCCAGCAAGCGCATCCGCTACCAGCCGGACACCGACCGCCTCGACCAGCAGAACCCCCGCGGGCGCCGCGGGCCGGGCACTACGAATCACTGTGCCCACGGCCACCAGGTCATCGTCGAGGAGATCCTCGACTGGCGCCCCTTTGACTACTTCACGATCCGCTTCGCGGTGATGGATGTCCCGCTGGAGGAGACCGTGGAGTTGACGCCGCTGGGGGACGGCACCCGGGTGACCCTGCGGACTCGGGGACCGCGGGGGAAGAGCGCCCGCCAGGCCTGGGCATCGATGCAGGAGCAGTACGCAGAGTTCATGAGCAGGGTCTACGCGCAGCTCGCAGCGCTCCTGCGCGAGGATGCCTCAGCGCAGGCCAGTGCGCCTGAGGCCAATCAGTGACGCAGGCGTCGGCCCGGTGGCGGCCAACGGAGGGCGGGCGCGTCAGGTGACCGCCCGCTCCGCACGCCCGGGCGGAGGTGCTGGAACCCGAGCCCTTCCGGCAACAGTCTGGCCCGGAGACGTTGAA
>CAZGNA010000196.1:0-5028 GCA_964526945.1 uncultured bacterium
GTCCGGGCGCCCGCGCCCCACTCCGGCGGTGGCCGGCCCTGCGGGTGGCGCCAGCGGGTCACTCCGCTGCCGTCGGGGACGGCGCCGGCGTGGGGAACAGGCCGCGCCGGGGTGCGGCGTCGCGCTTCCAGACCATCACCGTGCGCGTGTACTCGATGACCACGACGCCGTCCTGATTGAGGCCGCGGGTGCGGACCCTGACGATGCCCCACTCGGGATGGGACCGCGACTCGCGCTTGTCGAGCACTTCGGTCTCGGCGTAGAGCGTGTCGCCGGCGTAGACGGGGTGCGGCAGCCGGATCTCCTCCCAGCCCAGCGCAACGCCGTTCTGGCTGACGTCGTCGGCGCTGAGTCCCACCACGATGCCCAGGGTGAGGATGCTGTTGACCAGGGGACGGCCGAACGCGGTGCGCCGGGCGTACTCGGCGTTGAAGTGAATCTGATTGGGGTTGGCCGTCAGCAGCGAGAACCAGATGTTGTCGGTGTCGGTGATGGTGCGGCCCATCCGGCTGCGATAGACGTCGCCGACCTCGAAGTCCTCGTAGAACCGGCCTTCCCATCCAGGCTTGAGCACGACGACCCCTCCCTTCCCTGCGCGGTCCGCGGTCTGGGACAGACCCTGCGCGTGCTGGCGCGGCGCCACCCGCCCACCCTGGCCAGGCGCGCCGTGGCGTCACCTGCTCCCCTGCCGCAGCCCCCGCAGCGGGGCGGCACGGGCGGCGGGTGCCTGCGGTCAGTAGGATTTCGGCAGGCCCAGCACGCGGTGCCCCAGGTAGGCCAGCACCAGGTTGTTGCTCACCGGCGCCTCTTTGAACAGGCGCGTCTCGCGGAACTTGCGCTCCACGTCGTAGTCCACCGCAAAGCCGTAGCCGCCGTGGGTGGTCAGGCAGACGTTGGCCGCCTCCCAGGCCGCCTCTGCGGCCAGGTACTTGGCCATGTTGGCCTGCGGGCCGCACGGCTCGCCTGCGTCGAAGCGGCGGGCCGCGTCGTAGCGCACGAGGTCGGCAGCCTCGATCCGCGCGTAGGCCGCGGCGATGGGGAACTGGATGCCCTGGTTGGCCCCGATGGGCCGCCCGAAGACCACCCGCTGGCACGCGTAGCGCACGGCACGGTCGATGAACCACCGCCCGTCGCCGATCGCCTCGGCCGCCAGCAGGATGCGCTCGGCGTTCCAGCCGTCGATGACGTGGCGGAACCCGTGGCCTTCCTGGCCGACGAGGTTCTCGGCCGGCACCTCCAGGCCGTCGAAGAAGACCTGGGTCGTGTGGTGGTTCAGCATGGTCTCGATGGGCTCGACGCGCAGACGGTCGCCGGCTGTCCGCAGGTCCACCAGGAACAGCGACAGGCCCAGGGTCTTGTCGGTGACCGCGTCGTAGGGCGTGGTCCGGGCCAGCAGCAGCATCAGGTCCGACTGGCGCACCCGCGAGGTGAAGATCTTCTGGCCGGTGACGATGTAGCGGTCACCCCGGCGCACGGCCATGGTGGCAATGCGCGTGGTATCGGAGCCAGCGTCGGGCTCGGTCACGGCGAAGGCCTGCAGGCGCAGCTCCCCGGCCGCGAGGGCGGGGAGGTAGCGGGCCTTCTGGGCGGGCGAGCCGTGGCGCAGCAGCGTGCCCATGGCGTACATCTGGGCGTGGCAGGCGGCCGCGTTGCCGCCCCTGCGGTGGATCTCCTCGAGGATGATGCTGGCTTCGGTGACGCCCAGACCGGCCCCGCCGTACTCCTCGGGGATCAAGACAGCCAGGTACCCGTGGGCGGTCAGCGTGCGCACGAACTCCTCGGGGTAGGCGCGGGCGCGGTCTGTCGCGCGCCAGTACTCGTCGGGGAACCGGCGACAGAGGTCGCGGATTGCGTCGCGCAGCAGCCCGTGCGCCTCGGGGAGCGGCGGCATCGTCCCTGCCCTCTCTGCCTCCTGGTTCGCCGCGGACGCGGCCCGTGCCCTGCAGGCGCAGCCGCACGGCGTCCCGACACCCTGTCGGCATGGACCGTCAGCATGGCGTGGAGGGCGCGGTACGGCGCGGCGCGGCTTGGGGCCGGTGCCCTGGCGGTATGAACGGAGATCGGCGCTGCACCGCGCCGGATGCGGGCGGCCCCGGACGCCTACCGCAGGAAGAACCCCTCGCGCAGCGGGTCGGCGGGGTCGAGGACGAACTCGGTGCGGCCGGTGATGAACGCGCTTCCCTCCACCTCGGGCACCACGGCCGGGACGGTCCCCACGGTGGCCGTGCGCACGATGCGGCCGGCAAAGCGCGTGCCGATCAGGCTCTCGACCACCAGCGGTGCCCCGGGCGTCAGGCGCCCGCGGGCATGCTCCAGTGCCAGACGGCCGCTGACGCCGGTGCCCGTCGGGGACCGGTCTACCTGCGTGCCGGCGAACACGCAGACGTGACGGCTGTGGGCGTCGGGCGCGTGGGCCGGGCCCGTGAAGATCGTGCCGTAGAGGAAGCTCAGCGCATCGTCGTGGGGGTGTCGGATGGCCTGTTGCGCCGCCACCGCCCGCGTGATGGCCTCGCCGGCGGCGATCAGCTGGCGGTACTCCTCGGGGACCAGGCGCAGGCCGAGCGGTGCGGCCTCGCAGTACGCGTAGAAGGCGCCGCCGAACGCCACGTCGTAGCGCACCGTGCCCAGGCCGGGCACCGCGACCGTCTGGTCAAGGGCGACGACGAACGACGGCACGTTCTCGAAGGCGACGCTGCGCACGCGCCCCGCGTCCAGCCGCGCGCGGGCCACCACGCGGCCAGCGGGCGTGTCCAGGCGGACGACCGCCTCGGGACCGGTAGCGGCCACGGCCCCGGTCTCCACCAGGACGGTCACCAGCGCGATCACGCCGTGGCCGCACATGGTCGACCACCCTTCCGTGTGCAGGAACAGCACGCCCAGGTCGCCGTCGGGCGTCACGGGCTCGGTGAGCACGGCCCCGTACATGTCGGCATGGCCCCGCGGCTCGAAGACCAGCGCCCGCCGCAGGTGGTCGAGGTGCGCGCGTACCCTCGCTTGGCCGACATGGTGGTCCCCGGCACCGGAGGCCAGCCACCGGTCACGACGCGCAGGGGCTCGCCCGCGGCGTGGGCGTCGATCACCGTGAGGACCGGGCGGTCCTCCGGCGGGCGCCACCGGCGCAGGGCGGCCACCAGCGTCTCCGGCGCGGCGCCGCCCGCCCCACCCGCCGCGCGGGCCCCGGTGTTTCGTGTGCCGTCGGGGGTCACTTCTCGGTCTCCGTCAGGCCCTTCACGAACCAGCGTTGCATGAGGATCACGACCACCACGGGGGGCAGCATCGCCATGATGGTGGTGGCCATGATGATGGGCCAGTCCACCAGGGCTTCGCCCGTCCCGATCATCCGGGTGATGCCGATGACCACGGTCGTCATCTCCTGGCTGGTGGTGACCAGCAGCGGCCAGAGGTACTGGTTCCAGCCGTAGATGAACAGGATGACGAACAGGGCCGCGGTGGTGGTGGAGGAGAGCGGCAGCAGGATGCTCCAGAAGAAGCGCATGGGGCCCGCCCCATCGACCTTGGCGGCGTCTACCAGCTCGTCGGGGATCGTCAGGAAGAACTGGCGGAAGATCAGCGTGGCCGTCGCCGAAGCGATCAGGGGGACAGTGAGTCCGGCGAAGGTGTCGATCATGCCCAGGTCGGCGACCACCTTGTAGGTGGGGATGATCCGGACCTCCACCGGGAGCATGAGCGTCACGAAGATCATCCAGAAGAAGAACATGCGCAGCGGGAACTCGAAGAAGACCACGGCAAACGCCGACAGCAGCGAGATGAGGATCTTCCCGGTGGGGATCGCCAGGGCCATGAGCAGGCTGTTGCGCATCATCAGGCGCACCGGCGCCCCGCGGATGCGCTCGCCGCTGCCGGTGGTGAAGGCCTGCGTGTAGTTCTTCACGGCGTAGGGGCCCGGACGCAGGCCCATCTCGCCGCGGGCCACCGTGCCCAGGTCGTGGGTGGAGCCGACCAGGGCCACGTAGACCGGGAACGCGAACAGCGCCACCCCCGCCAGGAGGATCAGGTGCGCCTGCCAGTGGCGCAGGCGACGGCGCAGCCGCATCAGTAGGCCACCCGCCGCTCGACGTACCGGAATTGCAGCGCCGTCAGGGCGATCACCACCAGCAGGAGGATCACCGACTGCGCCGACGAGCCCCCCAGGTCGAGGTTGATCACGCCGTCCACGTAGACCTTGTAGATCAACGTCTCGGTGGCCTTGCCCGGGCCGCCGCGGGTCAGGGCGTGGACGATGCCGAACGTGTCGAAGAAGGCGTAGATGACGTTGACCACCAGGAGGAAGAACGTGGTCGGCGACAGCAGCGGGAACACCACGCGCCAGAAGCGCTGCCGTGAGGTGGCCCCGTCCACGGCGGCGGCCTCGAGCACCGAGCGGGGGATCGACTGCAAGCCGGCCAGGAAGAAGATGAAGTTGTAGGCCACCCGGTTCCAGGCGGCGGCCAGGATCACCAGCACCAGGGCGTGGGTGCCGTTGAGGGTGTAGTCCCACGGGATGCCGTGGCGGATCAGCGCGCGGCCCACGATGCCGATGGTCGGGTGGAAGATGAACAGCCACAGGGAGGCGGAGACCGCCGGGGCGATGGCATACGGCCAGATGAGCAGGGTCTTGTAGACCGACGCGCCACGGATCTCCTTGTCGGCGGTCGTGGCCAGGAGGAGGCCGGTGGCCATGGCCAGGAGCACGACGGCCCCCGAGAAGACGAACGTCACCCGCAGGGTCTGCAGGTAGAACGGGTCGGTGAGCACGGTGACGAAGTTCTCGAGCCCCACGAACGCCGTGCTGAGGCCGAACGGGTCCTGCCGGAGCATGGACTGGACGATGGCCTGCGCGGCGGGCCAGAAGAAGAAGACGACGGTGACCGCCAGCTGCGGCGCCAGCAGGGCGTAGGGCAGCACCTTGTTGGGGAAGATCGTCCGGCGGCGCATCGCCTACGGGTCCATGTTCGCGGCGGGCCGTGCCGGCTCCCGCGCGCTGCACGCCGCTGGCGCACCACCCGCGGGGGAGCGCCGCGCGGGCGT
>CAZGNA010000197.1:0-4969 GCA_964526945.1 uncultured bacterium
ACGTCCCCGGGCGCCGGGCCCGTTACCGTATAATGGAGAGGTTGGGCGTTGCGCCCACGAGGTGACCCATGCGCGGACTGTTGACCCGGCTGTTGGGCGATGCGGGCGAGCGCGAGCTGGCCCGGCTACGGCCGGTGGTGGACGAGATCAACGCTCTGGAGCCCACCTACCAGGCGCTCTCCGACGACGCGCTGCGCCAGCGCGTCGCCGACTGGCGCGGCCAGGTCCAGGAGGCCATCGCCAACCTCGACGGCGACGAGCGCAAGCGCGTCCTCCAGACCACGCTGGACGCGCTGCTCCCCCACGTCTTCGCCGCGGTGCGGGAAGCCAGCCGCCGCACCATCGGGCTGCGGCACTTCGATGTGCAGCTGCTGGGGGGGATGGTGCTGCACCGCGGGAAGATCGCCGAGATGAAGACCGGCGAGGGCAAGACCCTGGTGGCGACCACCGCGGTGGCGCTCAACGCCCTGGCCGGCCGGGGCGTGCACGTGGTCACGGTGAACGACTACCTGAGCCGGCGCGACGCGGGGTGGATGGGGCCCATCTACCACCTGCTGGGGTTCTCGGTGGCCGCCATCGGCCACGAGTTCTCGGGGCTCTACGATCCCGGCTACACTGACCCCCGGCCCCACCACGACGACCGGCTCAACCACTTTCGGCCCATCAGCCGCCGCGAGGCCTACGCCGCCGACATCACCTACGGCACCAACAACGAGTTCGGCTTCGACTACCTGCGCGACAACATGGCGCTGCGGGTCGAGGACCTGGTGCAGCGGGAGCTCTACTACGCCATCGTCGACGAGGTGGACTTCATCCTCATCGACGAGGCGCGCACGCCCCTCATCATCTCGGGGATGGTCGAGGGCGGCGTCGAGCGCTACCAGCGCTTCGCACGCATCGTGCCCCGGCTGCGTCCGGGCGTCGACTACACCGTCGACGAGAAGATCAAGAACGCCATCCTCACCGACGAAGGGGTCGCCCACGCGGAGCGGCTGCTGGGGATCGACAACCTGTCGGACCCGGAGCACGCCGAGCTCATGCACCACCTGCACCAGGCCCTGCGGGCCCACGCCTGCTACAAGCGCGACGTCGACTACGTGGTGAAGGACGGCCAGGTGATCATCGTCGACGAGTTCACGGGCCGCCTGATGTTCGGGCGGCGCTACGCCGACGGGCTCCACCAGGCCATCGAGGCCAAGGAAGGGGTGCGGGTGGAGCGGGAGAGCCAGACCCTGGCCACCATCACGTTCCAGAACTACTTTCGCATGTACGAGAAGCTGGCGGGCATGACGGGCACCGCCAAGACCGAGGAGGAGGAGCTGGTCAAGATCTACAACCTCCCGGTGGTCGTGGTGCCCACCCACCGGCCGATGATCCGCCAGGACTTCCCCGACCTGGTGTACCGGACCGAGGCCGGCAAGTGGCGGGCCGTCGTGGAGGAGATCGTGCACTGGCACCGGCAGGGCCGACCGGTGCTGGTGGGCACCCGCAGCATCGAGAAGAACGAGCTGCTGTCGGAGATGCTGCGCCGCAAGGGCGTCCCGCACCAGCTGCTGAACGCCAAGCACCACGAGCGCGAGGCCGAGATCATCGCGCAGGCCGGCCGGCTGGGCGCGGTCACCATCGCCACCAACATGGCCGGGCGCGGCGTGGACATCATCCTGGGCGGGAACCCGCCCGACCCCGCTGAGGCGGCCCGGGTGCGCGAGCTGGGGGGCCTGCACGTCATCGGCACCGAGCGCCACGAGGCCCGCCGCATCGACAACCAGCTGCGCGGCCGGGCCGGCCGGCAGGGCGACCCGGGCTCCAGCCGCTTCTACGTGGCGGCCGACGACGAGTTGATGCGGGTCTTCGCGGGCGAACGCATCGCCAGCATCATGGCGCGGTTTCGCATCGACGAGGACACGCCCATCGAGCACCCGCTCCTGACCCGACAGATCGAGGCCGCCCAGAAGAAGGTGGAGCAGTACCACTTCGACGTGCGCAAGCACGTGCTCGAGTACGACGACGTGATGAACGTCCAGCGCAAGGTCATCTACGCCGAGCGGCGCAAGGTGCTGTTCGGGACCAACCTCCGCGACAACGTGCTGGACATCATCGAGCGCCTGGTCCGCACCCAGGTGGAGGCCGTCTGCACCAGGGAGACGCCGGCCGAGGAGTGGGACCTGGAGGGACTGCTGGCCGAGCTGGCCGCCCTGATCCCGCCGCTGGGGGCGGTGGATCCCGCCGGGCTGCGCGGGCTGCCGGCCGACGCCATCGCGGAGCGCCTCACCACCGCGGCCCTGGAGGCCTACGAGCGGAAGGAGGCCGAGCTCGGCGCCCAGACCCTGCGGGAGGTCGAGCGCCTCGTGCTGCTGCAGACCATCGACCGCAAGTGGATCGACCACCTGTACAACATGGACGCCCTCCGGGAGGGCATCGGCCTGCGGGCCTACGCGCAGGTGAGCCCGCTCATCGAGTACCAGCGGGAAGGCTACGAGATGTTCCAGCAGACGCTGCGGGCGATCCAGGAAGACGCGGTGCGGGTGCTCTACCGCGTGCAGGTGGTGCCCGAGCCGCGCCCGGTGGCCCGGCCGGTGCTCCCCGCCCGTGAGCCCGCGACGGTCGGCGCGCGCACCTCCGGTGGTGAGCGCAAGCTGGGTCGCAACGACCCCTGCTGGTGCGGCAGCGGCAAGAAGTACAAGAAGTGCCACGGCCGCGAGGCCTGAGGCTGCTTGCGGCGCTGGCCAGCGGCCTGGTGCTGGCGCTGGCCTTCCCGGCACCCGACGTGGGCGCGCTCGCATGGGTCGCCCTCGTGCCCCTGTTGCTCGCCGTCGACGGGCAGCCCCCAGCCACAGCCTTCCGGCTCGGTTGGGGGGCGGGCGTGGTGTGGTTTGGCACGTTGCTGGCGTGGGCGCGGACGTTCGGGCTGCCCGCCTGGATCGCGCTGACCGCGCTGATGGCCGTCTTCCCCGCCGTCTTCGCAGCGCTGTGCGTGTGGCTGGCCGATGGCCGCCCCGGCCGGCTTCTGTGGACGGCGCCGCTGCTCTGGGTCGCTACGGAGCTGCTGCGGAGCGCCGGGCCGCTCGCCTTCCCGTGGGGGCTGTTGGGTCTCACCCAGCACCGCGCGCCCTCCATGCTGGCGGCGGCCTCGGTGGTGGGCGTCATCGGCGTGTCGGGACTCATCGTGGCGGTCAACGCGGCCATGGCCGTGGCGGTGCGCGGACGACCCCTCCCGGGAGTGGCGGCGATCGCGGTGGCCGCGGCCGTGGCGGGCACCGGCGCGGGCTTGGCAGCGCATCGTCCGGTGACGTCTGTTGGAGTGTCATACCGCCGGGTGGCTGCCGTGCAGCCCAACGTCGATCCGCGTCGGCCCACCGCGGCGCCACCTGCCCGCGCGCCGGGGTCGGTGCTCTGTGCGGCGTGCAGCCCGCCCGGGGACGGGTCTGCGGGCGCAGCCGAGGTGCAGGCCAGGCTCGCGCTCGAGGGTGCGGGGCGGGCGCGCGCGGCCGGCGCCCGGCTGGTGGTCCTCCCCGAGACCGCCATTCCCGCCGACGTAGGCGCCGATCCGCCGTTGCGTCGGGCCCTGACCGACGCCGCAGGTGGCGCTGTGGTGGTGGTGGGCGCGACCGCGCCCGGTCCGCGCAACGTCGCGGTGGTGCTGGGCGCCGGCGGCGACGTGCTGGGCGTCTACGCCAAGCGCCGGCTGGTCCCGTTTGGGGAGGCCGGAGTGGTGCCAGGCCGGGGCGGCGCGCCGATCGCCACGCCTGCCGGCCGCCTGGGTGTGCTGATCTGCTACGAGTCCGCGTTTCCGGCCATGAGCCGGCAACTGGCCCGCCAGGGCGCCGAGATCCTGGTGATCCTCACCAACGACGGCTGGTTTGGCGGCGCTGCCGGACCCGCGCAGCACGCGGCCCACGCGGCCTTCCGCGCCGCGGAGACGGGCAGAGCGGTCGTGCGCGCCGCCAACACCGGAGTGTCCATGGTGATCACACCCGACGGCCAACCGGTCGTCCGGCAGCCGCTGAACACCGCCGGCGTGATCGCGGCAGCGGTCCCCTGGGGTGGGCCGCCGGCGCCGTATGCTCGTTGGGGGTGGCTGTGGGAACCGGCGGCCCTCGTCGCGGGGACTGGCTTGGTACTCCGGCGGGCCTGGCCCTGGCTGCGCGCGCGCCGGGCGGAGATAGGGGCGCTTGGGGTGGCGCTGGCGGGTCCGGGGGCCATATGGCTCGCCGGCCGGTGGGTCGGAGACGTCGGCCCAGGCGCCTGGACCGCGGCCCTGGTGCTGCTGGTCGCCGCGTGGCGCGCCGGCGCGCGGGCGCCCGTCGATGCCCGGGGCGTGTGGCTCAGCATGGCGGGGTCGCTGGTGGTCACTGGCGTGCTCGCGGTTGTGATGGTCGCCGCCTATGCCCGGTACGGATTCAGCCTGCCCCTCACGGCCCCCGCACCGGCTGCGGCACTGCTGATGGTCCTGCAGGCCTCCGCCCTGGAGGCCTGGCTGCGCGGTGCGGTGCTGACCCGCGCCGCGGCGCTTGGGGGGCCGGCTGCGGGCGTCGCGATTGCGGCACTGGCAGGGGCGTTCCTCCGGGTGGGCGCCCCGCAGGAAGTCTTCCTCTGGTACGTGCTGACGGGGCTGGTGTTTGGGCTGATCCGACTCTACACCGGTGACGCGTTCGGGCTCGGGCCGGCGCGGGCGGCGGGCGACGCCGTGGTCATGGCGCTGGCACAGTTGCGGTAGGACCGGCGGGCCCTACGGCACAGGCCTCGGCCCGTCGCGGCCGTGGCCGTGTACGAACAGTACGTACGCCCCATGAATTCCCCGGGCCAGGGTTTGCGGACGGGCCAGACCCGCACGCCGAGAAGTGTACGAACAGTACGTACACCCCATGAATTCCCCCGGGGGGTGCACGTGCCGGCACGTCGCCGGCCCGGGCTTGGTAGTGTCAAGAGTTTTGTGTACTTTTCCGGCATAGGGGGCGCTCCTGCCACT
>CAZGNA010000198.1:0-4965 GCA_964526945.1 uncultured bacterium
GTCAAGAGCCGCATGCGTGGGCCGCCGACCCGGCGGGTGGCGTCGGGGCGGCCTAGCCTACTTGATGACGACGGTCGCGCCCTCTGCCTCGAGCTTCTTCTTGATCGCCTCGGCCTCCTGGCGGCTCACCTTCTCCTTGACAGGCTTCGGCGCACCGTCCACCAGGTCCTTCGCCTCTTTCAGCCCGAGGCCGGTGAGCTCGCGGACGACCTTGATCACCTGGATCTTCTTCTCGCCCACGGTCTGCAGGATCACGTCGAACTCGGTCTGCTCCTCTACGGGTGCCGGCGCGGCCGCCGCCGCTCCCGCCGGCGCCGCCGCGACCGCCACCGGGGCCGCGGCCGAGACGCCAAACTTCTCCTCTAGCGCCTTCACCAGCTCGGCCAGCTCCAGCACCGTCAGGTTGCTGATGGCGTCGACGATCTCGTCCTTGGTCAGCTTGGCCACCGTCCTCCCTCCCCCTGTCGATAGTTCGCGGTCTCTCGAACGGTCTCGGTCACCCCGCCGCCGCGCCCGCATCCTCCCGCCGCTGGCGGAGCTGGTCCAGGGCCACGACGAGGCCCCGCGGGAGGCCGCCCAGCACGCCCGCCAGCGCCACCAGGGGCGCGGCGACCCCGCCGACGACGCGTGCCACCAGCTCCTGTCGGCCGGGCAGGTCGGCCAGGGCCCGGGTCTGGGCTTCGCCGTAGACCCGTCCCGCGACCACGCTGCCCTTGAGCGCCAGCTTGCGCGTCTGGCGCATGAACTCCTGGATCACCTTGGCGGCGGCGACGGGGTCGGAGGGGGCAAAGGCGACGGCCGTGGGGCCCTCCAGGTACGGGAGCAGGCCGTCGATCCCCGCTGCCTGCGCCGCCTTGCCCAGCAGGCGGTTCTTCACCACCCGGTAGTCCGCGCCCGCCTCCTGCAACTTCCGCCGCAGCTGCGTGATCTCGCCCACCGTCAGCCCGCGAAAATCGGTGAGGATGACCCCGGCCGCCCGCTGTAACCGCTCCTGCAGGCGTGCGACCTCCTCGACCTTCTCCTGGCGCGGCATCGCAACCCTCCCGTGTCCTCCACACCCCACAGACAACACAACGACCCGCCACGGGGAGACGGGTCGTGCCGCTCCGCTCCTCGGCAGGCGGGAAGCCCATTAAGCCCCGAGGGCACCTGCTGTCTGTGGCGCGCGGCCGCCAGCCGGCGACCGATTATGCGGTTGTCACCCGTCGGCGTCAGGACCCGCCCGCACGCCGACGCGGGTCATGCTAGCATCTGGCCCCGCGAACGTCAACCGGCAGGCGTCCGCGGGAACCTCCGGTGGCGCCGGCGCGTCGGTTATGCCGCCCGCACGGCCACCGCCTTGGCGGGATCGACGCGGACCCCCGGCCCCATGGTCGACGACAGGGTCAGGGACCGAATGTACTGCCCCTTGGCCGCTGCCGGCCGCGCCCGGATGATGGCCTCCAGCAGGGCGCCCAGGTTCTCCAACAACTGCGCCTCGCTGAAACGCGCCTTGCCGATCGGGACGTGGATGATGCCGGTCTTGTCCAGCCTGAACTCGATCTTGCCCGCCTTGATCTCCCGCACCGCCCGCGCCAGGTCGAACGTGACGGTACCTGCCTTGGGGTTGGGCATCAGGCCGCGGGGGCCCAGGATCCGGCCCAGCCGGCCCACCAGGCTCATGACGTCGGGCGTGGCCACGGCGACATCGAAGTCGAGCCATCCACCCTGGATCTTCTCGACCAGGTCTTCGGCGCCGACGATGTCGGCGCCGGCAGCCTCGGCCTCCTTGGCCTTCTCCCCCTTGGCGAAGACCAGCACGCGCACGCTCTTGCCGGTCCCGTGGGGCAAGACCACGGTCCCCCGCACCTGCTGGTCGGCCTGCTTGGGGTCGACGCCGAGCCGGATGTGGGCCTCGACCGTCTCATCGAACTTGGCCGTGGCCGTCGCCTTCACGAGGCGCACCGCGTCCTCGGGCCCGTACAGCCGACGGGCCTCCACCTGCTTGGCCGCCGTGATGTACCGCTTGCCGTGCCGCTTCATGCGTCCCTCCTGGCGGTCCGTCCGGTGCCCGAGGCACCTCCCGCCCTGCCGACCGCGTCCGGCTGGCCTAGCCGACCACCTCGAGCCCCATGGAGCGCGCCGTGCCCTCGATCATGCGCATCGCCGCCTCGAGGGTGGAGGCGTTGAGGTCGGGCATCTTGCGTTCGGCGATCTCGCGGATCTGCTGCCGGGTGACCCGGCCCACCTTGGTCTTGTTGGGCTCGCCGGACCCCTTCTCCAGTCCGGCCGCCTGCTTGAGCAGGACCGACGCCGGCGGCGTCTTGGTGACGAAGGTGAACGTCCGGTCGGCATAGACGGTGATCTCGACCGGCACGATCGTCCCCGCCATCTTGGCCGTCCGCTCGTTGTAGGCCTTGCAGAACTCCATGATGTTGACGCCGTGCTGCCCGAGCGCCGGCCCCACCGGCGGCGCAGGCGTCGCCTTCCCGGCCGGAATCTGGAGCTTCACCACCGCCACGACCTTCTTCGCCATCGCCCACCCTCACTCGCCGGGCCCCGCTTAGAGCTTCTCCACCTGCCCGAAGTCCAGCTCCACGGGCGTCTCGCGCCCGAAGATCGAGACCAGCACCCGGACCTTCTCCTTCTCCATCATGATCTCGTCCACCACGCCGGTGAAGTCCATGAACGGGCCCGACGTGATCCGGACCGGCGAGCCCTTCTGGTAGGTGATGCGGTACTTGGGCGTCTCGTCCCGCAGCTGGCGCAGGAGCTGACGCACCTCGCGGTCCTCCAGCGGGATGGGGCGCGCGCCCGAGCCGACAAACCCCGTGACGCCCGGGGTGTTGCGGATCACGTACCAGGTGTCGTTCTCCAGCTCACCCTTCTCGTCGACCAGCACCTCGACCAGCACGTAGCCCGGGAAGATCTTCCGGTCGACCTCGCGCCGCTTCCCGGCCTTGATCTCCTTCTCCTTCTCGGTGGGGATCAGGACCTGGAAGATCTTCTCCTTCATCCCCATGGAGGCGATCCGGCGCTCGAGGTTCGACTTCACCTTGGCCTCGTACCCCGAGTAGGTGTGGATCACGAACCACTTGCGCCGGGGGTCGCGGGGGGCCGTGACGTCCTCTGCCTCGGCGGCGGGCTCCTCGGCCTTGACCGGCTCGTCGGCGAACAGCTCCTTGACGATGTCTTCCGCTCGCTGCGACATGGCCTACACCGGCGGCGCCACCAGGTAGCGCTTGATGAGCCACGTGTACACGTAGTCGAAGATCCCCAGGTAGACCGCCGTGACCAGGAGCACCACGAGGACGACCAGCGTCATGCTCACGAGCTCCCGGCGGGAGGGCCACTCGACCCGCCCGAGCTCCACCCAGACCTCGTGCAGGTACCGGCTGATGCGTTCCACGACGGCGGGCGCCCCGCGCACCGCAGGAAACCGGAGCGTGCGGGCAGCGGGGCGCGGTGCCACCTTTGCATCGGACGTTCGAGCCATGGCCGCTCCTCTGGCGTTCGGGGCAAAAAAAAAGACACCAACGCCGCGCGTTCACTGCCATTATAACAGTCCACCGTCACCTGTCAACGACGCCGCCGCGTCCGCGACAGGTCCGCGCCGCACCGCCGCGCCGCGGCTCACCGTGTCGCCATCGCGTCAGACGCCATCCAGGATCCCGCGGGCCGGCGGGGCGACGATCACCGCTGGCGTCATCCAGAACCCCGCGGCCTGCGCCCGGCCGTCCACCCGTGTCCGCCGTGCAACGCTCACCGGGGACCCAGCAGGCGCGCGGCCAGCAGCCGAACGACGCAGTCCAGGGCCTCACGCGCGAGCGGGACCCCGGCGCAGCCGATCTCCTCCTCGAACAGCTTCAGGCGCGTGGCCACGTCCAGGACACGGAAGTCGATGGCTGCTCTGGCGTCGTCGCCGTCCTCCCCCACGCGCAGACGGCCGACGCGCCCCTGCTCGAGCCGGACGACCCGGCCCGTGAGGATCGCGTCAGCGCCCAGACGCCTGGCCAGCGCGATGCTGCGCGACGGGCTGATCAGGTCTGCCGGGGTCACACCTTCGCTGACCATGGCAGCGCTGACGGCCCCGGGCCCGAGGACCTGGAATGGAGCGCGGCGCAGCAGCACGGCCAGGCGGTCGGCTGCGGCGGCGGTGAGCCACCGCGTGGGCGGATCCTCGTTGAGGAACGGCGCCACGGCCAGCACGCGCACCCGCGACAGGTCCGGGCCGGGCATGGTGCCGGTGGCCGCCAGGCGCGGCGCGCTCACTGTTGCCAGTGCCGCCAGCCCGACCACGGTGCCGACCCTGGCCATCCGGCGCCATGCGTCGCGCATCGTGCGCTGCGACCTCCCCGTCGCTCCTATGGCTTGAACACTGCCAGCCCGACGATCGCCAGCGCCAGGACACCGCCCGCCACGCCCAGCCGCAGCTGGCGCCGCGCCAGCGCCGGGACCTGGGCTGCGGACCGCCGGCCCGACGCGTGCAGGGCCGCGACCAGCATCCGCAGGGCGGGCCGCTGGCCGCCGAACAACAGCACCAGCCCCGCCAGGACGAGCACCACCTTCACGATGAGCCAGGCCGGCGGCGCCCCGGACCAGTCCTGCACGGCCACGAGGCCGAGCCCCGAGGCCACGGTCAGGAGCACCGCGGGCGCAATCACCCGGTCGAGCAACCAGACCGTGGTCTCGGCGACGAAGATCATCAGGGAGGGCTGGCCGCTGCGGCGCGCCCGCGCACCCCACAGGCCAAACAGCGCGCCGCCGCCGACCCAGACGATGACCCCGAGCAGGTGCAGGTACAGCAGCGTCTCGCGCACGACAGGCCTCCGGTGGCAGCGCAGCGGCGACCTGGCAGGGGCGGAGGGACTCGAACCCCCAACACCCGGTTTTGGAGACCGGTGCTCTGCCAAGTTGAGCTACGCCCCTGCGTTCACCCTGATTATAGGAATGCGCCCCTGTCCCTGCAACGCCCCAGCCGACATG
>CAZGNA010000199.1:0-948 GCA_964526945.1 uncultured bacterium
CCGGCCTGGGGCGCGGTGGGGGACTATCACCTGCAGGCGGGGAGTCCGGCCATAGATGCCGGCAGCGCCGAGGCCGCGCCCAACGTGGACCTGGAGAACCGTCCCCGCGACGCCCGGCCCGACATCGGCGCGTATGAGTATCGGCAGGCGGCGGCATGGCTCTACCTGCCGCTGGCGCTGCATAGCCACAGTGGCGTGGCGCGATCCGGAGGATTGCGCCACAAGGAGGGAAGAACCAATGAAAGGTAAATGGATTTGGCTTGCGATCTGCGCAACAACGCTTGTGTTGCTGGCTCTGGCCGGGCAGTTCTCCCAGGCCCAGGGGCCGGAACCCGTCGGCCTCAGCGGCACGGGGACCTTCTGGGCTACGGGGGATACGTATGTCGAGGACACAAACCCAAATAACAATTACGGTACGGCGAGCTGGATGTTCGTCATGAACGACATCGGCGAGTTCTATACAGAGGCCTGGATCCTGGTCAAGTTCGCCGGCTTTGAGAACTTGCCGCCGAACATGATCTACAAGACGGCGACGCTGTACATGTACCAGGACTACGCCTACCCCGCCACCGGCGGCAAGACGATCCGCATCTGCCGCGCCGGCAGCGACTGGAACCACACCACCGTGACCTGGAACACCCGTCCCACGACGTGTACTGGCTGGAGCGATCGTTCCGCGGGCACGGCCGCCGGCTGGCAGAGCTTCGACGTGACCGGCCTGGTGGAAGGGTGGCTGGACGGCAGCGTGCCCAACTACGGCTTCAGCATCCGGCCCGAGACGACAGGCGAGTGGGAACGCCGGTACCGCACCTACAACTACGACGACGCGCACACCTACTGGCCGTACCTGGTCATCACCTATGACCTGCCCACCGCCACGCCGACGCGCACCCCGACGGCGACCCGCACCCCTACCCGCACTCCCACGCCGACCCGGACGCCGACCCG
>CAZGNA010000199.1:978-4961 GCA_964526945.1 uncultured bacterium
GCCCACCCGCACACCGACGCCGACCCTGACGCCAACGCGCACACCTACCCGCACACCGACTGCCACGCCCACGGTCGCGTGCCCGGACCTGTACGAGCCTAATGACACCTTCAACACTGCCTGGCCGATCACGCCCGGCGCCTACGAGAGCTACATCTGCCATCCCGAGGACCTGGACTTTTTCAAGTTCTCCGTCAATCAGCTGGACTTCATCCAGGTTTGGCTGACCAGCCTGCCCAAGGATTACTTCCTGCTGTTATACGACCCTGCCGGCCATGTCGTAGCCAGCTCGGATAAGCCAGGCACCGCTGACGAGTATCTGGAGTTCACGGCTGCTGAGCTGTCTGGCGACTACCGCATCGAGGTCTTGACCCATAAAGAGGCCAGCCCCACGGATTCTTATCGGCTCACCTTGCAGGTCACCTCACCGGCAACACCCACGCCCACCGCCACACCCACCCAGGTCACCTGCGACTACGATCAGTGGGAACCCAACGACACCTTTGACACCGCGGCCGTCATCACCCCCGGCGCCCAGGTCCTGGGACTCATCTGTCCGCCGTACCCGACGCCGGATGAGGATTTCTTCCGCTTCACCGTGACGCAGGGGTACCGCATCGAAGCGAACCTGAGCGCCCTACCGGCCGACTACGACCTCTGCATGTGGGGGCCGAACGGCCACCTGTATCCCGATGCAGGGAGCGCATGCTCGCGTAACACCGGCACGACGGCGGAAAATTGGTCATGGCCGGCAACCACCTCCGGCGACTATCGGGCGCAGGTCTTCGGCAAGGCCGGGGCGTGGAATGCCCACTCTCGTTACGCCCTGCGGGTCAACCTGTCCAGCCCCACCCCCACCCGCACGCCCACGCGCACGCCCACGCCCACCCCGACGCCGGTGCCGATCACCCTGAACCTGTGGATAGACGATGCCCCGCCGGGGGTCGTGGTGCATAAACTGCGCCCAGATGGGGGTGCTCCGGCCCCCAACACGTGGGTAGACGTGGTGGTCGAGTACAGCGCCGGCCGCAACATCTACCCTGTGGAACTCCACATCGAACTCTATCCTGAAAACGTGGATCTGGGCATGCCGGAACACGTCTGGATCCGCGACTGCACCTGGTGCGAGCGGCGCGAATACACCGAACTGGTGCGTGAGGGGGTGAACCGCTTCCGCGCCAACCTTGCTGTTAATTCGGCCCCCAAACAGCTTATCCTGCGCTTCGGCCTGACGCACCTGACACCCCTTGGCAACTACGATGCCCTTGCCTGGACGCCGGCCACGGCAACATATGGACACGCCACCAGTACCATGGAACGTTTCCGGATTGTGGATAACGTTCAGGCCATGATCATCACCAACCGCGACCGCCTCTTCTGGTACTACCCGCGCCACAGGGAAGATGGGGTGCGTCTATTGCGCATCTTACATGAGCTGGCTACCGGGTTCCCGAACGCGGTGATCTACTACGTGGACGATTACAGCGACCTGGCCCGGAACTGGAACCCCTACGCTGTGGACTACTCGGATTGGAGCAGGGCCAATACGGTGGCCGACGCTGTGGACGACTTGATCGAGGACTGGTCCAACGATGGCTGGGGGATTGATTACCTGCTCATCGTGGGCGATGATCTCGTCGTCCCCTACTATCGGGTCGAGGACCCGATGGGCGCCGAATACGATCACCACTATACCAGTACCAGTGGTGCACACCAGATCTTGCAGGAGCTCACCCTGTACAACGGCTTCTTCTCGGACGCCAAGTATGCCGACCTGGACGACCGGAATTGGAACCATCGCCCTGTTGATTTGGCCGTCGGACGCATTGTCGGGGTCAATCCAGGGGACATGGTGACCTTCATCGAGAGCGGCCGGGCCGGCCCCGATGTCTCCACCCGTCACTTCGTGGGCGCCAGTTGGGCCGAGGCGAACTTCGACGAGGAGTACGACGTGCAGGGTCCCTTGCGCGACTTCGGATTTGACATCCTCTACGATGGCAACCCCAGCGGTGAAAAGGACATCATTGATGACTGGAACGATTGGGCCAAGGCCGATCTGGTGGAGGCCATGCAGCAAGGCTTCGCGGCGATGGGCTACTGCGGCCACGGCGAGCGCAACTGGATCACAACACCGGAGGAGGATGCGGCGGGGAACCGGCTTGGGATCAGGGCATGGGAGATTGGAACGATCAGCGCCGGCGGGGCCAACCTGTGGCAGAATCATCCGATCTTCGCTTTCACCGCCTGCCGGGTGGGCTTCTCTCTTGATGACGCGAACGACGACAGCATGATATATGCCCTGGCCCATCACCGCGCCTCGGCAGTACTGGCTTCCGCCGGCATTGCCTATTTCATGCACACAGCGTGGGGAGTTGAGTACGATGCCTGGGGCGAGGTCTTGCCACAAATCTTCTGGCTCCGGCTGATTGACAGCCGCTACGGCCGCGTCGGCCTCGCTTTGCAGGAAGCCAGGAGAGAGTACGATGAGGGTGTCCGGTGGGATGACGAGGATGAGAAGACCATCATGGAGTTCACCCTCTTCGGCCTGCCCTGGGTGAGGCTGCCGAGTATCCCTGGCGCGCGGGGCGCCGCGATGGTGGCGGCAGGGCCGGCTGAACCGCCTCTGTCGCCCGCCTTCGGCCAGCCCAGCATCACAGCGGACGGGACCTTCACCGTCCATACGGTCATCACCGCGTCCGACTACACGGTGGATACCACGACCATCCCCGGCTTCTCCCTGCTCCAGGTGGCCGGCATGCGGCAGTCGGAGGACGCCTTCATGCCGGTACTGCCGTTCACTGTGCTCACCCTGACCCTGCCCGCCGATGCCGGCCTGACCGGCGTGACGGTCGTCCCCGGCGATGACGTGGTGCTTGACGGCCTGAACATCCCCCGCGTCGTCCCCGGCATTCCGATGGAGGGAGCACCCCAGGGCGGATTTGAGGAAGTGCCGGCCGATTTCGGCCTGTATCCCACCCAGGTCTATACCTACCACGTGACCCCCCTGCCGGAAGCGCAGGAGGTGAGCCTCTATCTGGTGCCGGCCGTCTATGATCCGGCCGCCGACCGGGCCACCCTGCACCGCACCCTGAGCGTCACCCTCACGTATACCGCCGCCCACCCGTTCGTCCTGCGGGATGTGCGGCCGGCGCAGGACCCCGTCCCGGCCGGCCAGCCGGTGCGGGCGCTGGCCACGGCCATGAACGTGGGAAGCACGAACGCAGTCCTCACTCCGAAGCTGGTGCTCTTCGACGAGCTGGGGGCGACGGTGGGCACCTGGAGCGGAGCACCGGTGAGCCTACCCGCCGGGGGCAGTGTGGAAGTAAGCGTCGCATCCAGTGGCGGGGTGCCGGAGGGAACGTATTTCATGCGGCTGAGCGTGGAACAGGCCGGCGTCCCGGTTGCGCAGGGGACAGCGCATGTCGGCATGATAGGCGGCCAGGTTGCTGACCTGACAGGGCCTGAGCGGCTGCGGCTCGGCCAGACGGGCACCTTCACCGTCACGTTCCAGAATCTGCGCAGCAGCAGCGTGCCGGTGACCATGACGCTGGAGATTCTGGACCTGAGCAATCAGGTGATCGCCAGTCAACTCGGCGGACCGGTGACAGCACCCGCCGGGGGCTACGCGACCTCCACATTCACCTGGACGGGGAACCTGGCCGGCCACTTCATCGTGCGGGCGTGGGCGCAGGCAGGCGGGCAGCGCTACGGTCCGCTCTCGCGGCCGCTGGATGTATTGGCACCCATCTACCTGCCGCTGGTGTTGCGGAACCATTAACCCTCACCCCACCCCCGGCGGCTGCGCCGCCAAGGGAGGAGGGGTGAGGTGACTGCCGCTGGTGCTGAGAAACTTTTGACCCCCTAACCCCTCCCCTGCGCCCCTCCCCTTTCCCTCGCTCCTGCGGCGGGGAAGGGGAGGGGTAGGGGTGGGAAAAGCAACTGTCTTGATTGTCAAGTTGAGGGGCAGGATCCATGAGCGAAAG
>CAZGNA010000200.1:0-4948 GCA_964526945.1 uncultured bacterium
CACTGCGGCGGGACGGGGGGATCCGCCCGCCCGGGGCGCACGCGCGGCCACCCCGGCGGTGGCACGGCCGCCGCGCTGCGCGTCGTGCGCCGTCCTAGCCGTACCGAATCCGCGGGTCGACGGCCGCATACGACAGATCCACCGCGAGGTTGACGAGCAGGAAGCCCACGACGTAGACGAGCGTGATCCCCTGGACCAGGAAGTAGTCGCGCAGCCCCACGGCCGTGATCATCGCCTGCCCGAGCCCCTGGTAGGCGAAGAGCGTCTCGACCACGACCGATCCGCCCAGCAGGTAGCCGGCCTGCAGGCCGATCATGGTGACGATGGGCACCAACGCCGGGCGCAGGGCGTGCCGGTAGAGCACCGCGCGGGGGGCGAGCCCTTTGGCGCGGGCGGTGCGCACGAACTCCTCGCCCAGCACCTCGAGCACGCTGGCCTGCGTGGTCCGGCTCACCAGCGCCACCAGCCGCGCGGCCACGGCCAGGGTCGGCATCACCAGGAACGCGCCGCCGCCGGTGCCGGCCGCGGGCAGCAGGCGCCAGGCGACCGCTAGCACCTGCATCAGCAGCATGCCCACCAGGAAGTTGGGGACCGACAGGGCAAGGATCGACGCGCCCATGACGGCCTGGGCCAGTGCGCCGTGCGGGCGCACGGCGGCGGCCAGGCCCGCGGGCACCGCCACGGCCACCGTGAGCGCCAGGCTCGCCCCCAGCAGTGCCAGCGTCGGACCCGCGCGCGCGGCCACCACGGCGGCGACCGGCTGGCGCAGGCTCAGCGAGACGCTTAGGTCGCCGCGCGTCAGGTCCGCGAGGAACTGCAGGTACTGGCGCCACAGCGGCCGGTGCAGGCCGAGCTCGCGACGGATCACCTCGATCTGCTCGGCCGTGGCGGTTGGTCCCGCGACCAGCAGCGCGGGATCGCCCGGCACCAGGCGAAACACCACGAAGACCAGGGTGACGACCCCCAGGGCCTGCAGGGCCAGCAGGCTCAGGCGGCGGAGGGCGTAGCGGAGCACGCGACAGCCCGCCCTGGGAGCGGCGTCCGGTGGGCGCGCCCGCAGCAGCGCGGGGCGCGTCCGCCCCGCCGCGTCACGCCCGGGCGCATCCCGCCGCTAGGGACGCGCGTTGCGCAGGATCGTGAAGACCACCGGCCACACCTCCACGCCCTTCACCTCGCGGCGCTTGGCCACGATGACGTTCTCGGCGTAGAGCCAGACGTAGGGCGCGTCGTACCAGACGATGCGCGCAGCCTGCGCCAGCAGCTCGCGCCGCTTCGTCTGGTCCACCGTCTGGTCGGCCTGGTGGAGCAACTCGTCCACCCTGGGATTCGCGTACCAGGTGAAGTTCCACACCTTGGGCGGTCCGCTGCGGGAGGGGTTGCTCTCGAACAGCGACGACAGGTGGTAACCGCCGTCGCCGTTGGACGGGTTGAAGCCGAACAGCACCATGTCCCACGCCAGGCGGTCGGGCGGCACGCGCAGGAAGTCCCAGAACGCCGCCGGCTCCACACGGTTGATCGACGCGCGCACGCCGATGACCCGCAGGAAGTCCTGGAACGCCTGGGTCACCTCGATGTCCTTGGGCAGCATCCCGATGGGCGTGAGGATGGTGATCTCGAAGGGCTGCCCGTCCTTGCGCAGCACCCCGTCGGGGCCCGGCCGCCACCCGGCCTCGGCCAGCAGCTGCCTGGCCCGCTCGACGTCGTAGGGCCAGGGCGCGATCGGCGCGTACCCGGTCGTGAATGGCGACAGCGGGGAGTCGATGGGCGTGGCGAAGTCCTTGAAGATGGCCTTGATCACGGGGCCGCGGTTGACGGCGTAGTTGAACGCGTGGCGGACCTTCACGTCCTGGAAGACCCGTCGGGTCAGGTTGAAGGCGAAGCCGAACGTCCGCAGCGCCGGGCGCGCGATCACCTCGATGGCCGGGTTGCCCTGCAGGGTCGCCACGTTCTCCGGCGGCACGGCGTTGATGACGTCGGCCTGCCCCGACTGCAGGAGCGCGATGCGGGTGGTGGGATCGGGGACGTGGCGCAGCACGACGCGGCTGTACCCGGGCCGACCGCCCCAGTAGCTGTCGTTGCGCCGCAGGACCAGCTCGGTGCCGGTCTCGAGGCGCTCGACCATGTAGGGCCCCGTGCCCACGGGCTGACGGGCGAAGGCGGCGCCCAGCCGCCGCACCGCCGTAGGGCTCGTCACCCCGCCCGAGCCGTGAGCCAGGGTGTTGAGCAGGGCGCCGTAGGGTTTGTGGGTCGTGATGGCCACCGTGAACTCGTCGACCTTGCGCACGCTGGCAATGGGGTCCCACAGCGGCCGGTTCGCACGGTTGGTCTGAGGATCGATCTGCCGCTGCACGTGGAAGACGACGGCGTCGGCGTCGAACGGCGTGCCGTCGTGGAACGTCACGCCCCGGCGCAGCCGGAACGTCCAGGTGAGGCCGTCGCGCGAGGTGGTCCACTCGGTGGCGAGCTGCGGGACGATCTGCATCTTCTCGTTGAACCCCACCAGGTTGTCGTAGACGAGGAACATCGCCTCGTACCCGGCGGGGTAGACGGTCCCGATGGACGTGCCGGCGGTGTCCATGGCCGTCACCGGCACGTTCTGGGCGTAGACCAGCGGCCGGTCGCCCTGCGCGCCGACCGCGGGTGGCAGCAGCAGGGCCGCGGCCACCATCAGGAGCAGGATCCCTCGCGTCCTCATGTCCGTTCGCCTCCTTCCCGGCGGCGTGGCGCCGCCGGCGACGTCATGCGCGTACCGCCTGCCGGCTGCGGAGGTGCGCGGCGATCGCCTCGCTGTGGGCGAACAACGCCGGCTGCCCGCCCGTGTGGACGAACACCACGGTCTCCCCCGGCGGGACGATCCCGCGACGCACGTGGTCCAGCAGCCCGGCTGCGGCTTTCCCGGTGTACACGGGGTCGAGCAACAGGCCCTCGCGCCGGGCAAAGGTCAGGATCGCGTCCAGGCCCTCGGGCGTGGGGATGCCGTACCCGGGGCCGATGTACGCAGACGACGCCTCGATCTCGTCCGGGGTCACCTCCAGCGGCAGGTCCAGCAGCCGCGCCGTCTCGGTCGCCGTCTGCGCCGCGTAGGTCCACAGGTCCTCGTTGGCGGTCGACGCGATGCCCACCACCCGCACCCCGACCCCCAGCGCCTTCCGCGCCAGCGCGAGCCCCGCCAGACCCTTGCCGCCCGACGAGATGTAGATGTGCTGCGGGAAGCGGCCGTGGGGCGCCAGCAGGTCGAGGATCTCGAGGAAGTTCTCGACGGTGGCCAGCGCGGCCGCCACGTGGAACATCCGGCCGTGGTTGAGGCTGAACGGGCGTCGCCCGGCCGCGCGCAGCTCGTCGACGACCGCCTGGACGGCGGCGGGCAGGTCGTGGTAGCCGGGCAGGGCCTGGAGGCGCACGTCGGCGCCCAGGATCAGGTCGCACAGCAGGTTCCCCTGCCAGGGCTCGTCGGGGGCCCCGCGCAGGACCAGCACCAACGGCAGCCCCAGCATGTTGGCGGCCGCCGCGGTCTGCCGGGCCGAGTTCGACGTGGCCTCGACCCCGAAGACCAGCACGTCGGCGCCCGCTGCCAGCGCCTCGGCCATGCGCCACTCGAGGTTGCGCACCTTGTTGCCGCCGAACGCCGGCCCGGTCAGGTCGTCGCGCTTGACCCACAGGTCCACGCCCAGGTCACGGGAGAGGTTTGGACAGTGCTGGAGCGGCGTGGGCAGGTAGGCCAGGCGCACGCGGGGGAGCGCCGCGATGCGGGCACGCAGCTCGGCGGGCGTCACCGTCGCCATCGCCGATCGCCGGCCGGCAGAGGCACCGCGGCCCGGCTCAGATCGCCAGCCATGGGTAGCGGGGCTCGCGGTACAACCGGCCGAAGTCGATCCCGCTGCCGACCATGAAGCCCAGCAGCGCCAGCACGGCGCCGTGGAGCTCCACGGGCACGGCGTCGGTGCCCACGTCGAGCAGGCCGGGGCCGTCGTTGTTGGCGCCGGCGGCCGCGCACAGGTCGTGCACGCGCCGGTCGATCTCGGGGGTGTGCAGCACCTCGGGCCGGCCCAGCAGCAGCGCCATGGCCGCGGCGATGCCATAGGCGCCCCAGTTGGAGATCGCGGTCAGCACCAGGTAGTCGGTGGGCGTCGCGGGCACCACCGATCCCGCGCACGGGCACTGACAGCGCCGGCCGCGGGGCACGGTGGCGAACACGGCCTCGCGGATCAGCGCGCAGCCCAGCTCGTTGCCACCGTCGCCGACGCCCACCGTGGGAATGCCGGCCGCGCGCGCCCGCGCGAACAGCACGTCGACCTTGGCGCAGTGATCGGTGAGCCGCTGCCCGCCCGCGCTGTGGTAGTGGCCGTGCTCGTTGGCGCCGGGCCGCTCGATGGCCAGCAGCACCTTCGGCCGCAGGCGCGCCAGCATCGCGTCGGCGGCGCGCCCGGCCTCGGCCCAGTCGAGGGGGAAGCCCGTGACGGCGGCGGTCGTGGGCAGCCGCAGGGCCTCGTCGACGCCCCGGGCGTACAGGCCCGCTCCGCGCACCGCCGCCGCGCACATCTCCACGTGGTTGGGCTCGGTCACGATCACCGGCCGCGCGGCCAGGCCCAGCACCAGCGCCCGCGCCAGCGTCGCCGCGCCGATCGGGCCGTCCTGCTCGCCCGAGAACCACGGGTAGGTGGGCAGGCCGGTGGCGATGATCACCGCGTCACCCGGCGTGACGCGCTCGAGCAACACGCGCGCGACCGTCAGACACAGCGGGCCCTGTTGCGCGGCGCGCGCGGCGGCGTAGAGGTCGCCGACGACACCGCGGCCCGTGATCTCGATGGTGCAGAGGCGGTCGATGGCCTCGCCCACCTTGAGGTGCCGCGCGTCCAGCTCGACCGACGTCATGGCACACCCGGCGGCGTGGCGGCAACGGGCGCCGTGGCGCCAGACGTCGCGGCCGCGGGCGCAGCGGCCGCCGGGG
>CAZGNA010000201.1:0-4940 GCA_964526945.1 uncultured bacterium
TGGAGGCATTATCGGCGCGACCGCCGACGCTGTCAAGGTGGCTGCCATCTTCGGTCGGATTCGTCGGGTCAAAACTCCTCACCCCCGGCCCATCTTCTGGGTCAGCAGGATGGAGGCGTTCCTCCGGCAGTATGACATCTCCGTCCCTGCCTGGCTGGAGGTCTGAGATGCCACCGGAACGCTACCGAGACCGCATTGCCGATTCCCGCCATCCCCAGGGGGTCCGCCTGCGCCTCGTCCAGCACTACCTGGCCCGTGGTAACCTCTCCCTGAGCGCCCGCGCCTTCGGCTGTGATCGCAAGACCGTCCGCCTGTGGCTGCCGCCGGCGGTCGGCGCCCCCATGGCCTCGACCGCGCGCCGGACCGACGACCAGCCCTTCACCGAACCTTCACACGGGCCGGCTACGCTCGAGCCGGCACCGAAAGACGTCGGGCGGAGGTGGCGATGGCCGTCACGCCGGAGGGAGACGCGGCGCAGCGCGCGAACGACACCCAGCGACGCTTCGAGGATCTCGTGGGGAGGCGACTGGGCCTGCTGCGCAGCGCCGCCATGCGTCTCGCCCGCAACCCGACCGACGCCGACGACCTCGTCCAGGAGACGCTGCTGCGGGCGTGGCGGTCGTTCCACACGTTCCGCCACGCCCGCAACCCCACCGGCTGGCTGGTCCGCATCCTGCACAATGCGTACATCGACCGGCTGCGGACGTACCGCCGCGCGCCGGCAGTGGTGCCGCTCGACGACGTGCTGGACGAGCCGGCGCGCCTCCCCGCGTGGCCGGTGTCGTCTGAGGTCGGCGACCCCGCCCGCCGCGTGGAAGCCATGTTGGACCCCCGGCTCGCCGCTGCGCTGTGCGCGCTGCCGGCGCCGTTTCGGCGCGTGGTCGTCCTGGCCGACGTGCACGCCCTGCGCTACCGCGAAATCGCCACCGCCATGGGCATCCCCATGGGCACGGTGATGTCCAGGTTGCTGCGGGGCCGCCGCCGGCTGCGCCGCCACCTGGAGGGCCTGCAGGCGGCACCATGAACGCCCCACTCCAGAGGCCGGAGCGGGCGGACACGGCGCGCGTGCTCGCGGTCCTCGTCGCCGTCCTAGCGCTCGCTACCAGCCTGCGCCCGGGTGTGGCCGCAGCCCCGGCGCTGGCCGACGCCCAGGCGGTCTACGACCGCGCGGCGCCGGCCGTGGCGGTCGTGCAGGTGGTGCGCGACGGACGCAACGGGATCGGCACCGGCTTCGCCATCGCCCGGGAGGGCCTGCTGCTCACGGCCGCCCACGTGGCACGGCGCGCCGCGGAGGTGACGGTGGAGTTCCCGGACGGCCGCCTCCTGCGCGCCACCCTCAAGGGCTACGATGCACGCCGCGATCTGGCGCTGCTGGCGGTGCGCCCCCAGGCGCCGCTGCCGACGCTGGAGGTCGTGGGCGGACCCGTGCGCGCCGGCGAGCCCGTGGTGGTCATCGGGGCGCCGCGCGGGCGCGCCGGTGTCATGACCACCGGCGAGGTCGCAGCCCCCCGTGTCTCCCTCCCGGGCCTGGCCCGGGACATCCTGGTGCGCGTCAGCGCCACCGTGGCCCCCGGCAACTCGGGCGGCCCCGTACTCAACCGGCACGGGCAGGTGATCGGTCTAGTAGTAGCAGGAACCTGGGCCGACGGCGGGGGGGCGCTGGCGGTGGCCGGTGACGTCATCCTGGCGACGCTGCCCGCGCTGCGCGAGGGGACCCGCGTGGAACGCGCGTGGATCGGCGTCGCGGGGGAGACCGTGACGCCGCTCCTGGCGCGCCAGCGGCACCTGGCGACAGAGCGCGGCGCGCTGATTCGCGAGGTGGTGCCCGACAGCCCCGCTGCGGCCGCGGACCTGCGACCCGACGACGTGATCGTCGCGCTGGACGGCATCCCGATCGCGACGTGGACCGACCTCCTGGTGGCGGTGGGCGAGCGGGAGCCGGGCCGGCGGGTGCAGCTGGCCATCGTGCGCGGCGGCACGCGGCTCGAGGTGGCGGTGACCCTGGGCGTGCGTCCGTGAGCGCGCCTGCCGGGGGGATGGGTGAGATGACGCGGGTGCTGGTGGTCGAAGACGAGCCGCAGCTCGCCGCGCTGCTGCAGGCCCACCTGGCGCGGGCCGGATTCCAGGTGTACGTGGCGGGCGACGGCGAGAGCGCCCTGCGCGCGTTCGAGGAGCACGCCGCCGACCTGGTGGTCCTGGACCTGATGCTCCCGCGGATGGACGGCTGGACGGTGACGCGGCGGTTGCGCGCGCTGGCGCCGGTCCCGATCGTCATGCTCACCGCACGCGACCAGGAAGACGACCGGATTCGCGGGCTCGAGCTGGGCGCCGACGACTACATCGCCAAACCGTGCAGCCCGCGCGAGGTGGAGGCCCGGATCCGCGCCGTGCTGCGCCGCAACCGGCACGACGGCCGCGACGTGCTGGAGGTCGACGGACTGCGCATCGACTTCCGCACCCGGCAGGTGACCGTCGACGGCACCGCGGTGCGGCTCACCCCCACCGAGTGGCGGCTGCTGGAAACCCTGGCCGGGCACCCCGGGCAGGTCTTCACCCGCCTGCAGCTCATCGAGCGGGTCTACGGCCATCTGTTCGAGGGATTCGAGCGGACGGTGGACGCCCACGTCAAGAACCTGCGCCAGAAGATCGAGCACGACCCCAGGCATCCGCGGTACGTGCTGACGGTGTACGGCGTCGGCTACAAGTTCGGGGGGAGGACACATGGCGCCTGAGGTGCGCGGTCGCGGCGATGGCATCGCGGCCCCGACCGCGCCGGAACGCGGACGGACGTTCACGCTGGCCACGTCGCTGGCCGTCGCCCTCGCCACCGTGGCGGTGACCACGGCGGGGCTTGTGGGCCTGTGGGCGCGCCACCTGAGCGCGCAGCACGTGGCAGCCTACCAGGAGCGCATGCGACGTGGTGACGTCGCGTGGATGAGCGACCAGCCTCCGGAGGTCCGGGAAGTCGTCCTGCGTGCGGGAGACGTCGGGCCGCTGGCCGCCGCGCACCGGGCGCTCGTGGCCGGTCTGGATCAGGCGCTGTGGCTTGGGGGCGGGAGCGCGGGCCTGCTGGCCGCCCTCGGCGGTCTCCTCCTGGCCAGGCGCGTCGCCAGGCCGCTGCGGGCCCTGCGGCACGCCGCGGCCGGTATCGCGGCAGGAGAGCTGGCGCAGCGCGTGCCCGTAGCAGGCGAGCGGGAAGTACAGGACGTGGCCAGATCGTTCAACGCCATGGCCGCGCGCCTGCGCGAGAGCGAGCGCCTGCGCCGCCAGTTCCTGGCCGCCGTCGCCCACGAGTTGCGCACGCCGCTCGCCATCGTGCAGGGTACCCTGGAAGCCATGGTGGCCGGCACCATCGCCCCGACCCCCGCCCGACTGGCCGCCCTGTACGGCCAGAGCGCGCTGCTGCAGCGGCTGATCACCGATCTGCGCGACCTGGCCCTGGCCGAAGCCGGCCGCCTGACGCTGTGCCGCCGGCCGGTCGACCTGGCGGCGCTGTGCGCCGACGCCGTGGAGGTGCTGCGGCCGTGGATCGAGGAACGCGGCGTGCAGGCGACCGTGGTGTCCGCCGGGCCCGCGGTCGTCGACGCCGACCCCGACCGCATGACGCAGGTGATCCACAACCTGCTGCACAATGCGATCCGGTTCACGCCCGCAGGCGGCCTGGTCCGCGTCGCGGTGGCGCGCACGGACGGCGTCGTGCAGCTCGTCGTGGACGACAGCGGGCCCGGCATCCCTCCCGAGCGCCTGCCCTGGGTCTTCGACGCCTTCGCCCGGGCAGATCCCGCCGGGGAGACCGGCGGGGGCTCGGGACTCGGCCTGACGGTGGTGCGGCATCTGGTGGAAGCGCACGGCGGGCAGGTCCGGGCCGAGAACCGGGAGGACGGCGGGTGCCGGATGGTCGTCACCCTCCCGGCAGCGGGCGGTGCTGCGGCTGGCGGGGCCGTTGCAGGGTACAATACCGGGCTGGCCCGCTGCGGGTGACGGACCGACACGGACAGACCCGCGGTACGGACAGACAAGGCCCGCAGCACGAACCCAGTAGGAGCACGCCAGGAGGTGTGTGGATGCACGCGAGCCCTGCAACCTGGACGAGACGCCGGACGGGACGTCGGTACCGGTGCGGGCGGCGGGTGTGGGCTGCCCTGGCGCTGCCGATCGCCGTCGCCGCGGGCGTCGCGCTGCCCACCCCCGCGGACACCGGCGCCGCCCCGACACCGGGACCCCAGCGCTTCGTCATCGTCCCCGGGGAGTCCAAGGTCATCTACCGAGTCGGCGAGGTGTTCCTCAACCAGAACAACCGCTTCAACGTGGCCGAGGGCACGACGACCGCGGTGCGCGGCGAGATCGTCATCGACCGCGCCGCACCCCGCAACAGCCGCGTGGGGACCATCACCGTCGACATCAGCCAGTTCCAGTCCGACTCGGCCCGACGTGACAACGCCATCCGCGAGCGGTGGCTGGAGTCGGCCCGCTATCCGCTGGCGACCTTCACGCCGACGGCCATCGAGGGACTGCCGGCCACATACACCGACGGCCAGGAGCTCCGGCTGAAGATCACGGGCGACCTCCGGGTGCGCGAGACGACCCGCCGCGTCATCTTCGACACCACGCTGAAACTGGAAGGCACGACGCTCACCGGCGTGGCCACCACCCAGATCCGCATGACCGACTTCGGCTTCGACCCGCCGGCGATCCTGGGGATCGTGCGGGCCGAGAACGACGTCCGCCTGGAGTTCCACATCGTCGCCCGCGCCGCCCCGTAGCCGGACGCTTGGCGCGTCTCCACGGGACGCGCCGCCCGACGGCCACCCAGGGGTGGAACCGAGGCGGCCTGGGCCCGCGCGCCCTGCCTAGCCGCCCGCGGCGCGGCGCGCGACCAGCAGCGGCACGATCTCCACGCCGGACAGTCGCCCGAGCGCCCCGCGGGCCGCGGCGCGCTC
>CAZGNA010000202.1:0-4929 GCA_964526945.1 uncultured bacterium
TGGTCCGGCCCGCGGCGAAGACCCGCAGGCTGCGGAGGATCTGCTCCTCCGTGGCGGCGTCCACGCTCGAGAGGGCATCGTCGAGGATGAGGATGGTGGGGTCGCGGGCGAGCGCGCGCGCCAGCGTGGCGCGCTGCTTCTGCCCGCCCGAGAGCGTCACGCCGCGCTCGCCGACGGGGGTGGCGTACCCATGGGGAAACCCGGCGATCTCTCCCGCGAGGCCGGCGATCGCCGCGGCCTGTCGCACCCGGGCGCTGTCGATGCGCCCGCCACCCGACCCTGCAGCGCCGGCGGGACCTGCGGATGTCCCGTCGTGCGCGGGCGCGCCGTCGTCCAGGCCGAAGGCCAGGTTCTCCTCCAGCGTGTCGGAGAACAGGAAGGGCTCCTGGGGCACGAACCCGATCTGCCGGCGCAGCGCCTGGAGGTCCCAGGCCCGCACGTCGAGGCCGTCCACCAGCACCGCGCCGGCCGTGACGTCCCACAACCGCGGGATCAGCGACACCAGGGTGCTCTTGCCGGCGCCGGTGGGCCCCACGATGGCCACCGTGGCGCCGGCAGGAATCACCAGCGAGACGTCCCGCAGGACGGGCGTCCGGCCGTCGTAGGCGAACGTCACCCCGCGGAACTCAATCGCACCCCGTCGCACCGGCGGCACCCGTGCCGCCGGTGGCGAGGCTACGGCCGGACGCAGGCTCAGGATCTCGTCGATGCGGCGCATCGACGCCAGCCCCTGCTGGGCGATGTTGGCCACCCACCCCAGGGCGATCATGGGCCACGACAGCATCATCAGGTAGCCGAAGAACTGCACCATCTGCCCCAGCGTGATGCGGCCTACCACCACCGCCACGCCGCCCTGCCAGAGCACCAGCGCCGCGGCCAGGCCGAGGATGAGGGTCATGGCGGGCCACACCGCCCCCGCGGTGCGGGCCAGGCGCAGGGCGCGGGCGACGTACTCGCGACCCGCGGCGGCGAAGGTCTGCAGCTGCGCCTGCTCCTGGGCGAACGCCTTGACGACGCGGATACCCGAGAAGTTCTCCTGCGCCAGCGCCGAGAGCGTCGAGAACTGCGCCTGCAGCTGCTCCGAGTGGTGGTGCACCCGCCGGCCCAGCACCAGGAAGACGACGCTGACCAGCGGGAGCACCGCCAGCACCAAGAGCGCCAGGGGCACGTCGATGGCAACCATGAACACCCCGGCCGCGGCGAACATCACCACGGTATGGAACCCGTACATGACCCCGACGCCGACCAGCCGCCCCACCGCGGTGAGGTCGTTGGTCGCCCGGGCCATCAGGTCGCCCGTGCGCGCGTGCTGGAAGAAGCCTACCGGCAGCCGCTGCAGGTGGGCGAAGTAGGCGTTGCGGAGCTCGTACTCGATGGTGCGCGCCGCGCCCAGCAACCGCAGACGCCAGAAGAACCGCACCGCGCCGCCGGCCACGGCCACGCCCACGTAGGCCAGCGCCAGCATGGCCAGCTGGACCGGCGCGGCCCCGGTCCGAATGCCGTCCACCGCCAGGCGCAGCACCCAGGGGTTGGCCAGCGAGAACCCGATGCTGACCAGGCTGAGCGCGAAGCCGGTGAGGTACGCGCGCCGGTGCCGCAGGAGCAAGGCGCGCAGGCGCCGGACGCTGCTGTCCATGCGAGGCGACGGTCGACCTGTCGTGGCTACCGCACCGGAGCGGCGACGCGCGCGTCCACCGTCAGGCCTCCGGAGGTGCCAGGCGTACGCCCGCGCGTTCCAGCGCGGCGCGGGCGGCCGCAGCCAGCGCCGGGGCACCCGGCGTGTCGCTGTGGATGCACAGCGTGCGCGGGCGCAGCGTGACCGGCGTGCCGTCCGTGGCTTCCACGACGCCTTCGGTGGCGAAGCGGACGGCCTTGGCGGCGACGCGTGCGGGATCGGTGAGCAACGCGCCGGGGAGCGCGCGCGGCACCAGCGTTCCGTCGGGGCGATACCCCCGGTCGAGGAACCCCTCGGCGGCCACGCGCACCCCGCGGGTCCGGGCAGCGGCCGCCATCGGGGAGTCGGGCGGTGCGTAGAGCCACAGCCCGGGGAACGCGGCCACCGCGGCCACGATGGCGCCGGCGACCGCGTCGTCGCGCTCGGCCAGGTTGTAGAGGGCCCCGTGGGCCTTCACGTGGCGCAGCCGGACGCCCTCGGCCGCCGCCAGCGCCGCGACCGCACCGATCTGGTAGATGAGCATGTCGGTCAGCTCGTCGGGGGGGATCTGCATCGCCCGTCGTCCGAAGCCCTGCAGGTCGGGAAACCCGGGATGGGCGCCCACGGACACGCCGCGGGCGGCCGCGGCCCGGATCGTCCGGCGGATCACCACCGGATCACCGCCGTGGTAGCCGCACGCGACGTTGATCGAGGTCACCGACGCCAGCAGCTCGTCGTCGGCGCCGATCGTGTAGGCGCCGAACCCCTCGCCGCCGTCGGCGTTCAGGTCGATCACTGCCGTCACGCGTGCTTGCCTCCTTTGCACGCCTCGGGCATGCCTCGGGGACGGCCCCCCGCCGTCGGCGCACGATGACCGCCTGGGCCGCTAGGCACCCGCCGCCGGCGACAGCCCGATCAGGAAGGGGTTCGTGCGCCGCTCGACGCCCACGGTCGTGGCCGGCCCGTGCCCGTTGTACAGCACGGTCGCGTCGGGCAGCGTCAGGATGTGGCGCGCGATCGACCGCAGCAACGTGTCGTAGTCGCCGCCCGGCAGGTCGGTGCGGCCGATGCTGCCCTGGAAGATCACGTCGCCCACGAACGCCAGGCCGTCGCCGATCAGGCAGAGGTGCCCGGGGCTGTGCCCGGGCGTGTGGACCACCCGAAAGGTCCGGCCGGCCAGGGTCACCACCTCGCCGTCGCGCAGCAGGCGGGTCGGCGGGGGTGGCGGCGGAATCGAGACGCCGAACAGCAGCAGCGCCCGCTCGGCTGCCACCTGCAGCACCGGCAGCTCGTCTTCGTGGAGCAGGAAGGGCGCGCCGGTGGCCTCGACCAGCGGCCCCACGGCACCCACGTGGTCGAAGTGGGCGTGCGTGGCCACGATCGCTTCGACGGTGAGCCGGTGGTGCGCCACGACCGCCAGCACGCGCTCGGGGTCGTCACCGGGGTCGATGATCGCGCCGGCGCCCGTCGTCTCGTCGCCGATGACGTACGCGTTGGTCCCCACGGGCCCCAGCTGCAGGGCTTCGAGGATCATGGCCGCCGCGGGGCGCGGCCGGGCCCGGCGGGAATAGCCGCGCCGCGCGTCGTCGTAAACCCGGCCAGGTACCGGCGCGCCGCCTCCAGGCGGTCACGCAGGCGGGCGTCGGCATCGGGCGCCTCCAGGTCGTCGGCCGGCAGGAACAGGAGCGCGTGCGCGTCGCCCAGGAGCAGGTTGTAGTAGACACCAGCGTAGGGCGCGTCGACCCAGCGGATCGACCCGCGCTCGACGACGAGCGCGGGGTCGATCGCCCGGGCGACCTCGTGCAGCCGCCGGTAGACCTCGGTTTCGGACCGTCCCATGGTGCTACGATTGTACCGTAGGAGGACGACGACATGAACTGGCAACATGCCTGGGAGCGCGGGCTCCCGTATGCCGAGTTCCTGGCGCAGTACGGCGAGGACCGCCACCGGGAACGGTGGCAGCGCGTCTACGACCAGGTGATCCTCGACGACGCCCAGCGGGCGCTGCTGGCGGGGTTCACGCGCACGATGCACCTGCTGTGCGTGGCCGGCGCGTGGTGCGGGGACTGCGTGTTGCAGGGCCCCATCCTGCAGCGCATCGCCGAGGCCTCGCCGGCCATCACCCTGCGGTTCCTCGACCGCGACGCCCACCCCGACGTCCAGGACGCGCTGGTCCTCAACGCGGGCCGGCGCATCCCCGTGGTCCTCTTCCTCGCCGAGGACTTCGAGGAGTGCGGGCGGTACGGCGACCGTACCCTGTCGGTCTACCGGCGGATGGCCCGGGACCGTCTGGGGCCCGCGTGCCCCACGGGCATCGTGCCGCCCGACGACCAGTACCTCCAGGCCGTGACCGGCGACTGGCTGGACGAAGTGGAGCGGGTGCAGCTCATGCTGCGCCTCTCGCCGCGGCTGCGGGCCCGGCACGGCGACTGACGCCCCCCACGCAAAGCAGCGGGGCGGAGCCCGGCGCCGGGGGCGACCATCGCGGCGCGACGGTCGCGTGCATGGACAGGACACCGCGTGTGCACCCCACCCTCGCCCGCCTCGCCGGCGGGCTCATCGTGTCGTGCCAGGCGCGTCCCGACAACCCGCTGCACGGCCCGCAGTTCATGGCCGCCATGGCCCGCGCGGCGGCGGACGGTGGGGCCGTGGCCGTGCGGGTCAACGGCCCCGACGACGTGCGGGCGGTGCGCGCGGCGGTCGCGTTGCCCATCGTCGGCCTCTACAAGCGGTCGCTGGACGCCTCGCCCGTCACGATCACGCCCACCTTCACAGAGGCTGTGGCCGTGGCAGAAGCCGGGGCCGACATCATCGCCCTCGACGGCACACGCCGCCCGCGCCCCGGCGGCCTGACGCTGGAGGCCCTGATCGCGCGCGTGCACACCGAGCTCGAGCGCCCCGTGCTGGCCGACGTGGGCGACCTGGCCGACGGCCTGACCGCCGCGGCGGCGGGCGCCGACGCGGTGGCGACGACGCTGGCGGGCTACCTGGACCCCGCCCAGCCGCCGCCGGAGGACCCGGATCTGGACCTCGTCGGTGCCCTGGCGGCGCGCCTGTCGGTGCCGGTCATCGCCGAGGGGCGCATCCGCACGCCCGCCCAGGCGCGGATGGCGCTGGCGCGAGGGGCGTTCGCCGTGGTCGTGGGCACGGCCATCACGAACCCGCGGGAGATCACGCGGTGGTTCGTGGCGGCCCTCCGCCGATGACCGCCAGCCGCGTGCGGCCACCGGCCCCCGACCCGCTCGCACGGACGGCGGCATCTGTCATAATGAACC
>CAZGNA010000203.1:0-4891 GCA_964526945.1 uncultured bacterium
CTGCGGCTGCGCCGTGATCGCGAAGGCGAACGCATACCGGTCAGGGCGAAAGCGCGCGCGCACCAGCTGCACGGGCCGCCCGTTGGCGCACACGACGAACTCCGCCGCCAGCACCGGCGCCCCCCGGCGCAGGCCGAGGTGGCGCGCTTCCTCGCGGCTGGCTTCGCGGGCCCAGATGCGCACCCGTGCGCGGTCGACCATGAACCCGCGCTGGCTGGCCAGCGTCGCCAGCAGGCTGGGCGTGGCGGCCTCGCGCGGCCGCAGCCGCGCGCCCAGGCGTCGCACCAGGTAGCGATCCTCCACCCACAGGGGGCGCCCGCTGGCGGTCCCGCGACGGTACAGCCACAGCACCTCCTCGCCGGGCCGCACCTCCAGCGCCGCGGCGACGTCGTCGGGCGCTGCCACCCAGTCGCGTCGCAGCACGACCGCGGCGGGCGCAAGCCCCGCGCGCCGGATGTCGTCCTCGAACCCCAGGAGGTCGGCCGGGCGGCGCTCGATGTGGAACTCGCTCCTGCGGGGCGCCTGGACGAACGTGCCCCGCCCGGGCACGCGGTAGATCAGGCCCTCCTGCACCAGCCGCTCCATCGCCCGGCGCACGGTGATCCGGCTCACGCCCAGCTGGCGCACCAGTGCCTCTTCGGTCGGCAGCCGCGTGCCCGGCGCGAGCCCCCCGCCAGCCAGGCGCTGGCGCAGCCAGGCCTCGACCTGGTAGTACAGCGGCACCGGCGAGCGCCGTGTGATACCATTTGTCATAACAATATGAGCATTCGGCTCCGGGCCGGCGATTCCTGCTACCGGGCGGCACAGCCGGCGGTGCGCGGCGTCCCCGGCGACACCGTCCGCTGGCCTCCGCGGTCCGGCAGGGACCGGCCAGGCGCCGACGAAGGGGTCTGCCGGTTCACCAGCGCGCAGCGGAGTTCGTTTCGTGCCCACGCCGACCCACGCCATGCTGGCCGAGATCCAGGAGCAGCCGGCAGTGCTGGCCCGCCTGCTCACCGAGCAGGCCCCCGCCATCGGCGCCATCGGCGACGCGCTGCGGCGTCGCGCCCCGGCCGTGGTGGTGTTCGTCGCGCGGGGCACGTCCCACAACGCGGCCATCTATGGCCAGTACCTGGTCGAGACGCTGTTGCGGCTGCCCACGGCCACGGCCATGCCCTCGGTGACGACGCTCTACCGCCGCACGCCCGACTGGTCGGCGGGCGTCGTGATCGGCATCTCGCAGTCGGGCCGCTCGGTGGACGTCGCCGAAGTGGTGGCCGAGGCCCGGCGGCAGGGGGCGCTCACCATCGCCATCACCAACGACCCCACCGCGCCCCTGGCGCAGCACAGCGGGTACGTGGTGCCGCTGGGCGCGGGGCCCGAACGCGCGGTGGCGGCCACCAAGACCTTCACCGCGTCGCTGGCCGCGCTGGCCGCCCTCGTCGCCGGCTGGGCGCAGCACCGCGCGCTGGGGCGCGCGCTGGCGCGGCTGCCCGACGCGGCCGCGGGGGTGATCGCCCGCGCGGGCGGGCTCCAGGCGCTGGCGCGGCGCTACGCCAGGCGCGAGCCGTGGATCGTCACCACGCGCGGGTACATGCTCGGCGTCGCCGACGAGGCCGCCCTGAAACTCAAGGAGAGCGCCTACGCCTTCGCCGAGTCGATGTCGGCAGCCGAGCTGCTCCACGGGCCCATCGCGGCGCTGGACCGGACCCGTACCGTGATCCTGTTGCTGCCGCCCGGACGCACCCGCGCGAGCCTGATCGACCTGCGGGTGACGTTGCGCCGGCGGTCGGTGCCCACCCTCACCTTTGCCTTCGGCGACGATCCGGGCGACCTGGCCGCCGACGTCCGGCTGCCGGAGGCGCTCGTGCCGGTGGCGGCGGCACCGGCCGTGCACCTCTTCGCCTACCACCTGGCGGTCGCCCGAGGCCTGAACCCCGACGCCCCCCGGGGGCTGCGCAAGGTCACGGTGACCTGGTAGATGCGCGACCTGTCCCTGGAGATCCTGATCCTCCTGCTGCTGGTCCTCACCAACGGGCTGTTCGCCATGGCCGAGATCGCCATGCTGGCTGCCCGGCGCACACGCCTGGAGCAGCGGGCGGCGGCGGGCGATCGCGGGGCCCGCGTGGCGCTGGACCTGCTGCGCACGCCCAGCCGGTTCATCTCGACGGTGCAGGTCGGCATCACGCTCGTGGGCATCCTCGCGGGCGCGTTCGGCGGCGCCACCCTGGCGCAGCCGCTGGCCGCCTGGCTCGCCACGGTCCCGCCCCTGGCGCCCTACGCCCAGGCGACAGCGCTCGGCCTGGTGGTGGTGCTCATCACGGTCCTCTCGCTGGTGCTGGGCGAGCTGGTGCCCAAGCGCGTCGCGCTGGCGGCGCCGGAAGGCCTGGCCGCCGCCCTGGCACCCGCGATGCGCGGGCTCGCGGCCGTGGCGGCACCGGTGGTGCACGTGCTCAGCGCCCTCACCGAGTTGGTCGCGCGCCTGCTGCGGGTGCCGGCCGTGGCCGAGCCGCCCGTCACCGAAGAGGAAGTCCGGCTGTTGATCGCCCGCGGCGCCGAGACCGGGGTGTTCCAGCCGGGCGAGCGCAGGCTGGTCGAGCGCGTCTTCCGCCTGGCGGACCGCCGCGTCAGCGCCATCATGACCCCGCGCACCGAGATCGTCTGGCTCGACGTGGACGACTCGCTCGAGGACATCCGCCGCAAGGTGACCTCGAGCCGCTACGCCGCCTACCCGGTGGCCGAGGGCACGCTCGACCGGGTCGTGGGCATCGTGCAGGCACGCGACCTGCTCGTCCACCTCATGGCCGGACGCCCGATCGACCTGCGGGCGCTGGCGCAGCGCCCGCTGTTCGTCCCCGAGACCGCCCCGGCCCTGGCGGTGCTGGACCAGTTCCGGCAGGCCGGCACGCACACGGCGCTGTTGATCGACGAGTACGGCGGGCTGCAGGGGCTGGTGACGAGCGACGACATCCTCGAAGCGATCGTGGGCGAGATCCCGCAGGCGGGCGAGGCCGCGATGCCGTCGGTGGTCCGGCGGCCGGACGGCTCGTGGCTCGTCGACGGCATGCTGCCGGCAGACGAGTTCAAGGCCCTGCTGGGGCTGGAGACCCTGCCCGCGGAGGGCGAGGGCTACGAGACCGTGGGCGGCCTGGTGATGACGGTGCTGGATCGCATCCCCACCACCGGGGACCACGTGCTGCTGCCCGGATGGCGGGTCGAGGTGGTGGACATGGACGGGCACCGCGTCGACAAGGTGCTCGTCACCCGGGCCGAGGAGCCTCCGCGCGGCCCCGGCGCGCCCGCAGAGCCGACCCCGGCCGGATCGCCCGACGTCCCAGGGGCGACGCCCACGCCGCCACCGCCGGCGGCGGGGCATCCCGGGGCCGCAGCACGCCCGGCGGACGGTCCCCGCCCCCGCACGGTGCGCGACGCCGCCCGGTGGGATGGCGCCGATGCGTGACGTCCCGGACGCCGTCGTGCGGGCCGAGGGTCTCACCAAGCGCTACGGCGCCCTGGTGGCCGTCGACGGCATCACGTTCACCGTGCGCCGCGGCGAGTGCTTCGGCTTCCTGGGGCCCAACGGTGCGGGCAAGACCACCACCATGAAGATGATCTACTGCGCGCTGCCGCCCACGGCGGGCCGCCTGGAGGTGCTGGGCTGCGACGTGCGCACCCAGGCGCGGGCCATCAAGGCCCGGCTGGGGGTGGTCACGCAGGAGAACACCCTGGACACGGCGCTGTCGGTGCGCGAGAACCTCGTGATCTTCGGCCGCTACTTCGATCTGCCCTGGGCGACGGCCCGGCGGCGGGCCGATGAGCTGCTGGCGTTCGTGGCGCTCGCCGAGCGCGCGGCCGACCGCGTCGAGACCCTCAGCGGCGGCATGCGCCGGCGCCTGATGGTGGCGCGTGCGCTGGTCGCCGACCCCGACCTGCTGGTCCTCGACGAGCCGACCACCGGGCTGGATCCCCAGGCCCGCCAGCTGGTGTGGGAGAAACTGCGTCAGCTCAAGCGCCGGGGCGTCACGCAGATCCTGACCACCCACTACATGGAGGAAGCCGCCGCGCTGTGCGACCGGGTGGCCATCATGGACGGTGGCCGGATCGTGGCCGAAGGGACGCCGGCCGAGCTGATCCGTGCCCACGTGGGCCGCGAGGTGGTGGAGTTGCACGGGCTGGCGCGCGACGGCGAGGGCGGGGTCGGGTTGCGCCGCGTGCTGGCCGCGGCGGGCGAGGCCGCCGACGCCCACGAGGTGCACGGCGACCTGGTGCTCCTCTACACGGCCGACGGCGAAGCGGTGCTCCACCGCATCCGTGCCGCGGGGGTCGACGTGGAGGCGGCGATCCTGCGCCGCGCGACCCTGGAGGACGTCTTCCTCAAGCTCACCGGGAGGATGCTGCGCGACTGATGAGGCTCTTCTGGCCCCGGGGCGCCCTGCGGTTCTGGCAACGCAACGTCTACATCTTCCGGCGGATCTTCCCCGAATCGGTGGCCGTCAACTTCCTCGAGCCGATCATCTACCTGCTGGCCATGGGGTTCGGGCTGGGCGCCTACCTGAGCACCATCGGCGGCCTGCCCTACCTGACGTTCGTGGCCACGGGCCTGGTGGCCACGGCCGCGATGTTCGGGGCGACGTTCGAGTGCACCTACAACGCCTACGTGCAGATGTACTACGAGAAGGCCTACGACGCCGTCATCACCACCCCGCTGAACGTGGAGGACGTGGTGGTGGGCGAGATCGCCTGGGGCGCGACCCGCAGCGTGCTCTACGGCACGGCCTTCCTGGTGGTCATCGCGCTGTTCGGGGTGGTGCGCTCGCCCCTGGCGCTGCTGCTCCCGCCGGTGTTCTTCCTGGCGGGGCTGATGTTCGCGGTCATCGCCATGACGTTCACGGCCATCAACCCCAACATCGAC
>CAZGNA010000204.1:0-4867 GCA_964526945.1 uncultured bacterium
TCACCGTCTGTCCCGGCTCCAGTTTTGACGATTTTTCACGCCGGATCCAGGTTCATTCGGAGCATAAAATGGTTGACATATCGCCGCCGGTCTGCTCTGCTGCCTGGTGTGAAGCGCGAGGATGCTCGACATCTCTCGCCCGCGGCCCTGGACACTCTGCGCCAGCAGGTGATCCGAGCCGTGGCCGAGGGCATGTCGCAGACCGAGGCCGCCCGCGTGTTTGGCGTGTCGCGGCAATCCGTCAACGCCTGGTCCCAGCGTTGGCGGACGGGAGGCCCGCGGGCGCTGCGGTCGCGCCGGCGGGGCCGGCCCCGGCGGATTCGCCTGCAGCCGCGCCAGGCGGCGACGGTGGTGCGCCTAGTCACCGACCGGCGTCCGGACCAGGTGAAGCTGCCCTTTGCCCTTTGGACCCGCGAAGCGGTGCGCGACCTGATCGCGCAGCGGTGTGGGGTGCGGCTGTCGGTGGGGACGGTGGGGCGGTATCTGCGGCGGTGGGGCTTCACCCCGCAAAAGCCCCTGCGCCGGGCCTACGAGCGGGATCCGGTGGCCGTGCGGCGCTGGCTGGCGCAGGAGTATCCGGCGGTGAAGCGCTGGGTGGCGTGCCATCGCCACCGCCTCCGCCTGTTCTCTCTGCCCGGCTACAGCCCGGACCTCAACCCGGAGGAGTTCCTCAACCAGGATGTCAAGACCAATGCGGTGGGGCGGAAGCGCCTCCGGGACACGGACGAGCTGCTCGGCAACCTGCAGCGCTACCTCTGGAGCACCCAGCGGCGGCCGAAAAAGGTGCGTCGCTACTTCCGCCACCCGAGCGTCCGCTATGCCGCCTAAGATGTCAAACGTTTATCGCTCCCCGTAATAACTCGTCATGTGTACGCTACGCAGATTGCGCGGCACGTGCATCTGCGAGGAGCGCCACATCCCGCTGGTGTTTTGAATGGTCGACTTGCAGCAATCGCAGAAACCAGCCATTGCGGGCGTTCTGGCGCCCGGTCGACAAAGGGTACTTCCTGACTGGGTCCTTCCTGGCGTCGTGGTCGCCGGTGGCGTCGCTCTCCGTCTGTGGCGCCTGTCTGCCCCGAGTCTCTGGTTTGACGAGGCTTACAGTATTTTCGTCGCCGAGCAGCCTGTGTCTGCTATTCTGGCTCGGCTGCGATCCGAAGACGTACACCCCCCGCTGTACTACAGCGTCCTTCACTTTTGGATAGTGGCTTTTGGCACGTCCGAGGCGAGCGTGCGTTTTCCATCGGTTTTGGCGGGCGGGGCGCTCGTGCTACTGACCTTCCTACTGGGAACCCGTTTGGTCAACCGGACGGTCGCCCTGCTTGCGGCAACGGTCGTAGCGATCTCGCCTTTCCACCTGCAGGCATCCCGCGACGCTCGCATGTACGCCTTACTGGCGATGTTCGCGGCGGCCGCGTCCTACGCCCTTGTGCGCGCTTGCGAAACTGGACAAAGACGATACTGGCTCTTGTACGCAGCCTGCAGTGTTCTGGGGTTATATACGCACTACTTCGCGTCAACGGTGGTCTTGGCACATGGGTTTGTGGTGTTGCATCGTGAGCGGCGATATTTCTGGCATTGGGTCGTGGCGGTTGTCGCGATTTTGTTGTTGTCCGCGCCTTTGGGACCGATGGTGCGAGATCAGCTCCTTCACGTGAAGGCTGCGCAGCAGGTCCGCCCGCCTTTTACCCCGGGCGTGCTTGTTGATCTCACAGCGCTACTAGCATTTGGTGGCCACGTGTTAGGAATGGGTACCTATTTTACTCGTAGCGGGTTACCGCTGGAAGTGAAGGTTCTGCCGCTGGTTCCGTTCGTTTTGCTGTTGGTCGTGGGGGGCCGTAACGTACGGCCGAGGGCCCGCGCAGTGTTGTTGGCCTATCTTGCGATTCCTGTAGTAGTTGCTGGCGTGGTGTCCTTGTGGGTCAATATCTTTTACGAGCGATACTTTTCGTTTGTGTTGCCGGCGTACGCCCTTTTGCTGGCTGCAGGGGTGTCGCGTTTGGTTTTTTGCCGGCGCGAGCGGTGGGTCACGCTTGGGCTGGCTGCGGGTGTAGCGGCGCTGGTCCTCGGGCTTAGTGGTCCTGCACTTGCTGTGACGTACTTTGGCCCGTGGTACTATGACTGGCGAGGAGCGGCTCGGTACGTGGAGTTGCATGCGTGGCCAGAGGACCTGCTGGTATACATTCCTGCGAATGCCTATATCCCTTTTGAGTACTACTTCTTTGGACCCCAGCCGCGGATTCGCTTGAACCCAAGGGAACTCAGCGGGCGCCCAGGTGGAGTAGCGCATGACACGGTGCTCGCTGAGCGGTTCCGGGCCCTGGCGGCGCGGTACCGCCGTATGTGGGTGGTGGCGACGATCCCGTTGGGGTATGAAGCACGACTGCGCTTCGCCCGACTTGTAACGCCGCACTTCGACGAATCTGATGGAAAGGCGTTTGGTCGGGTGTACGTATTTCTGTGGACGTCCAGGGAAGCGTCCAGGGCTGTGCCGGAGCGTCGCTGATGGGTGGCGACAGGTGGCGGTTGGGCGATGCGGCGCTGGTGGTTCTGGCGGCGCTTGCATTACGCTTGGTCTTCATCGAAGCCAGGAGCCTGTGGTTTGACGAAACCTTTACTGTGTTTGTGGCGCGGTTGCCCTGGCGCGACGCGCTCAAGTTTATCGCGCAGAGTGATCCTCATCCTCCGCTGTACTATCTGGCGATGCACTTTTGGCTCCGTCTCGTGGAATCCTCGCCGATGATGGTCCGGCTTCCGTCCGTCGTTTGCGGAAGCCTCGCCGCCGGCGTTGCGACAGTGTGCGCTGCCGAGATCGGCGGGCGCAAGGTGGGTATCGCGGCGGGCGCGTTGGTCGCGGCGTCTGGTTTGGCGGTTCAGGCTAGCGTAGAGGCGAGGATGTACCCCCTGTTGGGGCTGCTAACGTTGATTTCGACGTTCGCGCTGTGGCGCGCTTGTGAAGCGCATGGAACGTGGGTCAATTGGGCAGTGTACGCAGTCACCACCAGTCTGGGTTTGTACACCGACTACTTTGCATTTCTAGTCCTTCCCGTCCACTGCACATATGTAATCTTCTTCTGTCGCAAGAAGGAGGCACAGCGACAGGGCTTTGTAGTTGCCTTGGGAGCGGCACTGGCGTTGTATGCACCGTGGTGGCCCGTGCTGGTGGAACAGTACGGCACGGGTCGATTTTACACGATTTGGAAGGGGCCCATGCCTCCTAGTGCCCCAGTAAACATGCTTGGTGTCGCGGCATTCGGAGGTTACGTCCTCCGGTTTGATGGCTACCTTGCACAGGTGCCTCAGTGGACGTGGGTACAAGTTCTCGCGGTGCTGCCAGTGGCAGCGCTGGCTGCCTATGGGGCCGTCTCTATGGGGAAAACATCGACGGCGGTGCTAGTCGTACTATCGTGGACCCTGCCCGTGGCGTCGCTTATCGTGGTGTCGGTGGTGACGGGTGTTGACTATGCGATTTCGCGCTACACGTCTTTTGTGTACCCGTTCTTTGCGATACTGCTCGCACGAGCCGCAGTCTCGCTTTCTGGGTTCGCGGTGCCCCGACGGGTCAGTGCACGGACACTGATTGGTGCTGTGTTGGTTGTTGTTCTAGCCGCAGTGAACGTGGCCGTGCTCGCCTATGCGCGGCAAGATCCGAAGTTTCGCGTCTATGACTGGGCTGGTGCCGCTCGGTACGTACGGGACAGGTGGCGCGAAGAAGACGGTGCGGTTTTTTACCCAGCTCCCGGACGTGTGGCTTTCGCATACTACTTTGATAAACCGTTCAAAACCATTGTGACTTTGGCCGCACCGTCGTGGAAGTTACGTCTGTCCAAAGGTGAGTGGGCGCGGTTCTTACCGCCTCTAAGTGAGCGTTTAGATGCTGTGCCCAGGGTGTGGCTAGTTTTGACACACCCTACCCCTCAGGGTACGGCCGCAGCGGTGGCAGGCGAGTTGGAGAGGAGATACGTACGCGCAGCTGCGGCTGATTTTGGCGGCGTGACTGTCCTGTTGTACGAGGCGCGGGGATTGCAAGATTGAGTTAAGGCGCGAGTTGAAGGCCTTCGACGGTGTGCCTGTAGAGCCAGCGAGTCCAGGCGTTTCAGCACTTCCGCGTCGCCGATCGTGCACGCAGACGGGGGATAACGCACAACAGTATGGCTCTCAGCGGTCGTGCATGTCCTGCTTCGCGGTGGGGGTGGGCATACAAGAGATAGGGGCGCTCAATAGGCGCGATAGGGGAAGACACCATGTGTCTCTTACGCAGGGGCCAGACTAACGTGGATCTGCTGGCGGCCGCTGCGTTGGACCTGCGACCCGCGGAGGCGCCTGCGGCGCCGGGCGTCGTAGTGTCCAAACCATGCGTGCTATGCGCGTCGGACGGGGCAGCGCGACTCTTCGTGAAGTATGGCTACGCCGTCGTCAGGTGTAAGACACGCGGGTTGGTCTACTGCGACTATTCCCCCAGGCTTGAGGAGGTGGCGCGGACATACGACGGTGGCTATTTTAAGGGTGACGTCCACCGTCGCGGTTACTTCGACTATGAGGGCGACGAGCGCTTCACGAAAGCCTCGTTTCGTTACAAGCTGTCGCTGGTGAACGAGGCTGCTCCCAAGCGAGGCGACCTGCTGGACGTAGGCTGCGCAGTGGGCTACTTCATGGAATTGGCACAGGCGGCCGGGTGGAGGTCGTGGGGTGTTGATGTGTCGGAGTACGCGGTCAGGCGTGCATGTGAGCGGGGGCTACGCGTGGCGCTCGCAGCATCGCCGGGTGCTTTTCGCGCGAGTAGGTTCGACGCGGTAACGATGTGGGATGTCATTCAACCCAAATCGGGCGTGAAAACCCTCAGATTCGGAATCGCTCGATGCGTTCA
>CAZGNA010000205.1:0-4814 GCA_964526945.1 uncultured bacterium
CCCTCCTGATCATCGTGGCGTCGCTGCTGATGCTGGTGGTGCTGACGCTGTTCGTCAACCGGACCAAGCTGGGGATGGCGATCCGGGCGGTGGCCGAGGACCAGCCGACGGCCGGGCTCATGGGCGTCAACGTCGGACGGATCATCTCCCTGACGTTCCTGATCGGCGGGGCGATGGGCGGCGCGGCCGGGGCGCTGTTCGGCGTGCAGTTCGGGACCATCAACCCCTACTCGGGGTTCATCCCCGGGCTGAAGGCCTTCACCGCGGCGGTGCTGGGCGGCATCGGGAACGTGCCCGGCGCCATGGTGGGGGGCCTGGTGCTGGGCATGCTGGAGGCGTTCGCGGCCTCGTACATGTCGCTGCTGACCGGTGGCGCGTTCGGGGCCGAGTACAAGGACATCTTCGCCTTCAGCGTGCTGATCGTCATCCTCATGTTCCGGCCCCAGGGGCTGCTGGGGGAGGTCGTCCGTGAGAAACTCTAACGTGCGTGCCCTGGCCCTGGCGCTCTACATCGCGGGCACGACCGCCCTGGTGGCCTCGGTGCCCCGGTCGCTGCCCGCGTTCCTGCTCTTTCTGGCCTCGGTCTTCCTCCTCTACCACCTGGCGCTGCCGACCTGGTTCCGGGCTGTCGGGCTGGCCGTCGTGCTGGGCGTGCTCATGCCCTACGTGGGCATCCGCAACGCGTTCTACCTCGAGGTGGCCACGCAGGTCGGCATCTTCGTGGCCCTGGCGTTGGGCCTCAACATCGTCGTCGGGCTCGCGGGGCTGCTGGACCTGGGGTACGTGGCGTTCTACGCGGTGGGAGCCTACAGCTGGGCGATCATCGGCTCGCCCCAGGCCCTGAAGATCTGGCCCGAGGCGACGCACCTGCTGCCGCTGGGCGGCTGGTGGTTCTTCGTGTTCGTGGTGGTGGCGGTGGTGCTGGCGGCGATCACCGGGGTGCTGCTGGGCCTGCCGGTGTTGCGGGTGCGCGGCGACTACCTGGCCATCGTGACCCTGGGGTTCGGCGAGGTCGTGCGCGTCCTGGCCAACAACCTGGACAAGCCCATCAACATCACCAACGGGCCGATCGGGATCACGCCGGTCGGCCGGCCGCCGCTGTTCTTCGCGCCGGTGGTGGAGGGGCTGGGCCTGCCCGCGACGCCGGTGGTGCTGTACCCCCTGTACTTCTACTTCATGGTGCTGGTGGTGGTGGCCCTGGTCATCGTGGTGACCCAGCGCCTGAAGGACTCGCACATCGGGCGTGCCTGGGAGGCGATCCGCGAGGACGAAGCCGCGGCGGTGGCCATGGGCGTGCCCCTGGTGCGCACCAAGCTGCTGGCGTTCGCGGCGGGGGCGTCGTTTGCGGGCGCCATGGGGGTGATCTTCGCCGGCAAACAGCTGTTCATCAACCCCGAGAGCTTCACGTTCATGGAGTCGATCGGGGTGCTGGCCATGGTGATCCTGGGCGGCATGGGCAGCATCCCGGGCGCCATCCTGGGCGCCAGCGTGGTGACGATCCTCAACCTGCAGGTGCTCAAGCAGCTCTCGCTGACCCTCAACGCCTGGCGGCAGGCCGGCGTGGAGATCCTGGGGTTCAACCTGGCACACCTCCCGACCCAGCTGGAGCCCGCCAAGTACGAGCGCATGGTCTTCGGCGTCATCCTGGTCCTGATGATGATCTTCCGGCGGGAGGGGATCCTCCCCTCGGCCCGGCGCCGCCTGGAGCTGGAGGAGGCGCGTCAGCTGGCCAGAGAGGAAGCGCTGGCGGGCGGGGGGCAGTGAGATGGCGCTGCTGGAGGCCGTGGGGGTGACCAAGCGCTTCGGCGGGCTGGTTGCCGTCTCTGGCGTGGACTTCGTGCTGGAGGAGGGGACGATCGCCAGCATCATTGGACCCAACGGCGCCGGCAAGACCACCTTCTTCAACGTGCTGACCGGCGTCTACGCGCCCGAGGAGGGGCAGGTGCGGTTCCGTGGCCGGTCCATCGTGGGGCTGCGGCCCGATCAGATCACCGCCCTGGGCATGTGCCGGACGTTTCAGAACATCCGGCTGTTCGGCAACATGACCGTGGTGGAGAACATCCTGGTGGGGATGCACAGCCGGCTGGCGCTGGGCGCCTGGGACGCGCTGCTGCGCACCCCGCGCTTCCAGGCCACCGAGCGCGCGGCGCTGCGCCGCGCCGGCGAGCTGCTGCAGCTGGTGGGACTCTCGGGGCGCGCCAACGAGCTGGCCAAGAACCTGCCCTACGGCGACCAGCGCCGGCTGGAGATCGCCCGCGCGCTGGCCAGCCAGCCCCAGCTGTTGCTCCTGGACGAGCCGACCGCGGGCATGTCGCCCACGGAGGCCCAGGCGTTGATGGACTTCCTGCGCCGCCTGCGGGCCGAGCTGGGGCTGACGATCCTGCTGATCGAGCACAACATGCGCGTGGTGATGAACATCTCCGACCGGGTCACGGTGCTCGACTACGGCGAGAAGATCGCCGAGGGCCCGCCCGCCCAGGTGCAGAACGACCCGCGGGTCATCGAGGCGTACCTGGGCGTCGGCAAGGGCATAGCTGCGCTGCCCTGAGGGGGCAGGGTCTGCGGGACCTCGGGCGCCACGGCGCGGGCGGCACGGACGGGGGCACCGCGCGGGGCGGGCGAGCGGGACGGACGATGGCGCTGCTCGAGATCGAGAACCTCCACGTCTACTACGGCCACATCCACGCGCTGCGTGGCATCACGGTGGCCGTGGAGGAGCGCGAGATCGTGGCCCTCTTGGGCAGCAACGGGGCGGGGAAGACCACCACGCTGCGCACGATCTCCGGCCTGCACCGGGCGCGGGAGGGCGCCGTGCGCCTGGAGGGGATGCGGATCGACGGGCGGCCGCCCCACGAGATCGTCGCGCTGGGCATCGGGCACGCCCCGGAGGGCCGGCGCATCTTCGGCCGGCTGACCGTGCGCGAGAATTTGATGATGGGCGCCTACCGCCGGCAGGATCCGGCAGGCATCCGCGACGACCTCGAGCGCGTGTTGACGCTGTTCCCACGCCTGCGCGAGCGGCTGGGCCAGGTGGCCGGAACGCTGTCGGGCGGCGAGCAGCAGATGCTGGCCATCGGGCGGGCGCTGATGACGCGGCCGCGGGTGCTGCTGCTGGACGAGCCGTCGATGGGGCTGGCCCCGGTCCTGGTGGAGCAGATCTTCCAGACGATCCTCGACATCAACGCCCAGGGTACCACCGTCCTGCTGGTGGAGCAGAACGCGTACATGGCGCTGGCGGTGGCCCACCGGGCCTACGTGCTGCAGACGGGCGAGATCACCCTGCACGGCCCCGCCGCCGAGCTGCGCGAGAACCCCGAGGTCAAACGAGCCTACCTCGGGGGGTAGGCGCCAGGCCAACGCGCGCCGGCGGGGCCGCGGTCCCGGGCGCCCGGTGCCCGCGGAGTACACGCGCGCCCTGCACCCTCAGTCGCCGTTGCGCGGCAGCGTCACCGTGAAGGTCGTACCCACCCCCGGGGCGCTGCGGACGGCGATGCGACCACCGTGGGCCTCCACGATGTGCTTGGTGATGGCCAGCCCCAGGCCGCTGCCGCCAGGGTGCGCTGGCCGGGCCCGGTCGGCCTTGTAGAAGCGCTCGAAGATCCGCGGCAGGTCCGCTTCGGGGATGCCCGGCCCCGAGTCCGAGACCGAGATCTCCACCTCGCCGTCGGTGCACCGCCAGCCCACGGTGATACGGCCGCCCTCGGGGGTGAACTTGATGGCGTTGTCCAGCAGGTTGGTGAGCACCTGGCTCAGGCGGTCGCGGTCGGCCAGGGCCACGACCTCGGTCGGCGGCGCCTGCACGTCGATCGTCCGCTGCCCTGCCAGCGGCCGCAGGCGCGCCAGCGTCTCGTCCACAAGGACGCCCACGTCGACCTGGCCCAGCTGCAGGCTGATCCGCTTGTCCTCCAGGCGCGAGAGGTCCAGCAGGTCGTCGACCAGCTTCACCAGGCGGTCGGCCTCCTTGTCGATGATCTCCAGGAAGCGCCGGCACGTGGCCTCGTCGCGCATGGCGCCGCCGAGCAGCGTCTCGGCGAAGCCCTTGATGGACGTGAGCGGGGTGCGCAGCTCGTGGGAGACGTTGGCGGTCAGTTCGCGCCGCAGGCGCTCCAGGCGCCGCAGCGCGGTGACGTCGCGCAACACCGCCACCGCCCCGCCAGGCCCGCCCTCGCCCGGCAGGGGCGCGCAGTGCACTTCCACCAGGCGATCGCCGACCTCTGCCGGCGGCAGCTCCCCGGTCACCGGCTGCCCGCGGCTCGCCGCCTCGGCCAGCATCGCCCGCAGGCGCGGACCGGGCTGCACGGCCGTCTCGTCGCCCGCACGCCCGGGCGCCAGCAGGTCGACGGCGGCCCGGTTGGCCAGCAGCAGCGTGCCGCGACGGTCCACGGCCACCACGCCGTCGGACATGCTGCTCAGGATCGTTTCCAGGCGGGTGCGCTCGGCCTCCAGGGTGGCCACCATGTCGCGCAGCCGGCCGGCCATGCGGTTGAAGCTCTCCGCCAGCCGCGCGATCTCGTCGGCACCGCGGGGCGCGACGGTCTGGTTGAGGTCGCCGGCGCTCATCCGCGTGGCCACGCGGGTCAGGTCCTCGATGGGCTCGACGAGCCCGCGGGCCAGGCGGGCGCCCAGCAGCCAGGCCAGGACCAGGCCGATGGCCAGCCCCACGCCCAGTTGGGGGAGCATGCGGCCCAACTGCACCCACACCCAGCCGGTGGGCACCGACACGTGCACGACCGCGAACACCCGGCCGCCGACCACCACCGGCGACGCCGCGAACACGCGCTGGCCGCCCCCGGCGGGGTCCCGGCGCACGGACC
>CAZGNA010000206.1:0-3786 GCA_964526945.1 uncultured bacterium
GACCTCGCCGCGGCGCGTGCGCGGGGGCGGCATCATCCCACGCGCTCGACGTACTCGCCCGACCGCGTGTCCACCCGGACGACGTCACCGACCTCGACGAACAGCGGCACCTGCACCACCGCGCCGGTCTCGAGGGTGGCCGGCTTCGCCCCGCCCGTGGCCGTGTCCCCGCGGAACGCCGGCGCGGTCTCGACGACCCGCAGGTCCACGGTGTTGGGCAGCTCGACGGCGATGGGGCGCTGCTCGTAGTAGACGACCGTCACCACCGTGTTGTCCTTGAGGAACTTGATGGCCTCGCCCAGCAGCGCGGCGTCCAGCGTCAGCTGCTCGTAGGTCTCCCGGTCCATGAAGACGTACTGCTCGTCGTGGTGGTACAGGTACTCGGCGTCGCGCCGCTCCAGGTACGCCTGGGGGACGCGCTCGCCGGCGTTGAACGTGCGCTCGATGATCGCCCCGCTCTTCAGGTTGCGGATCTTGGCCCGCACGTACGCGCTCCCCCGGCCGCGCTTCACGTGCTGCGAGGCGAGCACGGCGTACAGTTCGCCCTCCAGGGCGATCACCACGCCAGGACGGAAGTCGTTGGTCGAAATCACGCTCCCACCTCAACCAGCGCCTTCGGGATCCGCGTCAGCACCTCGACGGCGCCGTCGCCCAGCACCACGAGGTCTTCGATCCGGCAGCCGCCCCATCCCGCCAGGTAGATCCCGGGCTCCACGGTGACCACCGCGCCGGGCGGCAGCACGGCCTCCTCGCGCGGCGACAGCCGCGGCCCCTCGTGCACCGCCAGCCCCACCCCGTGGCCGAGCCCGTGTCCGAACGCCTCGCCGTAGCCGGCCCGCACGATCCGCTCGCGCGCCACCGCGTCCGCGTCGCGGCCCGTCATCCCCGGGCGCAGGGCCGCCAGCGCCGCCTCCAGGGCGTCGAGCACCAGCGCGTACAGCTCGCGGTGCCGGGCGCTGGCCGGCGCGGTGACCACGGTGCGCGTGCAGTCCGAGTGGTAGCCGTCGACCACCGCGCCGAAGTCGACGATCACGAACTCGCCGCGCCCGATGGGCCGGTCGCTGGCCCGCGCGTGCGGCAGCGCGGCGCGCGGGCCTGAGGCCACGATGGTCTCGAACGCCACGCCGTCGGCGCCGCCCCGGCGCATGGCGTACTCGAGGGCGGCCGCCACCTCCCGTTCCGTCGTCCCCGCGCGCAGCAACGGGAGGGTCTCGAGGAACGCGGCGTCCGCGATGGCGGCGGCGCGCCGGATCGCGGCCACCTCGTCCGCGTCCTTCTGCCACCGCAACCGGTCCAGGCCTTCCAGCGGCACCAGCGCGACGGGCTCCACCAGGGCGGCCAGCCGCCGGAAGGCCGCCACCGGCAGGTGCTCACCCTCCACGCCGACCCGTTGCGCGCCCCACGCGCGCACGAGGGCCGCCGCGCCCTCCAGCAACGTCTGCGGCGCCCGCACGACCTCCCACCCCGGGGCCTGCGCCGCGGCCTGCTCGACGTACCGGAAGTCGACGATCAGACATGCCCGGTCGCGAGACACGAGCCCGATCCCCGCGGATCCCCGGAACCCGGAGACGTAGGCCAGGGTCTCCCAGCTGGAGACGAGGACCGCATCGACGTCGGCGGCCTCCAGCCAGGTGCGCAGACGGGTCAGACGATCGGTGACGACCACGGGCACTGCGGACATACAGCCCGTAGGATACTGGAGGCCGTCGGCGCTTTCAACCGCCCGCGAGCGCGCAGTGCGCGCGGCGCCTTGAAGGCTCAAGACTCCTTGAGGCCCTCCGCGCGTTCCTCCAGGCTCGATGTGCCGAAACCTCGGAGGCCGTCAGCGGCTGCTTCGGGCTGGACGTTGCGACGCTGTCCCCGGGCACGCCGGCCTGGTGCCGCGGTCGTGCGTCGGCTCAGGCCGGGTGGCGATCCGTGACGCGGCGGCCAGGCGACGGCGGCCGCCAGACGCATGATTCCCCGGGCGTCCGCTGGTGAGCCCGGTGACGCGCAGCCTGCGGCGCATGCCGGGCGGGTCACGACGGTACGCCCTCACGTGGAGAGGGGCGGGTGGCCCCGCCCCTCTCCCCAGACGCCCGGCCGTCTTGTGCCTACCAGACGGGCATGCGCGGCGCCCAGCCCGGACGGGCCTTGGCCATCATCTGGGTCAGCACCTCATTGGCCTTGTCGAACTGGCCCGTCAGGCGGTAGGCGTCGTGCAGCGCCAGGTAGGCCGGGGTGAACGTCTCGTCGAGCCGGATCGCCTCCTGTAGCGTTGCCACGGCCCGTTCGCCGTAGCCCGCCGCATACGAGGCCGCGCCGAGCTGCCACTGGCGGAACGCGTAGACATAGGCGTAGCCCAACCAGTAGTGCGCCCGCGCGTGCTGCCGGTTGGCGGCGATGGCCTGCTGGTAGGGCTGGATCGCCCGGGCGAACTCCGCCTCCGTGAGGTACAGGCGCGCCGCGTTGAACGGCGGCAGCGCCTGGGCCGCGGCGGTCCCCACCACCACGAGCACCAGCAGCCCCGGCAGCAGGCCCCCTAGCAGCCGCTGCGTGCCGCTACCGGGCGCTCGCACCACCCCCCGTGCAGGCCGGTCGCCCCGCGCCATGCGTCGCCTCGTGCGCACCGGCGGCACCTCAGGGCCGCGGCGAGGGCGCCGGCGCGGGCGCACCGGGCCCGGGCAGGATCTGCGGCGTCACGACGAAGATCACCTCGTTGTCGGTCCGGCTGGTCGTGGACACCCGGAACAACGCCCCCAGGATCGGGATGTCTCCCAGGATCGGGACCTTGACGGTGGTGCGCCGTTCCTCGGAGCTGATCAGGCCCGCCAGCACGATGGACTCGCCGCTGCGGACCGTCACCGTGGTCGAGGCCTTGCGGCTCGTCAGGCGCGGGACCTGGTTCTGCAGGATCTCGCGCACCGCGGAGATCTCGGGCTCGACCTTGGTGGTCACCAGCCCGTCACGGTTCACCTTGGGCGTGATGCGCAGGATCACGCCCACCGGCTTGAACGTGAACGTCACGCGCCCCGTGGCGTCCACCGAGGGGATGGGGAGCTCCTCGCCCAGGTTGACCGAGGCCTCGTTGCCGTCCACCACCGCCACCCGCGGGGCCGTCAGCACCCGGGCCTTGCCGTCCCGGACCAGGGCTTCCAGGGCGGCGTTGATGGTGAAGTCGCCGTAGCCGACCCGCACCAGCCCCGGGAACGTGCCCCGCACCTGAATGACGTTGACCGGCGGGTCGCCCGTCAGGCCCCAGCGCAGGCCGAGCTGGTTCAGCGTCTCCATGCTGATGTCCACGACCCGGGTCTCGATCATCACCTGCGGCAGCTGCACGTCGAGCCCGGCCAGGATCTTCCGGACCTCCTCGTGCTGGGCCTGGGTGCCCACCACCACCACGGCGTTGGACCGCGCATCGGAGGTCACGCGGATGCCCGGCACCGCCGCGCGGATCGCGTCGGCCACGTCCTTGGCCACGCCGAAGCCGATGGGGTAGGTGACCGTCTCGGGTGCCTCGGGCGGCGGGGCCAGCCGGTCGGCCGCCATGATGATCAGGTTGCGGCCGATACGCCGGAAGCCCAGGTTGTTGGCCTCGAGGATGAACCGCAGGGCCTCCTCGCACGACAGGTCGATCAGGCGGACCGTGACCGCGCCGCGCACCGACGCGTCGGTGACGATGTTGACGTTGCAGACCCGGGCGAGCGCGCTGAGCACGTCGGCCAGCTCGGTGTTGCGGAACTCGAGGGTGATGCGGCCCGGCGCGAGCGCGTTGTACCCGCCGGCCAGCGTGGGCCGGAGGTCGGG
>CAZGNA010000206.1:3796-4792 GCA_964526945.1 uncultured bacterium
CCCGGCGCGAGCGCCGGCGGGGCCGGCGTCACCTGGGCCACGGGCACCGGGCCAGACGTCGAGGGACTACCAGGAGCCTGCGCGACGGGCGCCGGGGCCGCCGCGGGCGCGACGGGCACCGCGGGCGCGGCGGGCACCCGCACGGCCACGCTCTGCGAGAACTGCGCCACCAGCACGTTGGGCGAGGTGGTCGCCAGCCGGAACGAGAGCGGGGCGGCCAGGTCCACGGCGATACGGGCGACCGGCGGCCGCTCCTGGAACTGCCCGACCCGCACCCGCTCGACCGCGCCCCTGTCGACGTCGAGCACCGGGGGGACCGCCGCGTCGACGACCGCGCTCGGCAGGTCGATGACCAGCCGCGGCGGGGACGCCAGCTGCAGGGTCCGGTAGGTGAGCGGGCCGGTGCCGATGACGGCGACCTGCACCATCTCCCCGAAGACCTTCACGGTGACCTGCGTGATGCGCACGGCAGCGGCCTCGGGCCGCGCAGGGCCCGCGGGCACCAGCGCAAGCACCAGCACGAAGGCTACTGCGGCGAAGCTAGTTGTGGCCCAGCGCGGTCGTCGCGGCAACATGCCGTGCCCTCACCTCTCCCATCTTGAGCTCGAACCGTTCTCCGTCTTCTTCGAGCACCACCACCCGGTTCGCCGCGTCGATCGCGGTGACCCGGATCTTGTCCTTGATGAGGTCGCCCGGGGCCACGATGTACGTCTGGCCTCCGAGGCGGATGATGGCCACCGACGTCGAGTCGTTGACGAGCCCCACCAGCTCCGCGGTGCTGGCCTCCTTGGGGGGCGGCGGCGGGGGCGTCGGCGTCGGCGCCGGCTGGCCCGGGACCTGCTGCCCCGGAAACAGCGGTGGCGGCAGCGGTGCGGGCGGCGGCACTGGTCCGGCCGGGGCGGGCCGTGGGGCCGCCGCCACCACGAGCGGCATCAGGAAGAGGCCGGGCACGACCCGCTCGACACCACATCGATCCCCGACGCCACCGTCGACCTC
>CAZGNA010000207.1:0-4772 GCA_964526945.1 uncultured bacterium
GTTGTCGGTGCACAGGTCTGGCGGCGGAATCAGAACCGGCAGCCGCAGGCGCGCGGCCTCCTCCTGCAGCCGGCGCCGCAGCACGGAGTTGGCCGCCACGCCGCCCGCCAGCGCCAGCGCCCGGGGCCGGTGTTGCCGCGCCGCGCGCGCCACGCGGCGCACCAGCGCTTCGGCCACCACGCGTTGCAGCGACGCGGCGAGGTCGGCCAGGAACTGCGGGTCGCGGGTGGGGGCCATGGCGAGCGCCCGCAGCGCCGCCGTCTTGATGCCGCTGAAGCTGAAGTCCAGACCCGGCCCCTGGAAGGGCACGGGGAGGTGCACGGCGTGCGGATCTCCCGCCTGGCCCAGACGGTCCAGCGCGGGACCACCCGGGTAGCCCAGCCCCATGGCCCGGGCGACCTTGTCGAACGCCTCCCCGGCCGCGTCGTCCCGGGTGCGACCCAGCACGCGGTAGCGATGGGGCGCCGCCACCAGCACCAGGTCGGTGTGGGCACCCGACACGATCAAGGCCAGGGTGGGCTCCGGCAGCGGCCCGAAGGTCAGCACGTTGGCGAACAGGTGCCCCTCCAGGTGGTTGACGCCCACGAGCGGCAGTTCCCGGGCGGCAGCCAGCGCTTTCGCCGCGGCGACGCCCACCGCGAGGGCGCCGACCAGTCCGGGGCCGGCCGTCACCGCGATGCCGTCCAGGTCGTGCCAGCGCGCACCCGCCTGCTCCAGCGCCAGGCGCAGCACGGGGACGAGGCGCTCGACGTGACGGCGCGACGCCAGCTCGGGGACCACGCCGCCGTAGCGCTCGTGGAGCGCGGCCTGAGAGGCGACCACGTTGCTCGCCACACGGCCGTCGACCACGACAGCGGCCGCCGTCTCGTCGCACGACGTCTCCAGGCCCAGCACCCGCACCGGTCCCTACTCCGCGCCAGGCTCGAGGCTCGCCCGAATCTCGGCCAGGCGCGCCTGGGCGGCCGGCTCGGTCAGGTTGCCGCTCCACATCACCACGGCGTCCTCGTTGTTGTCGCTGTAGTAGCGCTTGCGCAGGGCGACGTCGCGGAACCCGAAGGCGCGGTACATCGCCAGCGCCACCGTGTTGGACGGCCGCACCTCCAGGGTCATCCAGCGCGCGCCGCGGGCCAGCGCCCGCTCGATGAGGCCCAGCAGCAGGCGCTTGCCGATCCCCTGGCCACGATGGCGCCGGTGGACCGCGATGGTGGTCACGTGGGCTTCGTCGAAGATCACCCACATCCCCGCGAACCCGACCACGGTGTCGTGCTCGTCGCGGGCCACGATGTAGCAGGCGACCTGGTTGTCCTCGATCTCTGCCCGGTACGCGTCCTTGGGCCAGGGCAGCGCGAACGCTTCGCGCTCGATCTCGCGGACGCGCGGCAGGTCGTCCACCGTCATGGGCGCGAGCCGGATGCGGGCGATCTGCTTCATGGTCCGGGCGCGCACGCGCCACCATCACCGCGGCTGCCATCGCCAGCGTTCTGGCCGGCCGCCACCGCCTCCTGCCGTTCGCCGGGGCCGGCGACCGCGCGCCGCGGATAGACGGGCTGCACGCGGGCGGGATCGACGCGGACACCCGCCAGCAGCCGCGCCCGGCCCAGCTGCCCCACCGTTCGCGCCCGGGGCCACCACAGCGGCCGGGCAGCCACGGTTGCGCCCGGACCGACGGCGGCCAGGAGCGCGTCGCGGTAGCGCTCCAGCGCATCGCCCGCGAGCACCACCGACCCCGCGCGCGCCGGCAGCGCAGCGGACAGGGCGGCTGGCGGGACCACGAGGTCGGGGCTCAAGCGGCGGATGCCGCCGTCCAGCGCGAACAGCGCCGCGGCCACCTCGCCACGGCGCACGTCGACGGCGGCCAGCACCAGCCGTGCGGACGGTGCCGCCGCGGCCACCCCCGCCGCGATCGCCTCCAGGGTGGGCACCCCGATCACGGGCACGCCGCGCGCCTCGGCCCACGCGATCGCCGTCACCACCCCGACGCGCACCCCGGTGAAGCTGCCCGGCCCGGTGGAGACGGCGAGGCCGTCCACGGCTGCCGGCGGCACGTCGTGGGCGCGCAGCAGGTGGACGATGGCGCCCGCCAGCCACTCGAGGTGCGCGCCGGGCGCCGGGGCGAGGGTCTCGGCGACCAGCCCGCGCCCGTCGAGGAGCGCTACGCTGCCCTGGCCGGTGGACGTCTCGATGGCCAGCACGCGCATCGGCTATCGGGCCAGCGCCGTCAGCACGTCTGCCCGCCGGGCGGGCACCGTCAGCGTGAACACACGCTCGCGTGCGCCGCGGCCCAGCGCGCAGTCGATGCGCAGGTGGTCGGCGGGCAGCACCCAGGGTGCCCGGTCGGCCCATTCCACGATGGCGATCGCGTCGTCGGTCAGCACGTCGTCGAGGCCCACGCTCTCGATGTCCTCGGGCCGCTCCAGCCGGTACAGGTCCACGTGCCGCACGGGGATGGGACCCCCGTACTCCCGCACGATCACGAACGAGGGACTCGCCACGTACCCGCAGGCGCCGGCTCCGCGCGCGAGGCCGCGGGCCAGCACAGTCTTGCCTGCACCCAGCGGCCCGACCAGCGCCACCACGTCCCCCGGGCGCAGGCGCCGCCCGATGCGCTCACCCAGCGCCTCGGTGGCGCGGGCGGAACGCGTGCGCACCGTGCGCTGCAGGCCGGCCTGGACCGGCGTGGTCATCGTGCCGGGAAGGTGCACCGGTGCCGCGCGGGCGGCGGCGCTGCGACTGCCCGTGCACCGCGGCGGCGCACCTACCGCGGACCGGCAGCCGGCTCCACGCGCAGCCGCAGGCCGTCGACGGCCACGACGCGCACCGGCGTGCCCTCCTCGATGGCGCCGGCCACGGACACCGCGGACCACATCTCGCCCTGCACGTGGACCTGCCCCACCGGGTCGAGGCGCGAGCGCGCCACCCCCAGCGCCCCGATCAGGCGCTCCTCGCCGCTGCGGGGGGTCCCCCGTTGCGCCCGCAGCCCCGCGCCCACGGCGACCAACGAGAAGCCCGCCAGCAGGAGGGCGACGGCCACGATGAGCCGCACCGAGATCTGGAGCACCGGCGCCTGGCGCTCGGTGAGCAGGAGCGCGCCGAAGATGAACGCCAGGACGCCGCCCACCGTGAGCACCCCGTGTCCGGGCACCTTCACGTCGGCGATGAAGAGCAGGATGGCGAAGGCGATCAGCAACAGACCGGCCACGTTGACCTGCAGGATCGCGAAGGAGGCCAGCCCCAGGATCAGCGCGATGCCGCCCACCACGCCCGGCAGCACCGCGCCGGGGTTGTACAGCTCGACCAGGACGCCCAGGATGCCGATGTTCAACAAAATGAAGCCGATGTTGGGATCGCTGAGCAGGGCGAGGAACCGCTCGGTGAGGTCCATGTGCAGGTCGACGACGCGGGCGCGCGCGGTGCGCAGTTGCCGCGGCCCCAGGTCGGTCTCCACGGTGCGACCGTCCAGACGGCGCAGCAGATCGGTGAGGTCGTCGGCCACCAGGTCGACGACGCGCAGGCGCACCGCGTCCTCCTCGGTGATGGAGACCGCCTCGCGGACGGCCCGCTCGGCCCAGTCGGCGTTGCGGCCGCGCCGCCGCGCCATGGCCCGGATGTTGGCGACCATGTCATTGGTCACTTTCTCCATCGCGGTCTTGTCGGGCTCGCGCCCCTCACCGCCGCCGATGGCGACCGGCGACGCGGCGCCCAGGTGCGTGGCGGGCGCCATGGCGGCCACGTGCGCGGCGTAGGTGACGAACACCCCCGCCGAGGCCGCGCGCGCGCCGCGCGGCGCGATGTACACCACCACGGGGACTCTGGCGTTGAGGATCGCCCGGGTCATGTCGTCGGTGGACTTGAGCAGGCCGCCCGGGGTGTCGAGCATGACCACCAGGGCCTCGGCCTGTTGGGCCTCGGCGTCGCGGATCGCACGCAGGATGAACCGCGCGCTCGACGGGGCGATGACCCCGTCGATGGTGATGCGCACCACGACGGGAGCCTCCGGCGCGGCCGCAGGCTGGCCGGGTACGCCCCATGCCAGCGCGACCAGCGCCACCAGCCACGGCACCAGGCGCCACCGGACGGGCGCGATCGGGCGAGGGCGGGCGGTGTCCACCAGCTCAGCCCCGGCGGGCAGCGGCCACGAGCGCCGCGAAGAGGCGGCGCTGCACCGGGTGATGGGCCACCATGCGCTCGGGGTGCCACTGCACGCCGACCGCGAAGCGATGGTCCGCGCGTTCCACGGCCTCGATGGTGCCGTCGTCGGCGCGGGCGACGACGGCGAACCCCGGCGCCGGGGTGGCGATCGCCTGATGGTGGAAGCTGTTGACGCCCAGCACCACCGCGGCCAGCACCTCGGCCAGACGGCTTCCGGGCTCGACGGTGATGCTGTGGGCCGGCTCCCAGTCCCGGTGGCGGCCGTCCTGGTCGTGGCGGCCGGGGTCGACGCCGGCCAGCGACAGGTCCTGCCAGAGCGTGCCGCCCGCGGCAACCGTGAGGACCTGCGCGCCGCGGCAGATCCCCAGCACCGGCAGGTCGCGGTCCAGGGCCGACCGGGCGAGCTCCAGTTCCAGCAGGTCGCGCGGCTCGTCCAGCGTCAGGGTGTGGGCGACCCCAGGATGGACCGTCTGGCCGTAGTGGCGCGGATGCACGTCGACGCCGCCGGAGAGCACCACGCCGTCGATCCGCGCCGGCAGCGAATCGTCGGGCGCCACGAGCACCGGGTCGCCGCCGGCGGCGCGTACCGCCGTCGCGTAGAAGGCGGCGGCACGCGCCGCCCG
>CAZGNA010000208.1:0-4733 GCA_964526945.1 uncultured bacterium
TCCTAGACGGTCCGCTCCCGGACCGCGGCCAGCCCCTGGCCTCGCAGCAGCAGGGCCGCCGCCAGAAGACCGTAGACAACGAGGTAGACGTACTGGAAGGGCAGGAGCACGCCGCTCAGCGTCTCCACCTCGCCCATCAGGAGCCCGGCCGCCAGACTGCTCCGCACGCCCCCGAGCCCGCCTACCACAACCACCAGGAACGCCCACGCCAGCCAGCGGACGTGGTCTTGCGGTGCGAAGGGGAAGATCATCGCCAGGGCGACGCCGCCCACCGCGGCGGAAGCCGCGCCCAACCCCATCACCACCAGGCCGATGCGGCGCGGGTCGACGCCCAGCACCAGCGCCGCGTCGGGATTCTGGCCGACCGCGCGGATCGCTTTCCCCAGGAGCGTGCGGCGCAGCAGCGCGTCCAGCAGCAGCACCATGCCCAACGCCAGCACCGCCGCCACCAGGCGGGACAGCGGCAGCGTCAGGCCGCCCAGCGCGAGCGTGGCCTGACCGGCGCGCCAGGGGAGGACACGGGTATCGGTGGTCCAGAGCAGGATGGCGGTGCTCTCGAGGACGATCATGAGGCCGAAGAGGACCAGCAACCCGACGGCCTGGGGCGCCGCGGCGACCCGCCGCACCAGCGTGCGCTCCACCGCTGCCCCGACCAGGAAGAAGAGCGGCACCGCCAGCACCATGGCGGCAAGCGGCGAGAGCGCGGCCCGGTGTAGCAGTTCCCAGGCGAAGAACGCGCCCAGGATGACCAGCGTGCTGTGGGCGACGTTGACGATGCCCAGCACCCCGAGCGTCAGGCTCAGGCCCACGCCGATGAGGGTGTAGACCAGGCCCAGCAGCAGGCCGTTGACAGCCGCTTGCCCGAGCAGGGCCAGCGTGATCATGCCGCCGCCCGCGCGACGCTGCCCTGGCGACGCAGTGGTAGGCGTCCGGCGCACCTCATTGCCGCTTCACCCCCCATCCCGCACGAAGCCGCCCCGCGGTGGCAGGACGCGTCGGTGCCTGCCCGCGGCGAACGGGACAGCGCCCTGCCACCTGCTCGCCGTGCGCCGCACGAGGAGGCGGCCGCTAGACACGCAACCAGCTCCGCACCACGGTCCCCAGTCTCCCGTCGAACTCGGCGCGTGGGCCTTCCAGCTGGTTGCGACCGAATTCCAGGGTGTACACGTAGTCGGCCAGCGCCACCGCGGCCCGGACGTTCTGGTCCACCAGGACGATCGTGCGCCCTTCCTCGCGCAGGCGGGCGACCTCCGCGTAGACCTGGTCGGCGACCACGGGCGCCAGGCCCGCGGACGGCTCGTCCAGCAGCAGCACCGAGGGGTCGGTGACCATCATGCGCGCGATCTCCACCGTGCGCTGCTGCCCGCCGCTCAGGCTGCCGGCCAGCCGGTGGCGCCACGCCTCCAGCATGGGGTAGCGCGCGTAGACCCGTGCGACCGCTTCCCGGCGATGGGACGGGGGCAGGCTCCAGGCGCCCAGTTCCAGGTTCTCGTGGACCGTCAGGCCGGGGAAGACCGACCGGCCCTGCGGGAGCAGGCCGAGGCCCAGCGTGACCCGCTGGTGCACGGGCACGGCGGTGATGTCGCGGTCCTGCAGGACGACCCGTCCGCGTCGCGGGTGCACCAGCCCGTACAGCACCCGCAGAGCCGTCGACTTGCCCGACCCGTTGGGGCCCAGCACCGCCGTCAGGCTGCCCGCACGGGCGACCAGCGTCACGCCGTCGAGCACCACCTGCTCCGGGTAGTAGCCGGCCACCACCTGCTCCATGCGGAGCTCCGCTGGTGCCGGCGGGCGCCGGGCGTCCGTGCGCGTGGCGTCAGGCGCCGGTCGCATGGCCGAGGTACGCCTCGATGACCGCGCGGTCGTTGCGGACGCTGGCCGGGGTGCCGTCGGCGATGATGCGCCCCTGGTGCAGGCAGACGACCCGTTGCGACAGCGCCATCAGCACCGGGATCTCGTGGCTCACCACGATGAACGCCACGCCCTCCCGGCGGAGGGCGTCGATCCGCGCCGTCATCACCTGGGTCACCTCGGGGTGGACACCCGCGAAGGGCTCGTCCATCAGGACCAGGCGGGGTGCCGTCATGAGGGCGCGGGCGAACTCCAGCAGGCGCTGCTGGCCGCCCGAGAGCTGGCTGGCCGGCACGTCCGCGTGGCGGTCCAGACCGACCGCGGCCAGCAGGTCCAGCGCCCGTGCGCGTGCGGCGCCGGGATCCACCGGCTGGTGCAGGAGCGGCACCAGCATGTTCTGCAGCACCGTCAGCGTGCGGAACACGCGGGTGTGCTGGAACGTGCGCATCACGCCCAGCGCCGCCAGCCGGTGCGGGGGCAGGCCCGCCGCGGGCTGCCCGTCGAGCCGCACCGTGCCGCGATCGGGCGCGTGCACGCCGTTGAGGGTGTTCAGCAGCGTGGTCTTCCCCGACCCGTTGGGGCCGATCACGCCCAGCACCGTGCCGGTCGGGAGGTCGAACGAGACCCCGTCCAGCGCCACGATGCCGCCGAACGTCTTGGTCAGCGTCCTGACCTCCAACAACACGGGCACGCGCGCCTCAGGGCATGGGGATGACGGGTTTGGCCGTCGCCCGCGCGGGCGGCCAGATCACCTGGTTGCGGCCCCCGAGGAACTGGACCAGCACCTGGTTGTAGCTCGGGATGCCGTCCTTGTCGTACTCGATGAGCCCGTGGGCGGTGGCGAACTTGCGCCCCACCACGTAGGCCCGCAGCCTGGCCTGGTCGAGGGTCCCCGCGCCTTTGACCGCTTGCTCGAGCACCTGGAGGATCGTCAACGCCACGGTGGCGTACGCGGGGATCTCGCGGTAGCCGAGCTTGGTCTGGAGGAAGGTGTGCAGCACCCCGATCTCCTTGAACTTGTCGGTCTGCGTGGCCATGGTGGTGCCGATGATCCCCTCACCTGCCGGGCCCAGGTCGCGCCAGTAGGGCAGCGTCGTCACCTGCGAGCCACAGGCGCAGTAGATGGCGGGCTTGAACCCCTGCTCGCGCGCGGTGCGCGCCAGCAGCGCCGCCGGGTTGGGCAACGAGAGGGCGAAGAAGAGGTCGACCCCCGCGGCCTTGGCCCGCTGGATCAACCCGCTCACGTCGCTCACTGTCGGCGCGTACTCCTCGTTCAGCACCACGGGGATCCCACGTTGCCGGGCGAAGTTCAGCACACCGCCGTACCCCTGGTAGCCGTTCTTCACCACCAGGGTGAAGGGGTTCTGCTCGGTGACCACGCCAATGCGGCGCGGCCGCTGGTCCGGTGGCAGGCTGTCGACCAGCTCGAAGATCCCCCGCGGGTAGTCGGGTTCCTGGTAGGTGTAGGCACCCACGATCCACCGCGACTTCTTGAACAGCTCGATGCCCACGAACCCGCCGTTCCACAGGACCTTCTGGGCGGACTCCACGATGGGGATGACCGCCCCGCCCACCAGGGTGGTGTAGGGCGCTAGCACGAGGTCGACGTTGTCCTCTTTGAGCAGGCGCTGGTAGAGCGCCTGCGCTACCGCGGGCTTGCCCTCGTCGTCGTAGATGATCAGCCGGACCGGGCGGCCCAGCAGCCCGCCTTCGCGATTCACGCGGTCGGCCCAGTACTCGTAGATCGCCTTGTAGACCGCCGACGGACCGGAGAACGGGCCCGTCAGCCCCAGGCTGCCGCCGATCAGGATGGGTTTGGCCTCGGCGGGTCCGCCCGCGCCGGGCAGCCCGGCGACGGCGACCAGCACGAGCGTGACCAGGGCCGCCGCCAGCCCGCGGCGTGTTCCGTACCTCATATGCCGTCACCTCCCGGTCGTGCGCTGCCAGATGCGCGCAGTGCACGTCTTGTTCCAACAACGCCGGCTCTCCCTACGGCAACGCCAACGCTTCCTGTGGCAACCCCACGGCTCATTGCAGCAACCCCAACGCCCACTGCAGCAGCCCCAACGCTCATTGCCCATCAGCGCCCGCGCACACGCCACCGTGCCCTGACGCCAATGTGCATTGCCGCAACCCCACCGCTCACTGCAGCAACCCCAGCGGTTCCTCGATCAGGTCGGCCAGCGTCTGCAGGAACGCTGCCCCCCGCGCGCCGTCGACGACCCGGTGGTCGCACGACAGCGCGAGCCACACCATCGGCCGGATCGCCGCGCGGGTGCCGGCGGGCACGACGCGCGGCGCGATGCGCCCCACGGCCAGGATGGCGGCCTGGGGCGGGTTGATGATGGCGGTGAAGGCGTCGATGCCGTACATGCCCAGGTTGCTGATGGTGAACGTGCCGCCGGCCAGGTCCTCAGGGCGCAGCCGGCCGGCCCGCGCCCGCTCCACCAGCGTCGCGCGGCGCCGGGCGATCTCGTCCAGCGGCAGCCGGTCGGCGCCGGCGATCACCGGCACCACCAGCCCGTCGTCCGTGGCCACCGCAATGCCTACGTTGATCGCCTCGCCGTCGACGATCGTGCCCTGGTGCCACCGCGCGTACACCCGTGGGTGCTCGCGCAGCGCCATCGCCACCAGCTTCACCAGCAGGTCGGTGTAGGTCAGGTCGACCCCAAGCCGTGCCGCGGCCTTCTCCCGCCAGGTCACGAGCCGCCCGGCATGCACCTCGCGCAGGAGGAAGAAATGGGGCACCGACGTCCAGCTCTGCGTCGTGCGCTCGGCCATCAGCCGCCACACGGTCGGCAGGGCCGGGGCCGCAGCCGGCGCCCCTGCGGGCGCCGGGCCGGCGGCGGACGCGGCACCCTGTCCGACCAGGAGCGCCGGGC
>CAZGNA010000209.1:0-4703 GCA_964526945.1 uncultured bacterium
GTCTGTCCCGGCTCCAGTTTTGACGATTTTTCACGCCGGATCCAGGATGATATCATCCCCACCAGTTGGTCCCATCGAGCGCGCGGCGGCCTAGGAGCGTCGAGCGGCGTCCGGCACGTCCCGCTGGCACCGGACGGTTGGGACCACGTCCCCCTGGCATCCCAGCACGAGACGCGGTCGGTACGTCTCCTGGCATCGGGCGACGGCCGGTACCTCACTCGGCACCGGGCGACGACCACCGCGCCCACCGACATGGATCCGCACGGCTGCGGGGCGCGTCAGCTCCGGCGCCGCACCTCGACGTGGAACGTGCCTTCCCAGACGGCGCCGGGCGCGAGGACCAGCGGCCGCGCCGACCACAGCGCGGCGCCCTGGAACGTCCGCTCGTACCCGGCCTCGGAGGCCGAGACCACCTCGATGGGAACGACCCACAGATCGCCAGGCGGCGCGGCCACGACGACCTCCAGCGGCCGCGGCCAGTCGTGCAGGATCCAGCCCGTGACGTCGGGCAGCAACGCCGGGGCACCGACGCGGTGCCTCCGCCCAGGGGCCGGCGGCGCGGGGGCACCGGCAGGCTCGACCTCCGCGTCGGGACCGTCTGCGCCCCACACGGTCTCCACCGCGAAGACCGCGGCGACCAAACGCTCACCGATGTTGGTGACCCGGTAGGCCATCGTCACCGCACTGCGCCCCGCGGGCACCCGGAGGGTCTTCTCGACGCGCACCGGCGTGTGCACCTCGTCGGTCCATACGTGGCCGTCCCGCCACAGGCGCACGGCGACGTCGGCCCGACGCCGGGTCACCGCCATCCGGTACGGCTGGTCCACGAAGTCCCCGAGTTCCCGCGCAGTCCACTCGAGCACGGCCGCAGGATCGGCGCCGGGCTCGAGAAAATGGTCGAGGAAGGCCGCACGCCGATACCAGTCGTAGTGCAGACGGCGTTCGAGTCCGGGTTCCTTGACCCGCACCCGCGTCGTGTGAATCGACTCGACCGCATCGGACCGGGCGAGCACCACCTCGCCCCGCGCTGCGGCCTCGCGCAGCTGGGCGTGGTAGCCTTCTTCCCGCCGGGTCAGCACGTTGACCAGGTTGACCCGTGCTCCCCGCACGTCCCATTCCACGACGCCGCCGCCGGCGTCAGCATCGAGCACGAGCACCTGGGCGTCGGTCGTCACCACGACCTCGGGCAGGCCGTCGGCGTCCGCGTCCTGCCGGCGCGCCTGCGCCCACCTGCGGCGCCGGCGGTCCGCCAGGGCCTCGGCGGCGATGAGGTGCGCGTAGGTGGCCGCCCGGATGTGCCCGAGGTAGACGCCGCCGAAGACGCCATGCCAGTAGGGGCAGTTGCACTGCCCCTGCCAGAGGTGATCCAGCGCGCGCGCCCGCGCCGGTCCTGGCGGCATGCGCCAGACCTTGCGGCTGGCGCGCAGCATCGCCTTGTGCATGGTGTTGCTCTCGGGGTACTTCACCAGGAAGTGCCGCCAGTAGCCGCCGTGGAGGAACGGCAGCACGTCGTCGCGCCCCTGCGCTGCCAGCTCGTGCTTGAGGGCGGGCAGCCGCGCCGCGCGCGGGGCCGGCAGCGCCCACTCGGTCATCTCGTCGTAGGCGGCGGTGGGCAGGTAGACGCGGCCGCGCGGCGGGTGGCGGTCGAGCCACGCACCGGGCAGCACCGTGGTCAGCCACCCGCTGGCGGCTTCCACCGCGGCGAAGAACTCCTCGATCCAGCCGCGCTCCCAGCACAACAGGAACGTCCCGGGCCACAACCCGAACTTCTCGCCGTCGTCGCCCATGACCAGCAGGCGCGGTCGGCCGTCGACCGGGGTGCGGTCGGCCTGGACCCGCAGCCAGGCCATGAGGTCGGGCACCGTGGCCCACGGGATGCGGTAGCGCAGCGCCTTGAGGCTGGGGAAGATGGCCAGCGGCGCACCCGCCTCCTCGGTGACGAAGTAGCCGACGAGGTCGTCTTCCTGCAGCCCGACCCGGAAGAAGTGCGTGTCGTCCACGATGGTGTAGCGCACGCCCGCGGCCGCCAGCGGTCGGGGCAGGTGCGGCTCCCAGACCCGCTCGGCCAGCCACAGGCCGGTGGCCCGCACGCCGAAGAGCGTGCGCACCGCCGCGGTCATCTTGCGGATCTGGCCGCGCTTGTCGAGGTCGGGGATGATGGGCAGGATCGGCTCGTAGTACCCGCCGGTCATGATCTCGACCTGGCCGCGGGCGGCCAGCGCGCGCAGGCGCGCCAGCAACCCGGGCTGGCGGTCGCGCAGCCAGTCCAGCACCGGACCGGAGTAGTGCAGCGCCAGGCGCACCGCGGGGTGCCGCTCCAGGGCCGCGATCATGGGCGCGTACGCCCGGTGGTACGCGTCCTCGAAGACGTGGTCGAAGTTCCCTACGGGCTGGTGGTTGTGGAGCGCCAGCGCCAGGTGCAGGCGTGCCATGCGACGATACCTCCTCGGAGCCAGGCGGCGCGGTCCGATGCGACGGCCACGCCGGGCTACAACCCCGCCACGAAGCGGCCCGGGTTGAGGATCTGGTGAGGGTCGAACGCCGCCTTGAGCGCCCGCATCACCGGCAGCGCCGGAGGAACCGGGGCCCACACGTCGCCGGTGGCCTTCAGGGCCGTCGGCAGCCGGGCCAGCAGCAGGTGGCCCTGGTGGTCGACGGCCACCTGCCGCAGACCGTGGAGCGTCGTGGCCGCAAACCCCGCAGGCGGCCCCGCAGCCCAGACGACGCCGGCTGCCACGTGCGCCACCAGGCCCGCGGCCGCGGGCAGGCAGGCGCGCAGCGCGGCCAGCGCGCCCGGCAGCCGTCCCACGGGTACCGACAGGCGCGCGGCCACCAGCTCGCCCGCCCATCCGAAGTCGCGCACCGCGCTCCACACGCGCTGCGCGGCCTCGGCGCCGAGCACCTCGTGCTGCACGCCGACCTGCGCGGCCCAGGCGGCCACGTCGCGCTCCGCCCTGGTCACCGCGGGCACGATGCCGTCGGCGCGCACCAGCAGCACCGACGACGAGACGCCCAGCAGCCCGCCCACCGCGGCGCCCAGCAGCGCGGCCGCCGGTCGGTCGAGCAGCGTCAGGCCCGTCGGCACCAGCGGCGATGCAGCGATGCGTCCCGCCAGGGCCACGAGGGCGTCGAGCTCGCCCCACAGCGCCACGGTGCGCGTCGCTTCGGGCAGGGGGAAGACCTTCAGCGTCAGCTCGACGAGCACGCCGACCGTGCCCATGGCCCCGACGAACAGCTTGGCCATGTCGTAGCCGGCCACGTTCTTCACGGTCTTCCCGCCCCAGCGGACGAGACTGCCGTCCGGCAGGGCGGCGCGCACGCCGATCACCAGGTCCCGCACCGGACCGAACCGACCACGCCACGGCCCGCCCAGGTCGAGCGCGGCGACGCCGCCCAGCGTCGCGCGCGGGGCACGGGGCGGCTCCACGGGCAGCCACTGGCCGGCCGCGGCCAGCGTCGTGCCCAGCGCCTCCAGCGTGATCCCGGCGTCGGCGGTGACGGTCAGGTTCGCGGCGTCGTGGTCGAGCACGCGGGCGAGCCGGTCGGTGCGCAGCACCACACTGGCGGCGCGGGGCGGGTTGCCCACCTCCTGCGCGGTGCCCCCGCCCCACGGGACCACCGCGGCTCCAGCCTCGGCGCAGAGGCGCAACACCGCAGCGACCTGATCGGCATCGCGCGGCCGGACGGCGACCTGCGGGACGTGCCCGTCGACCGCGTAGCGCGCCAGTCCCCCCGTCAGCACCGCGTCGGCGCCGACCAGCGCCTGTACCCGGGACGCCAGGGCTTCGACCGTCACGGGCACCCGCAGCCCCTCGCCCGCCTCACGCCCCTGCCTGGTCGAGCAGGTCCATCAGGTGCGCGACGCGCACGGGCACGCCAAACCGGCGGGCGCCGTACTGCAGCTGCAGCATGCACCCGGGGTTGGGCGCCACCACCACCTGCGCGCCGGTGGCCCGCACCGCCTCCATCTTCTCGCGCAACAGCGTCTCGGCCATGGCGGGCTGCAGCAGGTTGTAGATGCCCGCGCTGCCACAGCAGCGGTCGGCTGCGGGCATCTCCACCAGGCGCACGCCGGCCCTGGCCAGCAGCGCGCGCGGCTCGGCCCGCACGCGCTGGCCATGGGCCAGATGGCAGGGGTCCTGGTAGGTGGCCACTATGGGCACCGCCTGCGGCTGCGTGCGCAGGCCGAGCTGCGCCAGCCATTCGGTGGCGTCGCGCACCCTGGCGGCAAAGCGCTCGGCGCGCCCCGCGTAGGCGGGATCGTCGGCCAACAGGTGCCCGTAGGCCTTCATGGCCGCCCCGCACCCCGCGGCGTTGGTGACGATGGCGTCGACGTCGTCGGGGAAGACGTCGACGTTTCGCCGGGCCATCGCCCGGGCGGTCTGCGCTTCCCCGTAGTGGCTGTTCAGCGCGCCGCAGCACACCTGGCCTGCGGGGACCACCACCTCGCACCCGTTGCGCCGCAGCACGCGCACCGTGGCGTCGTTCACGTCGGGGAAGAACAGGCTCATGGCGCAGCCCGCCAGGAACGCCACACGCGCCCGGCGCTCACCCAGGGCGGGCAACACCTCGGCCTCGGGACTGAAGCCCCGCGGCGGCACCTCGGGGGCCAGCGCCGCACGCTGTCGCAGGCCCGTGGGCAACACGCGCTGCGCGAAGGCCAGCAGGCCGGCGCGCTGCGCCGCGCGCAGGGCCGCAGCTGC
>CAZGNA010000210.1:0-4691 GCA_964526945.1 uncultured bacterium
CCCAAGCGCCGCCGGCCCGCGGCGCACCGGCCGCCTCACGCCGCGTCTGCGCGCTGCCGCCACCTGCGGTAGCGCGCGACGAGGACCGGCGCGGCCAGCGAGACGGCGGCCAGCGCCAGGATGACCGCCGAGATCGGCCGCCGCACGAAGGTGGTCGGGTCGCCGTTGCTGATGATGAGGGCCTGGCGCATGGTCTGCTCGAGCCGGTCGCCCAGCACCAGGCCCAGGATCGCCGGCCCCAGCGGGTAGTCGTGCTTGCGTATGTAGTAGCCCACGGCCCCCAGCGCGACCATCAACGTCAGGTCCACCTGGCTGCGGCCCACCACGTAGACGCCGATGACGCAGACGGCCATGATCAGCGGGTAGAGGTAGCGCTCGGGCGTGCGCAGGATCTGCACGAACAGGCCCACCAGCGGCAGGTTCATGATCAGCAGGACCGTGTTGCTGACGTACATGCTGGCGATCAGGCCCCAGACCACGTCGGGGTGCTTCTGGAAGAGCGTGGGCCCGGGCAGGACGTTGAGGATCAGCAGCGCGCCCATCATCACCGCGGTGGTCGACGAGCCGGGCAGGCCCAGGGTGAGCATGGGGATCATGTTTCCCACGGCCGCGGCGTTGTTGGCCGCCTCGGGCGCGGCCACGCCCCGGATGTCGCCTTTCCCGAAGGTCGAGGGGTCCCGGGCCAGGCGCTTCTCCAGGCCGTAGGAGAGGAAGGACGCGATGGTGGCACCGGCGGCGGGCAGGATGCCGATGTAGAAGCCCACGACGGTGCCGCGGATGATCGCCCAGAACGCGTCGGCGATGTCGCGCGCCGACAGCCAGATGCGCTGGAGGGCCAGCAGCCGCGGCCGGATGGCGATCTCGTTGACCACCAGCATGACCTCCGAGACCGCGAACAGGCCCACGGCGACCGTGACCAGGTCGATGCCGTCCAGCAGCTGCGGGATGCCGAAGGTGTAGCGGTCGGTGCCCGTGACCAGGTCGGTGCCGACGGTGGCCAGCATCAGCCCGAAGCAGGTCGCCAGCAGGGCTTTCACCAGCGACTCGCCCGCCAGGGTCGAGACGCTGGACAGCCCCAGGACCATCAGCGCGAAGTTCTCGGCCGGGCCAAAGGCCAGGGCGTAGGTGGCCAGCGGCACCGAGAACAGCATGAGCGCCACGATGCTGAGCGTGCCGGCGATGAACGAGCCGACGGCGGCAATGGCCAGCGCGGGCCCGGCGCGGCCCTGCAGCGCCATCTGGTAGCCGTCGAAGGTCGTCGCCACCGACGACGCCTCCCCGGGCACGTTCATGAGAATCGACGTGGTCGAGCCGCCGTACATCGTGCCGTAGTAGACCGCGGTGAGCATGATCATCGCCGACGCGGGGTGCAGGCCCACGATGAGCGGGATCAGCAGGGCGATGCCGCTGACCGGGCCGATACCCGGGAGCACCCCGATCATCGTGCCCACGAAGGCCCCCACGAACGCCAGCAGGAGGTTGGTGGGCTGCAGGGCCACCCCGAAGCCGTACCACAGGCTCTGGAGGATCTCGTTCATCGGCCGAGCACGCCGGCCGGCAGCACCGGGCCCAGGACGCCGGCGGGCAGCGCCAGGCCCAGCGCGCGGTCGAACACGAGCCACAGGGCCGTGGTGAGGCCCGCGGCCAGCAGCACGGCGAGGGCCGGGCGGCGCTCGCCCAGCCACAGGTGCGAGCCCGTCAAATAAAGGAAGGTGGAGACGACGAACCCCAGCGGCTCCAGCGCCCGGGTGTAGGCGAAGAGGCTCAAGGCCAGCAGGATGGGCCGGCCGTGCTGCCGCCAGAACGGCTCGCCGCCGGCGCTGTCGCGCGGGCGGACGAACTGGATGGCCGCCAGCAGGGCGGCGAGGCCGCCGACGAGCGCCGGATACGCCGCGGGCCCCACCACGTCGGCCACGGTCGCCCCGTGGAAGGTGGTCGCTTCCCGCGCGTAGAGCACGGCGGCGACGAAGATGACCAGGGCAGCCAGGCGGTCGGACGTCACGGGCAGAGCCTGGCGCGCTGGCGCCCGCCCCCGCCCACTGCGGCTACCGGATGAGGCCGAGGTCGCGCAGGACGCCCTGGGTCGTGGCCAGGTCGCGCTCGAGGAACTGCCGCAACCGGTCGCCCGTCAGGACGAACGGCTCCCAGCGCGTCTCCTGCAGGATCCTGGCCCACGTGCGGCTGGCGAGCATCTTGGCGAACGTGTCCTCCCAGAACTTCACGACGTCGGCGGGTGTCTCGGGCGGCATGTAGAACCCGCGCCAGTTGGCGAACACGAAGTCCACGCCCTGCTCGCGCGCGGTGGGGATGTTCCGGAGCGCGCCGCTCAGACGCTGCGGCGCCGTCACGGCCAGGACCCGGATCTGTCCGGCCTCGATGTTCGCCAGGGTCTCCGAGAGGCTGCTGGAGAGCACGGTGGTGGTCCCGCCCAGGATCGACGCCATGGCGGCCGCCCCGTCGCCGAACGGCACGTAGCGCACCTTCGTCACGTCGACGCCGACCAGCCCGGCGAGCTGCGCGAAGGTCAGGTGGTCCAGCGCCCCGGGCGCCGACCCGCCGCCCACCGTGATCGCACCCGGGTCGCGCTTGAACACCTCGAGCAGCGTCTTGAGGCTGTTGAACGCCGAGTCCTTGCGGACCGCGATCACCTGGAAGTCGGCGGTGATGGCGATGATCGGCGTCACGTCGCGGTAGGTGTAGGGCACGGCGCGCCGGGCCAGGGTGCCGGTGAGCGCCGAGCCCATCACGGCCAGCACGTGGGTGTCGCCGCGGCGGCGCGTCACCATGTGGGCGATCCCCACCGCGCCGCTGCCGCCCGGCATGTTGATCACCGAGATCGGCACCGTCACCAGGCGCTCCTCGGTCAGCGCCTTGGCGGTCATGCGCGCGGTGGTATCCCAGCCGCCGCCGGGGCCGGCCGGGGCGATGAACTCCAGGGCCTTGCTGGGGTACGCGGGCCCGGCGCCACCGGGGGCGAGGCCCGCGAGCAGCACGAACGCTGCCACCAGGACCACGGTTCGTCTCATCGGTGTCACCTCCGGTGCTTCCTGGCTTCTCCCTGGCGCGCGCGTCTTCCTACGCGCTATGGGCATCCTGCGTGCACCTGCGCCTGCCGCGCCTGGCCCCGGCGTGCCGCGGCGGTGCGCCCCGGTCCCCGCGCGGCCCACGGCGGTTCCTGTGCCCCTGACCCTGCTGGTGTCCCGCCGCTGTCCACCGGCAACCGCCGTCAGATTGGACACCGGGTTCCTGCCCCCTGACCCTGCTGTCGTCGCGCCGTGCCGACGGCCAGCTGACCCACCGTGAGGCTCCCCGCCGACCCTCCCCGGCCGCCATCGTTGCCGCCGGCCGACCTACCCGCCGTGGAGCGCCCCTGGCCGCACCAGCAGCGGGGTGACCTCCCGGACGGACGCGTACTGGTCGAGCGTCCACAACGCCCGCAGCGCCGCGTCGGTCCGCGGGCCCAGCACCGGCTGGGCCAGGAGCCGGAACTTCTCCTCGAGCTGCGCGTCGCTCAACGGATTGCGCGCATGGCCCGGCGGGAAGTCCACGCGCGCCGTCCACGTGCGCCCCGACCGCTCGTGCACCTCCACGACTGTGGGGATGCCGCGCGGATAGGCCGCGGTCAACGCCGGGTCTTCGACCACCTCGGTGCGCGCCATGAGCTGGCGCACGTCCTCGCGCTGGATGCGCGCCGGCGCGAACTGGCGCGCGGTCACCTCGCCGTCCAGGAGGGCTGCCGCCACCAGGTAGGGCATGCTGTGGTCGGCCGTCTCGCGCGTCGTCGGGGCCCACTTCTCGGGCTCGCCGCCGATGATCTCGACCGCCACCCGGAACGTGCGGATGACCACCCGGTCGATGGCCTCGGGCCGCAGCCCCTGCCGGCGCAGGTCGAGGGCCGCCGCGATCGCAGCCTGCGAGTGGTACTCGGCCGGCCAGTACTTGATGTCGGTCTCCAGGAGCTTGAAGGGGGCCGGTGGCGGGGGCGTGGCGTCTACGGGCCTGCCGCCTTCCTCCTCCCACCGCAGCTCGTTCTCCGAGGGCGCGGGCGCCTCGCCCGCCATGGGCGGGATGGGGAGCGGACCCGAGACCTGGGCGATGAAGCCCCGGCGCCCCTCGAAGACCGGCGACGGTCCGGTGATGCCTTCCGTGGCCAGGTAGGCGGCGAAGACCGCGTTGTGGCTGGCGCCGCCGTAGGCCGCGCCCTTCCACATCGACAGGTGCCCCACGCGGGTCTGGCGCAGGTTGATCCCCGTGGCGGCGGCGATGTTGATCGCCTGCTCGATGGCGTCCACGCCGCCCCCCAGCAGGCGGGCGGCCCCTGCGGCCACGGCGATCCCGCCGTAGGTGACGTGGTCCCAGCCGCGGTCGCGGATGCTGCTGGCGTCGGCCAGCCGGCAGACGATCTCGTAGGTCGCGACCAGGGCGGCGAGCAGGTCGCGCCCGGTGGCCCCCGCGTCCTCGGCCACCGCCAGCAGCCCGGCCAGGTTGTCCGATGGGTGCAGGGCTTCCCTGGACAGGTAGGTGTCGTTGTAGTCGAGGTAGCGCACCATGTAGCCGTTGACGAAAGCCGCCACGTCGGGCGCCGTGCGCTCGCCCCACGCCAGCACCGTGGCCCCGCCGGAAGGGCTCAGCCGGCCGGCCGCGCGCCGGGCCGCCGCGATGGGCGGCTCGCCGGCCGCGCCCAGCGCGCA
>CAZGNA010000211.1:0-4515 GCA_964526945.1 uncultured bacterium
TGCAGGGCGGCGGGCGGCGCGTCCGCCCGCTGGGCCGACGTGACGTCTGGCGTGCCCGGGAGAGTACGCCCACGGTCCGGCATCGTATCGCGTCCGCCCGTTGGGCCGGCGTGGCGCCTGGCGCGCCCGGAGGAACCGCACCGCGCCCACGGAATTCAAGAAGGGGTGGTGACGACGCCCGTGCGCACCGCAGCCGAGTGGCGGCAGGAGATCCGATCCGGACGCTGGAGACGGCCGACCGCCGGCCTGGCGCCGGGGTTCGTGCAGGCCAACCTGGTCGTCGTGCCCGCGGCGGCGGCCGACGACTTCCGGCGCTTCTGCGAGCGCAACCCCAAGCCATGCCCGCTGCTGGAGGTCACCGCGCCGGGCGACCCCGAGCCGCGCCAGACCGCGCCGGGCGCCGACCTGCGCACCGACCTGCCGCGCTACCGCGTCTTTCGCGACGGCCAGATGGTGGAAGAGCGGGACGACCTGCACGACCTCTGGCAGGACGACCTCGTGGCCTTCCTGCTGGGGTGCTCGTTCACCTTCGAGGAAGCCCTGCTGCAGGCGAGCCTGCGTCTTCGCCACCTGGACCTGGGCCGGAACGTCTCGATGTACGTCACCACCCGGCTGTGCGAGCCGGCCGGACCGTTCGCCGGCCCGCTGGTGGTCAGCATGCGACCGTTCCCGGCGGATGACGTGCCACGGGTCGCAGCGATCACCGCGCGCTACCCGCTGGCCCACGGCGCCCCGGTCCACGCCGGCGACCCGGCCGCGCTTGGGATCGCCGATCTGGCCCGGCCGGACTTCGGCGATCCCGTCCCGGTGGAGCCCGGCGAGGTCCCGGTCTTCTGGGCGTGCGGCGTCACCCCGCAGGTGGCGCTCCGGCGGGCGCGGCTGCCCCTCGCCATCACCCACGCGCCGGGCCACATGTTCATCACCGACCTGACCGCGGACCGCATCGCAGGCGTGGCACCGGGGAGCGTGCTCGTCCCCGGCTGCTGACGCACAGGGAGGGAGCAACGATGAGGAGCACCAGGCGGACGTCCCCGGAGGCACGTCGGACGCATCATGCATCGTCGGCGGGGTGGCCGGCGATGCGGATCACCAGACGGAGGTTCCTCAGGTACACCGGCGCGGGGCTCGGGACGCTGGTCGTCGGCGACCGGCTGGCATCCGCCCTCGCCGCCCAGGACGCGGCGATCCCGGTCGGTGCCGTCTACCCGCTCTCGGGCGCGCTGGCGCGCATCGGCGCCGGGATCCGCAACGGCATCGAGCTGGCGGTCGACATCGTCAACAACGCCTACCCCGACCTCACGCTGCCGCTGGCCCCCACCGCCGGGCTGCCCAGGCTCGGCGGCCGCAAGATCCGGCTGGTCTGGGGCGACAGCCGCGGCGACCCGGCCACCGGCCGTGCCGAGGCCGAGCGCCTCATCGAGCGCGAGCGCGTGGTGGCCCTGATCGGCTCCTACCAGAGCGCCGTGACGGCGACGGCCAGCCTGGCCGCCGAGACCCGGGGCGTTCCGTTCCTCAACCCGGAGTCGTCGTCGCCGCGGCTGACCGAGCGCGGGTTCAAGTGGTTCTTCCGGACCGGCCCCCACGACACGACCTTCACCAAGCTCTTCTTCGACCTCATGGAGGACATGAAGAAGCGGGGGCACCGGATCTCGCGCGTGGCGATCCTCGCCGAGGACACCGAGTTCGGCGCCACCGCCGCGGGCGTGGCCGATGGCTTCGCCCGGGTCTACAAGTACGACGTGGTGGCCAAGGAGCTCTACACGTCGCCGCCCGCCAGCCTCACCGCGGAGTTCCTGCGCCTGCGCCAGGCCAACCCCGACGTCATCATCGGCGCCAACTACCTGGTCGATGCGGTGCTCATCGTCCGCACGCTCAAGGAGATGCGCTGGACACCGCAGGCGTTCATGGCCCACGCCGGCTTCACCACCGTGCCGGACTTCCTGCAGGCCACCGGCCGTGACGGCTGGTACTTCATGGCGCGCGCGCCGTGGGCGCTGGGCATCGCCGCCCGCAAGCCGCTGGTCGCCCGGGTCAACGACCTCTACCGGCGGAAGTACAACGCCGACATGGACGAGGTGGTGGCGCGGGCGTTCACCGGCATGCTGACCCTGGCCGACGCGCTGAACCGCGCGGGAAGCACCGCGCCTGCGGCGATCCAGGCGGCGCTGCGCGAGACGAAGATCCCCGGCGCGCAGCTCATCATGCCGTGGCAGGGGATCGAGTTCGACCAGCACGGCCAGAACAAGCACGCCACCGGCATCATGACCCAGATCCTCGACGGACAGTACAAGGTGGTCTGGCCGTTCGAGATCGCGGAGGCGCCGATCGTCTGGCCCATGCCGGCGTGGGATCGACGCTAGACGCCCGCCGGGGGCGCCGTCGGCCCGGGGCGCGTCCGCCGGGGGCCGCCTGGCGCCCACGGGGATCGCGGGGCCCTCGGCATGCCCGGGGCTCTTGGTGTGCGCCGGGCCGCGGGCGTACCCGGGACGTCTCGAGCGCCCCCGAGGCAGCGCGGTGACGCTGCTCCTGCACGCGACGGTCAACGGCCTGATCCTGGGGCTCGTGTACGCCCTGGTGGCGTTGGGGCTGTCGTTCATCTGGGGCGTCATGGACGTGGTGAACCTGGCCCACGCCGAGTACCTGATGCTGGCGCTCTACGCCACGTACTGGTTCTGGGCGCTGGGGCGGATCGAGCCAGCCCTGGCGGTGCCCGTGGTGGTGCCCCTGTTCTTCCTGGCGGGCTGGCTCACCTACCACCTGCTCGTCCGCCGCATCCTGCGGGCGCCGCTGGCCACCCAGATCTTCGCCACGTTCGGCCTGTTGTTCTTCCTCCGGTACAGCGCCTTCGCCGCCTTCGGCCCCGACGTGCGCGGCTTCCTCGAAGCCGCGGCACCGCCCAGCGTGCCGGTGCTCGGCGTGCCCATCGCCGTGCCCAAGTTGACCGCCGCGGGTGGGGCACTGGCGGCGTTCGCGGCGCTGGCCCTGTTCCTGCGGCGCACCAAGACCGGCAGGGCACTCCAGGCCGCGGCCCAGAACCGCGACGTGGCCCTGGCGCTGGGAATCCCCGTCGAGCGCATGTACGCCCTGGCCTGGGGCATCGCCATCGCCAGCGTCGCGCTGGCGGGCGTGCTCATCTTCCCCTTCTACCAGGTCTCACCGACCATCGGCGACGCGTTCCTGCTGGTGGCGTTCGCCAGCGTGGTGCTGGGCGGCTTCGGCCGCGTGGACGGCGCGCTGGTCGGCGGGGTGGCCATCGGGCTGGTCGAGAACGTGCTGGGCACGCTGCTGGCGCCGTCGTTCAAACTGCTGTTCGTCTTCGTGATCTTCGTCCTCGTCCTGCTGGTGCGCCCCCACGGGCTCATCGGCGAACCCGCATGACCACCCAACCCGCTGTGTGGCCCCCGCCGGCGGCGGGCAGCGCCCGCGCGCTGGCCAACCCGCCGGCCTGGGCGGTGCTCGCCGTCGGAGCGGCCCTGGCACTGGTGCCGCTGGGCGTGCGCGACGCCTTCTTCCTCAACGCGATGATCACGGTCTTCCTGTTCGGCACCGTCGCGCAGGCCTGGAACCTCATCGGCGGCTACGCCGGACAGATCTCCTTCGGGCACGCGGTCTTCTTCGGCCTGGGCGCCTACACGGCGGCCGTGCTGCTGAAGGAGGTCGGGCTGTCGCCGTGGCTGGGCATGTGGGTCGGCGCGGGGATCGCCACCCTGGTCTCGCTCGCCATCGGCTATCCCACGTTTCGACTGCGCCGGCACTTCTTCGCGCTGGCGACGCTGGCGCTGGGCGAGATCGTGCGCATCCTCTTCCTCAACTGGCCGTTGGTCGGCGCGGCCGTGGGCTACTACCTGCCGCTGGAGTACCGGAACCGGCCGGGGTACCTCATGTGGGACGCCAAGGCGCCCTACTACCTCGCGAGCCTGGCGCTGTTCGCGGCGGTCACGCTCAGCGTGGGGGTGCTCGATCGCCGCCGGGTCGGCGTCTACCTGCGGGCGATCAACCAGGACGAAGACGCCGCCGCGATGCTCGGACTGCCCACGCGCCGCTACAAACTCTACGCCATGGGGCTGTCGGCGGCGTTCACGGCGCTGGCCGGCACGCTCTACGCCCTGTACGTGCTCTACATCGACCCCTACAACGTGATGCCGGGCCGCCTGTCGCTGCTGGCGGTCGTCATCGCCCTGATCGGCGGCCGGGCCACGGTCACCGGCCCGGTGTTGGGCGCGTTCTTCATCGTGTTGCTCAACGAGTACACGCGGTCGTGGCTGGGGGGTGGGGGCCGTGGCGTCGACTTCATCCTGTTCGGAGCGCTCGTGATGCTCGTCTCCATTCGCGAACCGGGCGGACTGGTCGGCTGGCTCGTCCGCGCTGGCGCCCGCACCCCGCCCGCCGCCGACAGCGAGGCTGCCCCATCGCCACCGCCACCTGCCGCCGATGGCGAGGCTGCCGCGTGGTCACCGCCACCTGCCGCCGACGTGCCCGGCGCGCACGCATCGCCCACACGCCCGGGGGACGCCG
>CAZGNA010000212.1:0-2060 GCA_964526945.1 uncultured bacterium
GGTGCCGGGCGAGGTCGTCGCCTGGCGCGCCGCGACGGACGGGCGGGCGGCCGAGCTGCGCGTGCGGGAGATCGTCGTGGCGCGTCTGGACGGGCCCGGGGCGTGGGCGCGCGTCAGCGCTGCCGTGCGGGCCCTGCGCCGACCGTTACCGCCGCCTGCGGCCGTGACGGTGCGGGTGCGTCGCGGATCGGCGGCGCTCCTCGTCGATGGCCAGGTCGTGCTGACCGCCAGCGCGCGCGACGCGCAGCGGGCCGGGACCGACGCGGCGACGCTGGCTGCCCAGTGGGCGGCGCGGCTGCGGGAGGCCCTGGCAACTCCCCCGCTGACGGTGGCCCCGTCGAGCGTCGTGCTCTCGCCTGACGGTACCGCCACCCTCCGCGTCCGGACCGTGGTCCCCGGCCCGCTCTCGGTGACACCGGCGGACCGACGGGTCGTCAGCGTCGAGGCCACCCGCGAGACCATCACGCTGCGCGGCCGCGCCCTGGGCGCCACCACGGTGCGGGTGCGGCTGGGGCCCTACCAGACCAGCGTGCCGGTCTCGGTGCGGCCGCCGGCCGGCCGCATTCCCCCCGAGGCCGAGGTGATCGTGACCGGCACACCTGCGCCAGCGGCGGTCGTCCATGAGGCCGTGCGGCGCTGGCTGGAGGCCGCGGTGGTGCGTACCCCCGGTGCCGTGATGCGCTGGTCCACGATTCCGGTGGACGCGCCCCTGGAGGCCGGCGCCGCCGTCACGGTGCACGTACCGGTCAGCGTGCGCAGCCCCTATGCGGGTCCGGTGGACCGGCGCGTGGCCATCACCGTGCGCAACGCGCCGCTGCCGCTGCGCGACCCCGACGTCCTGCTGGTCAGCAACCGCCCCGAGACCATCGACGGCGACGGCCTGCTCTTCGAGGAGACGCTGCAGCCCCGCCGGGGTGCGCGCCTGCTCTACCACCACATGAACGGGACGGAGCGCGCCCGCATCCTCACCATCACCCTGAGCAACGCCGGCCCGGGACGCGCCCGCGTCCACTATCTCAGCGGGCACGCCGGCCCGGCACCCGACCCCCTGCAGGTCGGCGCCATGGCCACCGGCCGGTTCCTGACCGCGCTGGGCAGCGGGCAGGGGTACCTGGTCGAGGTGCCGGCACAGCAGGCCACGACCTTCACCGCCTACGCGCTGCCGCCGCGGGCCCTGGTGTCCGGCATCATGCAGTTCCAGGTGGTCGACGGTGGACCGGTGGGCCTGCGGGTGGCGGTGCGGCTCCCCTGGCTGCTGGATCGCACGGTCACCACCGACCTGGGGCCGTACGCGTTCCCGCATCCACGCGGCACGTTTCCCGGTACCGTGGTCGACGTGGCACGGGAGGTGCGCGCCGACCGCCCGGCCGACGTCGCCGAGCTGGGGGTCATGGCCGACCTCAAGGACGTGCGCACGGGCGAGGCGCTGGTCGGCGACTACGGCGTGCTCTACCGCATCCGGCTGCGGCTCCACAACCCCACCGCGGCCGAGGTGCCCGTGGCCCTCGTGGCGAATGCCGCAGGAGGCCCGGCGCGGGGGCTGTTCGTGATCGACGGGACCATGATCGACGCCGGCCTGCTCGCGCCCGGCGCCGACCGCGCGGTGGCGACGTTCGTCGTGCCCGCGGGCGAGACGCGTGACCTGACCGTGGTGACCATGCCGGTGGCGGGATCGTTCTACCCCGTGCGGCTGTCGGTGCGGCCTCGATGATCGGCGCGGGTGTGCAGCGGACCATCGCGCGGCCCGTGACCGTGGCGGGCACCGGGCTGCACACCGGTGCGTCCGTCACCGCCCGGCTGCTGCCCGCGCCCGCCAACCACGGGGTGCGCTTCCGAAGAGCCGACGTGCCCGGCGCGCCGGAGATCCCCGCGCGCCTGGGCGAGGTCGTGGCCACCGACCGCGGCGTCGTGCTCGGGCGCCAGACGCCGGTGGCCACGGTCGAGCACCTGCTCTCGGCCGCGTGTGGGCTCGGCATCGACAACCTCGTGGTGGAAGTGGAAGGCGAGGAACTGCCCTGCGGCGACGGCAGCGCGCAGATCTTCGTGGAGGCCCTGGCTCG
>CAZGNA010000212.1:2165-4512 GCA_964526945.1 uncultured bacterium
CCCCGCGGCTGCAGGTCACCTACGTGGCGACCGCCAACGGGGTGGCGCTGGCACCGCAGATGGCCGAGTTCGACGCCGACCGGGACGACTACGCCACCACCATCGCGCCGGCACGCACGTGGGGCCTGCTGGCCGAGGCCGAGCAGCTCCGCGCCCGGGGCCTGGCGCGGGGCGCCTCGCTGGCCACGGCGCTGGTGATCGGCGTCGAGGGGTTCATCAACAAGCCGCGGTTTCCCAACGAGATGGCCCGCCACAAGATCCTCGACGCGCTGGGCGATCTCTCGCTGCTCGGGCGGCCGCTGCGGGCGCAGATCGTGGCGGTGCGTGCCGGGCACAGCCTGCACATCGCCCTGGCGCGGGCCATCGCGCGCCAGGCGGGGGCCGGCGACGGCAGGGACGGCGCCTGACGTGGCGCAGCCCGACCGCGCGGCCCGCGGCCCCCGGATTCACCCCACGGCCGTCGTGCACCCGCACGCGCGGCTCGATGAGGGCGTCGAGGTCGGGCCGTATGCGGTGATCGGCGCCGACGTCACGGTGGGCGCGGGCACCGTGATCGGGCCCCACGTCGTCATCCACGACGGCGTGACCATCGGCCGCAACAACGTCTTCGCCGCGCACGTGGTGATCGGGGGGCGGCCCCAGGACCGCGCGTGGCGCGGGGAGCGCACCAGGGTGGTGATCGGCGACGACAACGTCTTCAGCGAGTTCGCCAGCGTCGACCGCGCCACGGGCGAGGGACACGAGACGCGGATCGGCAACGGCACCTACGTGATGTCGGGCGTGAAGATCAGCCACAACTGCGCCGTCGGCGACGGCGTGGTGATCGTGAGCGGGACGCAGCTCGGCGGTTGGGTGTGCGTGGACCGCGACGCCTACATCGGCGGCATGTCCGGCGTGCACCAGTTCGTGCACGTGGGCCGGCTGGCGATGGTGGCGGGGATGACGGCCGTACGCCAGGACGTGCCGCCCTACGTCATGGTGGCGGGGCTGCGCACGCGGGCGGTCGGCCTCAACGTGGTGGGCCTGCAGCGCCACGGCATCCCGCCCGCGGACCGCATGGCGCTGCGGCGGGCGTTTCGCGTCTTCTTCCAGTCAGGGCTGTCGATGGACGACGCCCTGGCGGCCCTCGAGCCCGAGGCCGCGGCGAGCCCGCCGGTCCGCCACTTCGTGGAGTTCATCCGCGCCGCCAGGGCACGCAAGCGAGGGATCGTGCGGTGGCACCCGGGCGAGACGGCATGGTAGGCCTGCTGGCCGGTGCGGGCACGTTGCCCGAGGTGATCGCGGCGGCGGTGAAGGCGCGCGGGCTGCGGCTGGTCTGCGTGCAGGTGGGCGAGCCGTCGGCGACGTTGCCCGCCCTGGCCGACCACTATCGGCGGTGCGCGCCCGGCGCGCTGCGCGAGGTGCTGGAGACGCTGCGGGCCCACGACGTGCGCGAGGTGCTGGTGGCCGGGCGGTTCGCGCGCGCCAACCTGCTGGTGCAGGGCGATGAGCTCCACGCTGCGGTGATGCGCCAGAACGCCGACCGTCGGGACGTGCCGATGCTCGAGCGGCTGGCCGCGCTGCTGGCGGAGCTGGGGATGGCGCTGGTGGAGCAGACGCGTTTCGTCGGCGACCTGCTGGCGCCGCCGGGGCTGCTGACCGCGCGCCCCCCGACGCCCGAGGAGCTGGCCGACCTGACCTTTGGCCGCGCGGTGGCCCGTCGCCTGGCCGACCTCGACGTGGGGCAGACGGTGGTGGTGCGGCGCGGCGTCATCCTCGCCGTCGAAGCCGCCGAGGGCACCGACGCGACGGTGCGCCGCGGGGGCGCCATGGCCCGGGAAGCCGTGGTGGTGAAGGCGAGCCGCAACCACCAGGACCCCCGGTTCGACATCCCGGCCGTGGGCCCGGGTACCATCGCCGCCATGCGCGAGGTCGGCGCGCGGGTGCTGGGCATCGACGCGCGGCGCACGTTGCTGCTGGAGCGGGAGCGCATGCTGGCGGACGCGGAGGCCGCGGGCATCACGGTCGTGGCCGCCGACGTACCCCCGTTGGGCACGCCGGTGCATGACGGGTAGCCGATCCGGCGCGGGTCCGGGCGCGTGGTCCGGATCGCCGGCAGGTTGGTCGATACCGCGCGCGCAGGGGGAGGCCGGGGACCCGCGGATCGTGCTCGTCGCCGGTGAGGTCTCCGGCGACGTCCAGGGCGCGGCCCTGGCGCATGCGCTGCGGGCACGCGCGCCGGCCGTGCGGCTGGAGGGCGTGGGCGGGCACCGCATGGCTGCCGCCGGTGTCCGGCTGGTGGCCGACAGCAGCGCCTGGGGACGGATCGGCTGGCTGGAGGTGGCCCGCGACCTGCCGGCGTTCGCGC
>CAZGNA010000213.1:0-4230 GCA_964526945.1 uncultured bacterium
AACGCATCGAGCGATTCCGAATCTGAGGGTTTTCACGCCCGATTTGGGTTGAACTTCTACTCGTCGCTGTTCGCCGAGGCGTTGCGTACGGGCCGCAAGACCGTGACGATTCGCCTGGGCAACAAGACGGACAAGTACCAGGACGGGCAGGTGGTGTGGGTCACAGTGGGCCGCCGGTTCGGCACGCGGCGCAAGATCTTCCCCGCCATCATCGACCGCGTGGAGGTGAAGCGCCTGGCGGAGGTCACGCCGCGGGAGATCGAGCGCGACAACCCCGAGCTGCGGCGGCACGAAGAGCTCATGGAGTTCCTCTCGAAGATCTACGGCCGCCCCGTGTCGCTGGACGACGAGGTGTCGGTGATCCACTTCTCCCGGATCGAAGAGGGGTCGGGCGTCGCCGGCGACGCCTGAGGAACGGCCGGCTGCCAGCCGGTTCCATCGGGCACCAGCAGGACGGTGGCGGGCAGCGCACGGGTCAGGTAGAGCCCGGGGCCGGCCCGCCAGAAGACGGCCCCGGCCTCGTGGGCCCGGCGCGCCCGCACGGCCACCACGACGACGGCCTCCGCGTGCCGTCGCGCCACGGCGACCGCCTCGCCGGGGGTCGTCGCCAGGTGCAGGTAGCGGCGCGTCCCCGGCCGCAGCCCTTCGCTGCGGATCGCAGGGAGGGCGTCGTGCGGCGCGCCGTAGTAGAGCCACTCGGGCGGGACCACCGGCTCGCCGGGCGCCTCGACCTGCACCGTGTGGCCGTAGCGCGCCCGGATGCGCCCGTCGCGCAGTTCGTACCGGCGGGGGTCCGCAGCGGCCACCGCGGCCACGTCGGCCGCGGTGAGCGTCTCCCAGCCCGGTTGCGCCGCCAGTGCCCGGGCCAGCGCCTCGAGGCTGCTGAAGCCCTCGGCATCGAGCGTCAGCCCGACGTCCTCGGGCTTGTGGCGGAGCACCCGCGCGAGCAGCCGGCTCAGACGGAGCCGGCGCAATGCCGACCGGTCGGGACGTGCGCCGCGCGTCGCTGGCATGAGTGTTCCGGGAGGAGAGGTTGGCTGTGGCGTCATGGAGAACCTGCCACCGGCGATCCGCACAGCGGACTGGGGGAGCGTGAGCGCGTGCCCGGACGCCTGGTGGAGTGCGTGCCGAACGTCAGCGAGGGCCGGCGGCAGGACGTCGTCGACGCCATCGTGCGGGTCGTGCGGGCGGTGGACGGGGTGCGGGTGCTCCACGTGCACTCCGACCCCAGCCACAACCGCAGCGTGGTCACCATGGTCGGGCCTGCCAAAGCCGTCGGACAGGCGGCGCTGGCGCTGACCCGGGCCGCGGTCGAGCACATCGACCTGCGTGTCCACCGCGGCGAACACCCGCGGATCGGCGCCGTGGACGTCATCCCGTTCGTCCCCATCGGCGAGACGACCATGGAGGAGTGCGTGGCGCTGGCCCGCCGGGTGGGTCAGGAGATCTGGCAGGCGCTGCGCGTGCCGGTGTACTTCTACGCCGAGGCGGCCACCGCGCCGCACCGGGTCCGTCTGCCGGACATTCGCCGGGGCGAGTTCGAGGGGCTGGCCGAGAAGATGACGCAGCCCGCCTGGCGCCCTGACGTCGGCGACCCCCGACCACACCCGACGGCCGGTGCGGTGGCCGTCGGCGCCCGGCGGCCGCTGGTGGCCTACAACATCACCCTGCACACGGCCGACGTGGGGATTGCCCGCGCCATCGCCCGCGCCGTGCGCGAGTCGAGCGGAGGGTTGGTGCACGTGCAGGCGATGGGCGTGCGGGGGGCCTCGGGGCAGGCCCAGGTGTCCATCAACGTGCTGGACGCGACCCGGACACCGCTGCACCGGGTGTTCGACCTCGTGCGCCTCGAGGCCGACCGGCGTGGGGTGGCCGTGGCGGAGAGCGAGATCATCGGGCTGGTGCCGCTGGACGTCCTCGTCGACGTCGCGCGGGCCTACCTGCGCCTGTGGACGTTCGAGCGCACTCAGGTGCTCGAGCTCCGGCTGACGGAGTGAGGCGATGCACGGAGGCCTGCCGGGTCCGGGGAGGGGCCACGCACAGCGCCCGGCGCGCGTGCAGGAGGCCCACGGCGCGCCCGGCGGGGCGCGGGCCGCCCGCGTGGCATTGGGGCACCCCCTGGTGCGCATCGGGGAGGTGACCTCCACCAACGACGTGGCCTGGGGGCTGGCGCGCGCCGGCCTGCCCGAGGGCGCCGTCGTCGTGGCCTCCCGGCAGACGCACGGACGGGGGCGCCTGGGCCGCGCATGGTGCTCGCCTGCCGGCGGCCTGTGGTGCTCGGTCCTGCTGCGCCCTGCGCCGCAGCCGTCCTGGCCGTTGCTGAGCCTGGCCGCAGCCCTCGCCGTGGCGGAGGCCGTGGAAGCGGTGGCCGGGGTGGCGGCGGGCGTGCGCTGGCCAAACGACGTGCTGGTGGTCGGGCGCAAGGTCGCGGGCATCCTGCTGGAGGCCAGCGGCGACGCGCTGGTGGTCGGGATCGGGATCAACGCCAACGTTGTGCCGGAGGCTCTGCCCGTCGAGGTCCGCGCGACGGCCACGTCGCTGGCTGTCACAGCGAGCCGCCCGGTGGACCTGGAGGCCCTGCGGCTGGTCCTCCTGGAGCGCCTGGCCGCCTGGTACGAGGCATGGCAGCGGGGGACGGACCTGACCGGCGCGTGGGCCCGGCGCGACGCCCTGGCGGGCCGACGGGTCACCGTCCGCACGCCGGAGACGATCGTCGAGGGCACGGGCGACGGCGTGGCGGCCGACGGTGCCCTGCGGGTGCGTCTCGCAGGGGGCGAGATCCGCCACGTGCTGGTCGGCGACCTGGTGACCCTCAGCGCGGAGCGCGAACCCAGCGCATGACCCCCGAGGCCGCCGACACGCCCGCGCGCCAGACGCCTGCGACGCCGCCTCCGGCAGCAGGCCCCGCCGACCGCCCGCGGCATGTGGTCAGCGCCAGCCTGGGTTCTCGCCGGGGCGATCATCGCGTCGAGACGACCCTGCTCGGCCAGCGGTTCATCATCGAACGCATCGGCACCGACGGCGACTACCGGGCCTGGTGTCGGTTGCTGCGCGCGCTCGACGGGCGGGTGGACGCGATCGGGCTCGGGGGGATCGACCTGGCTCTCGTCGCCGGCACCCGGCGCTATCCCGTCCGGGACGCGGTCCGGGCGGTGGCCGGCCTGCGCACGCCGGTGGTCGACGGCTGGGGGATCAAGAACAGTTGGGAGCGGCACGTCGTCCAGGAGGTGCTGCCCCAGGCCTTGGGCACCTCGCTGCGCGGGCGGCGCGTGCTCCTGGTCTCGTCGGTGGATCGGTACGGCATGGCCGAGGCGTTCACCGACGCCGGCGCCGACGTGATCTTCGGCGACTTCATGTTCGGGCTGGGCCTGCCGATCCCACTGCGCGGGCTGCGCACGGTGCAGGTGCTGGCCGCCGTCCTCCTGCCGGTGCTCACGCGGGGGCCGTTCACGTGGCTCTACCCCACGGGGGCCCGCCAGCACCGCAGCACGCCCCGGTTCGGGGGCGCATACCGGTGGGCGGAGATCATCGCCGGCGACTTCCACCTCATCAAGCGGTACATGCCCCCGTCGCTGCCGGGCAAGGTCGTCCTGACCAACACCGTGACGGCAGCCGACGTCGAGGACCTGCGGCGGCGCGGGGTGGCGCTGCTGGTGACGACGACGCCGGAGATGGGTGGGCGGTCGTTTGGCACCAACGTGATCGAAGCCGTGCTGGTCGCGGCTGCGGGCCGCCGGCCGGAGGACCTGCGCCCGGAGGACTACCTGGCGTGGATGCGGCGCGTGGGCTTCCGGGCACGGGTCGAGCGGTTGGCGCCGCTGCCCGGGGCTGGCGCCGCGTAGACCGCGGTGGTGGACGAGGAGGCCGTGGCGCACCGGTCCGGGTTCGTGGCCCTAGTGGGTCGTCCCAACGTGGGCAAGTCCACGCTGCTCAACCGGGTGGTCGGCGCCCGGGTGGCCATCACCTCGCCGGTGCCGCAGACGACCCGCACGGTGCTGCGCGGTATCCTCACCCGTCCCGACGCCCAGGTGGTGTTCGTCGACACGCCGGGGATCCACGCGCCGCGCCACCGCCTGGGCGCTTGGATGGTCGACCAGGCCCGCCGCGTCCTGACCGAGGTCGACCTGATCGCCTGGGTCGTCGACGCTGCGGCCGGCCTGCGCGACGACGATCGCGTCGTGGCCGCCCGGCTGCAGGGTGGCACCAGGCCGGTGGTGCTGGTCGTGAACA
>CAZGNA010000213.1:4241-4498 GCA_964526945.1 uncultured bacterium
CGACGCCGCGGCTCCGGCGGCCGTCGACACCGTGGCCGCCGAGGCCGGCGCCCTGGTGCCGGCGGTCGCGGTCTGCCCGCTGTCCGCGGAACAGGGGCTGGGCGTCGCGGAGTTCGTGGACGCGATCGTGGCGCGCCTGCCCGAAGGCCCGCCCTACTATCCCGACGCCATGCTCACCGACCAGCCGGAGCAGTTCCTGGTCCGCGAGCTGATCCGGGAGCAGGTCATCCGGCACACCCGCGAGGAGGTGCCCCACG
>CAZGNA010000214.1:0-4497 GCA_964526945.1 uncultured bacterium
CAGGCGCGCCGGCAACTGGCGCTGGCGCGGGCGCAGAACGCCGCGCGCATCGCCGAGGCCGAGGCGGCGCTGGCCGGAGCGCGGGCGCGGTTGGCCCAGGTTGAGGCCGGCCAACGTCCGGAGGCGCTGGCGCAGGCGCGCGAGGCCGTGCGGCAGGCCGAGGTGCAGGTCGAGGCCGCGCGCCAGACCCTCGAGCGCACCCGGGTCCTCCACCAGGACGGGCTGGTGCCTCGTGCGCAGCTGGACCAGGCGCAGAGCCAGCACGATGTGGCGGTAGCCGCGTTGCGGCAGGCCCAGGCCCGGCTCCAGGAGCTGGAGGCTGGCAGCCGCCCCGAGGAGGTGGACCTGGCGCGCACCCAGGTGCAGCAGGCCCGGGCGGCTGTGCAGCAGGCCCGGGCCGCCGCGCTGCAGGAGCGCGTGCTCGAGGCCGAGGTGGCTGCGGCTGCGGCCGGTGTGCGCACGGCGGCCGCGCAACTGGCACAGGCGCGGGACCGCTTGGCCGAGACGCGCATCACGGCACCCATCGCCGGTATCGTGGCGCGCCGCTCGGTGCAGGTGGGCCAGACCGTCATTGGCGGGCTCACCGGCGGGGGCACGCTGGTGATGACGATCGCCGACCTCCGCCACCTCCAGGCGACGGTCAACGTCGACGAGTCGGACATCGCGCAGGTCCGGGTCGGGATGCCGGTGGTGGTGACCGCCGATGCGCTCCCGGGACGGCGCCTGCACGGGCGCGTGGCGCGCATCGCGCCCCAGGCCGTGGTGGTGCAGAACGTCACGCAGTACGAGGTGGTCGTCACCCTGACCGAGCCTGGCCCGGGCCTGCGCCTGGGCATGACCGTCGATGCCGAGATCCAGGTGCTCACCCGCGAGGGCGTGCTCGTGGTGCCCGCCGAGGCGGTGCGGGGCAAGGACGCCCGGGTCGTGATCGTGGTGGAGGGCGAGCACCTGCGGCCGGTGCCCGTCGAGGTGGGGGCGACCGATGGCCGTCAGGTCGAGATCGTCCGGGGCCTGGAGGCCGGCCAGGTCGTCTACCTGGGCCCCGCGCGCGCGCCGGCCCCCGGCGCCCCTGCCCAGCCGGTCAATCCGTTCCTGCCCCAGTTTCGCCGCTCGCCAGGGCGATAGGTGCGGTGAGGCGCCCGATGGCGTCCTGGCAGGTGCGCGCCCCACGCGCGGCAGCGGTGGTCCTCGAAGGGGCCGTCGGGGCGCGCACCGAGGAAGATTGCGGCACGAGCCAGGGTGTGTCGATGAAGGCGCTGATCGAGCTGCGCGAGGTGGCGAAGATCTACCGCATGGACGGCGTGGCGATCCCGGCCCTGCGGGGGATCTCGTTGACCGTCGAGGCGGGGGAGTTCGTGGCGATCATGGGACCCAGTGGCTCGGGGAAGTCGACGTGCATGAACATCCTGGGCTGTCTGGATCGCCCCACATCCGGCACCTACCTGCTGGACGGCCTCGACGTCACGGCGCTGGACGACGCGGCCCTGGCGCGCATCCGCAACCGCCGCGTCGGGTTCGTCTTCCAGGCGTTCAACCTGCTGCCGCGGCTGTCCGCGGTGGAGAACGTCGAGCTGCCGCTGCTCTACGCCGGGGTCGGCGACCGGCGGGCGCGGGCCCTGGCGGCCCTGGAGGCCGTCGGCCTGGGGGCACGGGCGGGACACCTGCCCGCGCAGCTCTCGGGCGGCGAGCAGCAGCGGGTGGCGATCGCGCGGGCGCTGGTGATGCGGCCGTCGATCGTCCTGGCAGACGAGCCCACGGGCAACCTCGACTCGGCCACCGCCCGCGAGATCATGGCACAGCTGCGACGCCTGGTGGACGAAGGACTCACGGTGGTGCTGGTCACCCATGAAGCCGAGGTGGCTGCCTGGGCGCGGCGCCTCGTGCAGTTCCGCGACGGGCGCATCGTACGCGACGGGCCGGTGCGGGCGCTGCTGCCGGCGGGCGGTGTGCCGGGGACACCGCCATGACGGTGCGGGATGCCGCGCGGGTGGCGCTGCGGGCGCTGGCGGCGACGCCGCTGCGGTCGCTGCTGACGGCCCTGGGCGTGATCATCGGCGTGGGCGCAGTGGTGGCCATGGTGGCCATCGGGCAGGGCGCGCGCCGGAACGTCGAGCAGCAGGTGCAGGCGCTGGGCAGCAACCTCCTGACCGTGTTCGCCGGGACCCAGCGGCTGGGCGGGGTCGCGCGGGACGCGCCCGTCCAGACGCTGACGGTGGAGGACGCCGAGGCGATCCTGCGCGAGGTGCCGGGCGCAGTCGGCGTGAGCCCCGAGTACACGGCGCGGGCGCAGGTCACCGCGGGCGCCGCCAACACCACCACCAGCGTCAGCGGCGTCCTGCCGGCCTTCGAGACCGTGCGCAACTTCCGGGTGGCGCGCGGGTCCTTCATCACCGACGACGACGTGCGCACCCGTGCCCGGGTCGCCGTGCTGGGCCAGACGGTGGCGACGGCGCTGTTTGGCGACGACGACCCGCTGGGCCGGCGGATCCGGATCCGTGGGGTGACGTTCACGGTGGTGGGGGTCATGGAGCCCAAGGGCGCCACCGCCTTCGTGGACCGCGACGACGTGGTGTTCGTGCCGCTCTCTACCGCGCAGCGCCGGCTCTTCGGCGTTACGCACGTGCGCACGATCCAGGTGCAGATGGTCGACCAGGCGGCGATGGACGCCGGCCGCGAGGCGCTGGCCGCGCTGTTGCGCGCGCGCCACCGCCTGGGCCCCGGCGACGAGGACGACTTCACCATCCGCAGCCAGGCCGACCTCTTGCAGACGCTGGGTGGTGTCTCGCAGACCATGACGATGTTGCTGGGCGGGATCGCCGCGGTCTCCCTGGTGGTCGGGGGGATCGGGATCATGAACATCATGCTGGTCTCGGTGAGCGAGCGCACGCGCGAGATCGGCATCCGGAAGGCGGTGGGCGCGCGGCGGCGGGACGTCCTGCTCCAGTTCCTGGTGGAGGCGGTGGCGCTGTCGGTGGGCGGCGGCCTCATCGGGCTGGCCGTCGGCGCGCTGGGCTCGGCGCTCATCGGGCGCGTGGCCGGCTGGCCCACGCTGCTGTCGGCGCCGGCGATGCTGCTGGCGTTCTCGTTCGCCGTGGCGGTGGGGATCGGGTTCGGCCTCTACCCGGCGCAGCGGGCCGCCGCCATGGATCCCATCGCCGCGCTGCGGTACGAGTGAGGGCATCGGCGGTGGGGCGTCCGGGGGTCGCGTGACGGACCGACGGTCGCCCGCAACGTCTGGGAGGGAGGGAGTACCGATGTCGCGTCGCATATGGGTCGGAGGCGTTGCAGCTCTGGCGGTGGTGGCGGCTGTGGCCGTCGTGGGGGCGCGGCGGCAGACGGTCGCGGCGCCACCGCGCGAGCGCGACCCCGGCCTGGCCGTGGTGGTGGCGCTGCGGGTGCTGGAGCGGGAGCCGCAGACCCAGTTGAGCCGCGAGCAGATCGTCCGCATCCTGCCGCTGCTGCGAGCGCTCAAGGACACCCCCGCCCACGACGTGGAGGCCGCCCGGGTCATCGCGCGCGCGATCCGCGACCTCCTCACGCCGGCGCAGCGCGCCACCCTGGACGAGGCCCGACGCCGCCTCGAGGCCCGTCGGCGCGGGCAGCGCCCCGCCGGCGGGGCCGAGAGCGGACCGGTGCCCGGGCGTCCCGGGCCCGGCCCCCTGTCGGACGAGGAGCGCGCAGCGTTCCGTGCGCGGGCCTTCGAGCGCATGATTCAGCACCTGGAGCGGCGCAGTCGGTAGTGCCGGAGTCCACGTCGAGGAGGGATCGATGCGTACTGGTGCCCTGCTGGTTGTCGTGCTGACCGCGCTGTCGGTCTGGAGTCCACCGGCCGCCGGGCAGGCGCCGGCGGCGCTGGGGCTGGCCGAGCTGGTGGCGCTGGCCGACCAGCGCAACCCGGCCATCGCCGCGGCCCGCCAGGCCGTGACCGCAGCCCAGGCGCGGGTGGCTCTGGCGCGCGCGGGCCGCGGGCCCACCGTCACCGCGTCCACGACGCCCACGGTCTCCAGCGGCAGCGGCCTGACACCCCAGGGCTTCAGCGCGTCGGCCGGCGTGGGCGCCACGTACGTGCTCTACGACAGCGGGCAGATCGCCCACGCCGTGCGGCAGGCCGAAGCCAACCTCAAGGCGGCGCAGCTGGCGCTGGAGGCGACCCGGCAGGACGTGGCCCTGAGCGTGGCCCAGGCCTACGTCAACGTCCTGCGCGCCGAGCGCGCGGTGCGGGTGCGCGAGCAGGTGGTGGTCCAGACGCGCGAGCTGCTCCGGCTGGCCGAGGGGCAGTTCCGCGCCGGCGTCGTCGCCCGCGCCGACGTCGTGCGCGCCCAGGCCAACCTGGCAGCGGCCGAAGGCGAGCTGCTCGCGGCGCGCAACGCGGTCGACCAGGCCAAAGCCGCCCTGAACGCGGCCATCGGCCAGCCCGCCGTCACGCCGCTGGCCGTGGCGCCACCGCCGCCGACCCCGCGCCTGACGCTGGCGCAGGCGGCGCTGCCGGCCCTGGCC
>CAZGNA010000215.1:0-4491 GCA_964526945.1 uncultured bacterium
GTGGGTGACGAGCCCCGGGCCCGCGTGGGCCTCGAGGGCGCGCACGTGGTCAGCGGCGGTGAAGCCGTCGGTCTCCCCGGGCTGGGTCATGACGTTGCAGATGTAGACGCGCAGGCCCCGAGCGGCGCGGATCGCATCGGCCACGCCCCGGACCAGGAGGTTGGGGATCACGCTGGTGTACAGGCTGCCGGGCCCCAGCAGGATCAGGTCGGCCTCGGCGATGGCCGTCAGCACGTCGGGCAGCGGCGCGATCTCGGGCGGGCGCAGCCGCACGCGCCGGATGCGCCCGCGGGCCGCAGGGATCTGCGACTCGCCCTCCACCACCCGCCCGTCGTCGAGTTCGGCCACCAGCACCACGTCGCGCACCGTGGTGGGCAGAACGCGGCCGCGGATGTTCAGCACCTTGCTGGTCTCCTTCACGGCCTGCTCCAGATCGCCGGTGACGCCCACCAGGGAGGCGATGAACAGGTTGCCGAAGGCGTGGCCGTCCAGCGTGCCGCCGCGAAAGCGATGCTCGAACAGCCGGGTCATGAGCGGTTCGGCCTCGGCCAGGGCGACCAGGCAGTCCCGGATGTCGCCGGGTGGGAGCACGCCCAGTTCCCGCCGCAAGCGCCCCGACGAGCCGCCGTCGTCGAACACGGTGACCACCGCCGTGAGGTTCGACGAGTACCGCTTGAGCCCCCGGAGCAGCGTGCTGAGCCCGGTGCCGCCACCCAGGGCGACGACGTGCAGCCCGCGCTGGCGGCGCCGGTGGTCCCGGAGCACCTCCACCAGCGTGGGGCTGCCGCTGGGGAACAGCACCCGATCGATGGACCGCAGCGTGCCCCGCAGGCCCAGGAACGCGACCAGCGCGCCGCCGGCCACGCCCGCCGCCCCCATCACTGCCGGCGAGACCCGGCCGCCGGTCACCCGCCCCAGCCAGTCGGCCAGCCAGAAGACCGCGGCGTCGACCTCGGCCAGGAACTTCACGTTCACCAGCAGGGAGACGCCCGCGCTGAAGACGAGCCCGCCCAGCGCGATCACCAGCACCCAGCGCTTGATGCCCAACCCCGGGGCGAGCCAGCGGCGCCAGCGCTGCCACCGGGTGCTCACGCGCCGTCTCCCATCGCCCGCTCGTCGCGGCGCAGGTCGCGGTGGCGGACGTGGACCCGGCAGCCGCGGGCGCGCAGGTGACGGGCGAGCTCGTCGCCCAGCACCACCGACCGGTGCCGACCGCCGGTGCACCCGACCCCGATGGTGAGGTGGGTCTTCCCTTCGGCCAGGAACTGCGGCAGCAGGAAGTCGGTGAACTCGAACAGCCGGGTCAGGAACTCGCGGGTCTGCGGCTGGCCCAGGACGTAGGCGCGCACCCGTCGGTCCCGCCCGGGCAGGGGCCGCAACGCCGGCTGGTAGTGCGGGTTGGGCAGGAAGCGGACGTCGAAGACCAGATCGGCGTCCAGCGGCACGCCGTACTTGTAGCCGAAGGAGACCACGCTGACCTCCAGGGCACGTTCCGGCCGCCGGTCGCGCAGGTAGGCCGAGGCGATCTCCTCGCGCAGCTCCTTCCCGGTGAGGGTCGAGGTATCGATGATCTTGTGGGCCCGCTCCTTCACCGCCTCGAGCCGGCGACGCTCGGCGCGGATGCCCTCCAGCACGCTGCCGGCCTGCGCCAGCGGGTGCTTGCGGCGCGTCTCCTTGAAGCGGCGGACCAGCACGTCGTCGGCGGCGTCCAGGAACAGGATGTCGTAGCGCAGCCCCAGCCGGCTGACCTCGGCCAGCGCCTCGAACAGCTCGTCGAAGAACTCGCCGCCGCGGATGTCGATGACGAGCGCGACCCGGCGCACCTTTCCGCCCGAGTGCACCACCAGGTCGGCGAACTTGGGCAGCAGCGCCGGCGGCAGGTTGTCCACGCAGAAGAAGCCCAGGTCTTCGAAGACGCGGATGGCGGTGGACTTCCCCGCGCCCGAGAGGCCGGTGATGATCACGAAGGAGACGTCGGCCGCCTGGCCCGCGCGGGCGGCGGGACGGTGGCCGGGGGCGCGCCTACCGGCCGACGAGGTCGCTGTACGCGGTGCGGACGACGGCACTAGCGGAGCGCTCCCGGAACGCCGTCAGAACGAGTCGATCTCCAATAAGGGTATTATACCCGACTACCTGAGCACCGCGAGTTCCACCGGTTCGACCTTCCGGTACACCTGCCGGGGCGGGCGGCGGTGGCCGTCGACGGTCAGCAGGGCCTCGAGGGTGATCCCGAAGAGGCGCGCGTTCTCCTCCAAGGAGGGCCGGATGGTGGCCCAGTCGTCGTCGGTGAGGTCGGCGAAGCGGCCGCCGTTGAGCTGGCGCTCGTCCAGGCGCCCGTGGGGATCGCGGATGTAGATGGCGCCGCCCGAGGCCAGCGAGAACAGGTTGCCACCCGGGTAGGGCGTCTCGAGCTCGACCAGACGTCCGTGGACGTCGAACCGCACGCCGTTCACCACGACGAAGCCACCGCCGGCGGTGGGGGTGCCCGCCATGAACGACTCCGCCAGGTAGTCCAGCGCCGTGCCGTTGATCACGACGCGCGGGCGACCCACGGCGTTGATGAGGGGCCGGCCCGCGGCGTTTCCCAGCACGAAGACGTCGCCACCCTTGGCGCCGTACATGAACGTCTGCCCGACGTCGCCGTGGATCACCAACCGTCCGCGTTTGAGGATCTGCGCGCACTGGTCCTGGGCGTCGCCGTGGACGACGAGCGTCATGCCGTCCAGGCCCGAGCCCAGGTAGTCGCCCGGCGTCCCGTAGACGTCGATCCGCACGCCGTCGCTGCGCGGCCCGAAGCCGCAGCCCACGAACCGCTGCCCGCGCACGTCGAAGACGATCATCTCACGCCAGCCGCGGCGGCCGGCCTCGACCAGGACGCGGGCCAGGCTGTCTGGCCCCTCCGACGGGAAGCCCACGGCGTCCACGAGCAACAGGGCGTCCGGACGGCCCTCGGGCAGCGCCCCGCGCGTGGCCCAGCCGATCCGCTGGACGCTGCGCGGGTCGACGGCGACCTGCCGGCACAGCGCGTACAGGCGCTCCTGCACCAGCGCCAGCACCGACGCCCGCCGCTTGCGCCCCGTGGGGATGCGCCGGTCGAGCAGCACCGTGAGCACGGCGACCGCCTGGCGAAACGCCTGGGGCCCGGCGCCGGCAGCGCGCGCCACCGCGTCCAGCCATCCGACGAGGGCGTCGTACGTCCAGTCCGCCAGGGCGCGACAGGTCCGCTCGGCGTCCAGCACGGTGCCGGCAGCGGCGCGGGCACCGGGCGCGCCGCCGGCCACCGGGCGCGGTGCGCGCACCGACGGCCGCACGTAGTGCACCTGGTCGCGGGGTGTGTGCACGGGCTGCCCGAACTTGTTGGTGCAGGTCAGGCGGCCGCCGGCGGTCCCGTCGGCCTCCACGGTGTACACGAACGCACCGCCGTCGGTGTACGACCCGCCGCGGGCGTTCCAGTACAGGTCGGCGATGGGGCAGATGCGCGGGTCGTCGTGGGCGAGGCTGCGCAGCGCGGCGTCGATGGCCTGTTTCTCCGACGCGATGATCCCCAGCTGCACCGGTCCCTCCTGCAGGGCGAACACCTGGGGGCGCAGCATCGACGTGTCCGTGATCCCCAACAGCTGCCACGCCGCCCCGCCGCGCAGCGTGCGGGCGACGATGAAGAACCAGGGGCCGTCGGGCGAGCCGTGGATGTGGGCGGCCTGGATGGCCCGGTAGAGGCGCTGCTTGTCCGGCGGGAGCATGAGGAAGTCGCGCTCGGTGGTAGGGGCCATCGCCTCCAGCAGGTACTCCAGCGGGTACCGGTACGTTCGGGCCCACAGGTCGAACAGGAGCACGGCCACCTCGGTGTCGGTCAGGAAGAGCGGCGAGAGCCCGCGCTGGGCCAGGTACTCGCACACCGCGTGGTAGTTGGCGAAGTCGCCGTTGTGCACCAGCGCCACGTCCAGGGCCGCAAAGGGATGGGCGCCGCCGGGGTGCCAGACGCGGCCCTTCGTCGGGTAGCGTTGATGCCCGATCCAGACGCGGGCGGCCAGGTCCTCCATGCGGTAGTACTGGAACACCTGCTCGGCGTACCCCACGAGCTTCAGCACCAGCATGTCCCGTCCGTACGACATCACGAAGGCCCGCATGCGGCCGCTGCCGTACAGGGCGCGGTTGAGCCGCGTCGCCCACTGGCTGACGTACTCGTCTTCCACGTCTTGGGGCGACAGCCGCTCCAGCCCGTGGTCCTGCACGAACCGCGCCAGCACCTCGGGCCGCACCCGGGCGAAGTACCGCCAGACGTCGGGCGGCCGGACCTCCAGGCCCACCGCGCGGTGGTCGCCGACGGTCGGCACGGGTGCCGCGTGGTGGACCACGAGGTCGGGCAGGAAGGTGGCCTCGACCTCGTGGCGGGCAGCGGGGTCCAGCAGCGCCACCTGGATCAGGTAGTCGCTGGCCAGCGTGGAACCGTCCACCCCCAGCTGCTCGGGCACGAGCCCGCAGGCCGCCAGG
>CAZGNA010000216.1:0-4459 GCA_964526945.1 uncultured bacterium
AAAGTACACAAAACTCTTGACACTACCGGCCCCGCAGCACTGCCCGCCTCAGTGCCCGCCCACACGCCGTGCCACCTCGTAGAGCAGCAGCCCGGCGGCGACCGCGACGTTCAGCGACTCGACCGGACCGTAGAGGGGAATGCGCACCAGCTGGCCCATGTCCGGCCAGCTGGGATGCGGCCCGGACGTCTCGTTCCCCACGACGATCACCAGCGGGGGTTGCCAGGGCACCCCGGTGTAGACGAGCGTGCCGCGCGGGTCGGCGATGTAGATCGCGGGACGGGCGGCCCGCAGGAACTCCTGCAGACGCGCGCGGCCGATCTGGACCATCGGCAGGGCGAAGGCGGCGCCCATGGTGGCCCGCAGGGCCTTGGGGGCGAACGGGTCGGCCGTGCCTTCGGTGGTGGCGAAGGCCGTGGCGCCTGCCGCCACGGCGGTGCGCACCATGGTGCCCACGTTCCCGGGATCCTGCACGCGGTCGGCCACCAGCAGGACCAGATCGGGCTCGCGGACGAGCTCGAACTCGGGGCGTGGTCGCGGGGTGCGGCCGATGGCCACCAGGCCCTGGCTGGTGGTGACCTGGCTGGCGGCCTGCACGACGCGGGCGGTCGCCTGGTAGACGGGGATGCCGGCCTCCCGCAGGCGCGCGACCGCCCGGTGCGTCGCCGAGAGGGCCGCCTCCGGCGCGAACAGCGCTGCCTCGAGGGGCGCCCCGGCGTCGAGCGCCGCCTCGATGAGGCGCGGGCCGTCGAGGAGGATGCGGCCGTCCCGGTCGGGGTGGCGGTGCGCGGCCAGGCGCTTGCACGTCTGGACCAGCGGGTGCTGCGTGGAGCTGATCCGCGGCGACGTCACAGGCTGGACTCGAGCTTGCTCAGCTGCCGGTTCTCGCCCACGACCACCAGCACGTCCCCGGCGCGCAGCACCGTCTCGGCGGGCGGCGAGATCAACAGCTGCCCGTCCCGACGGATCAACAGCACGCTGACCCCGAACCGGCCGCGCAGATCGAGGTCGCGGAGCGTGCGGCCCTCCAGGCGGGTCGAGACGCTGATCTCCTCGATGGAGAACGTCGGCGAGACTTCCAGGTAGTCGACCAGGCTGGGCGACGACAGGAGGTGCGCAACACGCACCCCCATCTCCTTCTCGGGGCGCACGATGAGATCGGCCCCCACCTTCTCCAGCACGCGCGCCTGGAGGTCGTCCACCGCCTTGGCGACCACCTTCTTGCACCCCAGCTCCTTGAGCACCAGCGTGGTGAGGATGCTCTCCTGGATGTAGTTCCCGATGGCCACCACCACGGCATCGAAGTTGGTGATGCCCACCCCGCGCAGCGCCTCGGCGTCGGTGGCGTCGAGCTGGACGGCGTGCGTCACTTCCTCTGCCACCCGGCGCAGCCGCTCCTCGTCCTTGTCCATGGCCAGCACCCGATGGCCCAGCTGTTGGAGCGTCACCGCCACGCTCCGGCCAAAGCGCCCCATGCCGATCACTGCGAACTCCGCCATGGTCCTCCCCCACGCCCTACCGCCGGCGCGCGCCGCCCCAGGTGCTGCCGGGTGTCTCGGTCGCGCCCGCTCGCAATGTCATTCCCTGCTACTCCTTGCCCGCCGCCCACGGCACGTCGCGGCCCGCGCCCCGTGCTAGCCGACGTAGAGCCGTTCCTCGGGGTAGCGGATCCGCACCGGCCGTTCCCGGCGCGTCAGCCCGAACGCCAGCGTCAGCAGCCCCACGCGGCCTGTGAACATGGTCACCATGATGATAGCGCGCCCCACCGGCGACAGGTGGGGGGTCAGCCCAGTGCTGAGGCCGACCGTGCCGAACGCCGACGTCACCTCGAAGAGGCTGGGCAGCAGGTCGGCGCCCTCGACGCGGGTCAGCACCACGGCCATGGTGAACACGAACGCCACGCCCAGCAGGGCCAGGGTGACGGCCTTGTTGACGACGAACGCCGGCAGGCGCCGCCGGAAGAGCACGGGGTCCGGCGAGCCGCGGATCGTGCTGACGATCACCGCCAGGGGCACCAGGAAGGTGGTGGTCTTGATCCCGCCGCCGGTGCCGCCGGGCGACGCCCCGATGAACATCAGCGCCACCAGCAGCATCAACGTCGGCTGCGTCAGCGCCCCGACCTCCACGGTGCTGAACCCGGCCGTGCGCGGAGTGACCGCCTGGAAGACGGCCGCGAGCACCCGCCCCGGCCACGACAGGGCCCCCAGCGTCCTGGGGTTGGCGTGCTCCAGCGCGAGGATGGCGAGCGTGCCCCCGCCGAGCAGCACCGCCGTGGTCAGCAGCACCGCCTTGGAGTGGAAGGACAGCCGACGCCCCAGCAGGTCGAAGTGCACCACGAAGCCCAGGCCGCCGGCCACGACGAGCGCAGCCACCACCAGGGAGACGACGGGGTCGGCGACGTACGCCGTGAGGCTCCGGAAGCCGCCCATCAGGTCGAAGCCGGCGTTGTTGAAGGCGGACACGCTGTGGAACAGCCCGAGGTAGGCCGCCCGTCCCAGGGACGTCTCGGCGGCGAAGCGCAGGGTCAACAGGACGGCCCCGACGGCCTCCACCGCCAGGGCCAGGACCACGATGCGGCGCGTGAACCGGACGACCCCGCCCACCTGGTAGAGCCCGTGGGCCTCGGTGAGGATGATCCGCTCCCGCAACCCGATGCGCCAGCCCAGCAGCAACGCCAGCAGGGCCCACGAGGTCATGTACCCGAAGCCGCCGATCTGGATCAGCGTCAGGATGACCAGCTCGCCGAAGGTCGAGTAGTGGTCGGCGGTGTCCACGACCACGAGGCCGGTCACGCACACGGCGGAGTTGGCGGTGAACAGCGCCGTGAGGAAGGGCGTGGGGCGTCCGGTCTCGGACGCGATGGGCAGGCTCAACAGCACGCCGCCCAGCACGATGACGCTGGCGAAGCCGACCAGGAGCGACTGCGCGGGGCTCAGCGTCAGACGCAGCGCCCGCGACGGTCGCGGGACTGCCAGCGAGCGTGCCATCGGCCGGGTCGCGGGACGCCACGGGCGTCCCGGGAACCGCTATCCCCCCAGGTGGGCCTTGGCCTGGGCGACCAGGGCGTCGAACGCCGCCCGGTCGCGCACCGCCAGATCGGCGAGGATCTTCCGATCGACGGCGACCCCGGCGCGGCGGAGCCCGTTGATGAGCCGGCTGTACGAGAGCCCCTGCGCCCGCGCCGCCGCGTTGATGCGCACGATCCACAGGCTGCGAAACTCCCGCTTCCGCAGCCGGCGATCGATGCGGGCGCGCGCCAGGGCGCGGGTCGTGTACTGCTTGGCCAGCTTGTACCAGCGGCTCTTCGCCCCGCGGTACCCGCGCGCCAGCTTCAGGACCTTCTTGTGGCGTCGCCGAACGGTGACGCCGCGCTTTACCCGTGCCATCGTCGTCTCACCTTCCCGTGCACCGGTGCGGACGCCGCGGGGGCGCCGGCTGGAGGGCCGCCCCGCGCCTCAGCCGCCGGGCAGGAGCCGCCGCACGCGCGGCACATCGGCCGCGTGGACGAGCCGGCGCTCGCGCAGCGAACGCTTCCGCTTGGGGCGCTTCTTGACCTTCAAGTGCCCGCCGTGTTGGCGGCCCCGGGTCAGCGCGCCGGTGCCGGTGACACCGATTCGTTTGGCCGTGCCCTGGTGCGTCTTGCGCTTCGCCACCGCTCGCTCCCGCCTGCCTCACGCCTTCTTGGGGCTGAGGATCATGATCATGTTGCGTCCTTCCAGGGTGGGCATCCGCTCGACGACGCCCACGTCGCCCACCTGCGCGGCGAGCCGTCGCAGCAGGTCCTCCCCGACCTTGGGGTGCGCCATCTCCCGGCCCCGAAACCACATGGCGACGCGCACCTTGTGACCCTCCCGGAGGAACTCGTGCACCTGCCGGACCTTCACCTGGAAGTCGTGCTCGCCGATCTTGGGGCTCATGCGCATGCCCTTGAGGTCGCCCCCCCGCGCCTTGCGGTGCGCGTCCCGTTCGCGCTTGCTCTGCTCGTACTTGTACCGCCCGAAGTCCATGATCTTGCACACGGGCGGGGTGGCGGTCGGCGCGACCTCCACCAGGTCCAGGTTGTACTCCTGCGCCTTGGCCAGGGCATCGCGCGTGGGCAGAATTCCCAGTTGCTCGCCGTTGGGCCCGATCAGTCGTACCTCCCGGGCCCGAATGCGCTCGTTCACCCGTATCTCGCGGTCGATGCCCGTCGCCCTCCCGGGTTCCCGTCGGCGCCCCGACGGGATGGTGGAAAACTCAAACGGGGACGGCCGATGCCATCCCCGCAGGAGCGGTGCGCGCCGCGGCCACCCGAGGCGCACCCTCGGGGCGCTCGGGTGAGAAGCGGATGGCTTCTACTTCAGGCCGCACAACCGGGCGGAGTATAGCATTGGCGGGAGACGCCGTCAACGCGCGGGCGGGGCTGGGTAGTGTACGGTAGTCTGTGTACTTTCGTTGGGGAGCCTTTGAAGGGTCCCCA
>CAZGNA010000217.1:0-4458 GCA_964526945.1 uncultured bacterium
GCCCGGCGGCGTCGTTGATCGCGGGCGCGCCGCCGTCTCGGAAGAAGCCCATTGACGGCAGAGCGCCCCGCGGCGATACTTGTCCTAGTTGGACTAGGACAATCCGATGCGCCTGCGCCTCGACCGCCACGCCGCCGTCTCGCTGCCCGATCAGCTGAAGGCCCAGATCCGCTACCAGATCCTCACCGGCCTGCTGCCGGCCGGGCAGCGGCTGCCCCCCGTCCGGACGCTGGCGGGGTTCTTGCGGATCAACCGCAACACCGTGGCCCGCGCCTACGCCGAGCTCGAGGCCGAGGGCGTGGTCGATGCGCGCCCCGGCCGCGGCACCGTCGTGGTCTGGACCCCGCCGCCCGCCCACGCAGCCCGGGCCCTCGCCGCCCAGATCGATCGCCTGCTGACCACGGCGGCCGCGGCGGGCGTGACGGTGGCCGACCTGCAGGCCATGCTGGCGGTGCGGGCGCGCCCGCGCCGCCCCACGCTGCGTACCCGGCCCCGGCTGGGGTTCGTCGAGTGCAACCCGGTCGACCTGGCCTACTTCGGCCGGCTGGTGCAGGAGGCCACCGACGTGCCCGTGGTACCCCTGCTGCTCGACGACCTCGTGGCGCGTCCTGACGGCGTCGACCTGGTCGCCACCACGTTCTTCCACGTGGAGGAAGTCCGCCGGCGGTGCGCCGGGCTGGAGGTGGTGGGGCTGATGGCCTCGCCCGATTTCCGCGCGCTGGACGAGCTCGCCCGGCTCCCCCGCCGCAGCCGCATCGCGCTGGTGTGCGCCACGGTCGAGGGTGTGCGCAGCAAGGCGCGCTCGCTGGCGGCTGTGGGGCTGCGGTCGCCGCGGCTGCGGACCGCCACCCTGGCGGCGCCTGCCACGCTGGCCGCCACCCTGGCCGACGCCGACGTGGTGCTGGCGGCGCCCCGGGTGCTGGCCAGGATTCGCGACCTCGTCCCGGCGCGTGCTCGCGTCGTGCCCTTCGCCAGCGTCCTGAGCGACGGCGCGGTGGCGGTGCTGCAGGAACGCATCGCGGCCTGGCGCGCGCGCCACGCGCACCAGGCGGCAAGGAGGGCGTCGGCATGAACCGGCTGCGGGTCGGGGTGCTGATGGGTGGCCGCTCGCCCGAGCGCGAGGTCTCGCTGCGCAGCGGCGCGTGCGTGCTCGAGGCGCTGGAGGGCAGCCCCTACGAGGCGGTGCCGGTGGAGATCCCGCGGACGGGGCCATGGATGCCGCCCGAGGGGCTGGACGTGGCCTTCATCGCGCTGCACGGACCCTACGGCGAGGACGGCACGATCCAGGGGCTGCTGGAGTTCGCCGGGATCCCCTACACGGGGTCGGGCGTGCTGGCCAGCGCGCTGGCGATGGACAAGCGGCGGGCGCGCCACGTGATGGCGTCCAACGGCGTGCCGGTGCCGGCGTCGCTGGCCGTGGAGCGCGAGACGCTCGCGGCCCGGGAGGGGGGCCTGGTGCGCGAGATCGAGCAGACGCTGGGGTTCCCCTGTGTGGTGAAGCCCAACGCGCAGGGCAGCAGCATCGGCGTGTCCATCGTGCGCGTCCCCGCGGAGTTGCCGCGCGCCCTCGAGGCGGCCTTCGCCCTGGGCGACCTCGTGCTGGTGGAGGAGTACCTGACGGGCGTCGAGGCCACCTGCGGCATCCTGGACGATCCGGACGTGGGCGGCCCGGTGGCGTTGCCGCTGGTGGAGATCGTGCCGGCGCGCGAGTTCTTCGACTACGAGGCCAAGTACACCCCCGGCGCGGCCGAGGAGATCTGCCCCGCGCGGCTGCCGCCGGCCGCGGTGTGGCGAGCGCAGGCGGCCGCGCTGCGGGCCTACCGGGCGCTGGGCTGCGTCGATGTCGCCCGCGTCGACCTCTTCGTGCGCGACGCCGACGTGGTCGTGCTGGAGGTCAACACCATCCCGGGCCTCACCAAGGAGAGCCTCCTGCCCAAGGCCGCGCAGGCCGCGGGCATCGACTTCCCCAGGTTGGTCGACCGGCTGATCACCGCGGCGCTGCGGCGGGCCGGCCGGCTCGCGGAGGGAGTGCGTATCGCGTAGGCGAACGTGCGGTGGGGTCGGTGTGCCGGGCCGCCGGCGGTCCCCATCTGGTGGCGCCGCCGGCGCGCCCTGTGGTGCGCCGGCGGACCGGGTGCGGGAGGGGAGTCGGGGCCCCACCACGGGGCAGACGACCTGTGCGAAGACCATCGGGGGACGGGCGCGGCGGGCCGGGAGCGTCCGGTGCAGCCCTGCCCCCGCCGGTGGAGGAGTGCGCGGCCGTGCCGCTACGGGGACGCAACTGGATCGTGAAATCGCAGGCGCTGGGCAACGACTACGTGGTGCTCGACCTGGGGGCGTTGACGTTTGCGCTGACCCCTGCCGTGATCCGTCGCCTGTGCGACCGCCACCTCGGCGTCGGCTCCGATGGGATCCTGGCGCTGGCGCCGGCGACGCGCGCCGACTTCGGCCTGCGGATCTTCAACCCCGACGGCAGCGAGGCCGAGAAGAGCGGCAACGGCCTGCGGATCTTCGCCAAGTTCCTCTACGACCACGCGTACACGCGGCGCGCGCGGTTCACCGTCGAGACGCCCGGCGGGGTGGCCGACGTGACGCTGCACCTGCGCGACGGCCGCGTGGCGCTCATGACGGTGGACGTGGGGCGCGCCACGTTCTGGAGCGACGAGATCCCCGTGGCAGGGCCCCGCCGTGAGGTGGTGGGCGAACCGATCGAGGTGGGCGGGCAGCGGCTGCGGTTCACGGGCGTGTCGGTGGGCAACCCACACTGCGTGGTGTTCGTGCCCGACCTGGGGCAGGTGGCGCTGCATCAGCTGGGGCCGTTGCTGGAGACGCACCCGCTGTTCCCCCACCGGACCAACGTCCAGTTTGCCCGCGTCGTGGCCCGCGACCGCATCGAGATCGTGATCTGGGAGCGCGGCGCCGGGGAGACGATGGCGTCGGGCAGCAGCGCCTCGGCCGTGGCCGCGGCGGCCGTGCGGGCGGGCGCCACCGATCGGGAGGTCACGGTGGGGATGCCGGGCGGCGAGTTGCGGATCCAAGTGGGCGACGACTGGAGCGTCCGCATGACGGGGCCGGCGTCCGAGGTGTACGCGGGTACCCTCAGCGACGACCTGGTGGAGGTGCTGACAACCCTCGATGGGCGGTGAGCGCGGCCGCGCGCACCCCGCGCGGTCCGTGCGCGCGCCGGGGCGTCGCGCGCGGCGGTGGAGGGCGGTGGGCAGCGATGAGCGCGGCCAGGATCCTCTACGTGGTGCTCGACGGGCTGGGTGACCGGCCAGTACCCGCGCTGGGCGACCGGACGCCGTTGGAGGCCGCGACCACCCCGCACCTCGACCGGCTGGCGGCAGCGGGCCAGCAGGGGCTCGTCACCACGGTGGGCGAGGGGCTCGCGCCCGAGTCCGACGTCGCGGTGACCGCGATCCTGGGATACGACCCCACCCGCTACCACGCCGGGCGGGGCCCCCTGGAGGCGATCGGCGTGGGCCTGCCGTTTCACGACGGTGCCCTGGCCCTGCGTGGCAACTTCGCCAGCGGCGGCGCGGGACGTCGCATCGTCGACCGGCGCGTGGGCCGCACCCTCACGTCGGAGGAGGCCCGGGTCCTCGCCGAGGCGGTCACCGCGCAGCTTCGGTTGGACGCAGCGCCGGCCCGGGTGGTCGTCGCCGCCTCCATCGGGTACCGCTGCGCGGTCGTGTTCTACCCCCAGGATGGCCGCCTGAGCGCGCAGGTGTCCAACACCGATCCCGCCTACGCACGGGTGGGAGGACTGGGGATCGCGCTCAGCACGTTCGGCGACGACGTGGCCGTCTGCCGGCCGCTCGACGACAGCGCCGAGGCGGCCACGGCCGCAGCGCTGGTCAACGAGTTCACCGAGAAGAGCCGCGCGATCCTGGACGCCCATCCGGTGAACGTCCGGCGACGGGCGGAGGGGAAGCTGCCCGCCAACCTCATCCTGCTGCGCGACGCCGGCGACCACCTGCCGCGCGTTCCCTCGATGACGGAACGGTTCGGCCTGCGCTGGGGCTGCTTCGTGGAGATGCCGGTGGAGCGCGGGATCGCCCGCTTCCTGGGCATGAGCGTGGTGGAGGTGCCGCACCGGGCCGGTGCGCCCCGGGCCGACGTCTACCGGGCCTGGGCCGAGCGCGCGCTGGAGGTGCTCCCGGTCCACGACGCGCTCTACCTGCACCTCAAGGGGCCCGACGAGCCCGGCCACGACGGCGATGCCGACGGCAAGCGGCGCGTCATCGAGGAGATCGACGCGCACTTCTTCGGCACGCTGGTGCCCCAGCTGGACCTGGCGGCCACGCTGGTGGCCGTAACGGCCGACCACGCCACGCCGTGCGCGGTCCGGGGGCATGCGGCCGACCCGGTGCCGTTGCTCCTGGCCGGCGCGGGCGTCGCCCCCGACGGCGCCGGGCGGTTCGGGGAGCGCGCCGCGGCCCGCGGGGCGCTCGGGCG
>CAZGNA010000218.1:0-4431 GCA_964526945.1 uncultured bacterium
GACCTGGGCGCACAGCGCCACGACCTCGGCGGGCACGCGTGCGGCCTCGCGCAACGCCACGCGGGTCGCCTCGCGCCGTGCCGTGCGCTGGGCGTCGGTCTCGCGCGGCATGCGGTAGGCCTCCATCACGCGGCGGAAGGCCTCGGCGTCACGGTCGATGGCCGCCAGGAGCCGCGCGCGCAGCGTTGCCGCCTCGTCGCGAACCCGCCGCATCTCGTCCTCGACCGCGGCGAACTTCTCCTTGCCCACGGTCAGGTTGGCGACCATCCCGACCAGCGCCGCCGCGAGGGCACCCGCCAGCGCCGCGGCCGCGCCGCCGCCCGGCTCGGGGGCGCTGGACGCCAGCCGCTCGAGGAACTGCTCGATGGACAACTCCGGATACATGTGCCCTCCTCACCGCCCGGCTGCCCGTGTCAGTCGCCCGGCACCCCCGCCGTCACCTGCAGCGCCGGCCGCCCCGGCCCCACGAGGTGCTCGCGCACAGGACCGGCCACGTGGAACGATCCCGCGACGCACACGACGTCCTGGGGCCCGGCCACGGCGATGGCGGCGCCGGTCGCCGCCACCGGGTCGTCCACCACGCGCACGTCCCCCACCTGCGACCGGAAGGCCGCGGCCACCACCTCGGGCGACAGCGCCCGCGGGTCGTCGGCACGCACCGCCCACACGGTGGCGGTGCGCGGCGCGATGACCCGGGCGATGCCGGCGAGGTCTTTGCTGCCCAGCAGCCCGATCACCAGGTGCACGCGGCGCCCGGGGAAGACGTCGTCGAGGACCCGCCGCAGCGCGCGGAACGAGACGACGTTGTGCGCGACGTCGACGATGACGACCGGCTCGTCGCGCACCACCTCGACCCGGGCCGGCCACCGCAGCCCGACCAGGCCCGCGCGCACCGCCGCCTCGCCGACGGCGAGGCCCTCGTCCGCCAGGGCCTCGGCGGCAGCCACCGCGCAGGCGGCGTTGAGGGCCTGGTGACGGCCCAGCAACGGCACGCGCAGGGCCGCGTAGCGGTCACGCCGGCCCCAGACGTCCACGACGGTGCCGTCGCGCCCCACGTGCCGTGTACGGTAGCGCACGTCGCGTCCCACGCGCACCAGCCGCGCGCCCAGCCGCGCCGCACTGGCCTCCAGCACGCGGGCTGCCGCCGGCGCCTGCGGCACGGTCACCACGGCGCGCCCTGGCCGCATGATGCCGGCGTCCTCGGCCGCGATCTGCGCCAGCCGGGTGCCGACGATCTCGGTGTGGTCGTAGTCGATGGTGGTGATCACCGCCAGGCGCGGGTCGAGCACGTTGGTGGCGTCCAGCCGGCCGCCGATCCCGACCTCGACCACGCCCAGGTCCACGCGGGCCTGCGCGAAGGCCAGGAACGCCATGGCGGCGGCGGCCTCGAAGTACGACGGGGGCCAGCCCGGGCCGCCGGCCCCGGCCTCCACCGCCGCGCGCACGCGCGCCACCAGCGCCGCGACCGTCTGCGGGGGCAGCCATCGGCCGTCGACCTGAAAGCGCTCGCACAGGTCGACCAGATGGGGCTTGGTGTACAGGCCCACCCGCCAGCCCGCGGCGCTGGCCATGGCCGCGAGCATCGCCGCCGTGGAGCCCTTGCCCTTGGTGCCGGCGACGAGCACCGCCGGGAAGCCCCGCTCCGGGTGCCCCAGCAGGGCGCACAGCGCCCGCATGCGATCCAGCTTCAACGCCCCGGTGGGCTGACCGGGCGGCCGGTGCGTCAGCAGCCCGTGGAGGAAGGCGAGGGCCTCGGCGTACGTCATCGGGTGATCCCGCGCGGGCGGCCCGGCGGGCCGCCCTGCGCTCTCACGTCATGGGCACGCGCGTGAGCAGCCGCCCTTCGATCCGCGCGAGGATGTCGGGGATGCTGGGGCCGGTGATGGTGAGGCCGTGGTTGCGCAGGCCCACCACCGCCCGGTTGGGCTCGGGGCTCTGGGCCACCAGCTCGGCCACCGCACACGCCAGCTCGTAGGTGCCGCACGGGTACTGGATCTGGGTCGAGCGCACGCCCTCCATCCAGGCGTGGACGTGGATGATGGCGCCCACGCCCGGATGGGCCGTGTAGATCATCCAGTGCTCGATGGCGTCCACCGAGACCCGGCGCGGCTCGACGTGGGGCGGGACGCTCAGCAGCATCACGTTGCGCGAGGGCTCGTAGCCCTTGACCATGAGGATGTCGCGGCCGATGGTCTTCAGGTTGCCCTTGTTCACGCCGCTGGCGCTCATCCAGAACCGGCGGGCGTCCTTGCGCACGCTGAGGTTGCCGTAGGAGAGTCCGCCGATGCCGAACAGGCGCTTGACGTGGGCCAGGTCGCGCGGGGGCAGCAGCTCCTCGATGGGAAACGCCGCGGGCAGCAGCTTGAGCTCGTCCAGGCGCCGCCCCGCCTCGGCCAGCTGTCGGGTCAACTCGTCGCCGTCCCACAGCTCGGGCTCCAGGTCGGGGTGGAACTCGTTGTTGATCACCAGCTGTGCCGAGGCCAGCGGGTACAGCCGCTCGAAGATCCGCGCGAAGAACGTCTCGTCGTCGGCGTCGTCGATGAGGAAGTAGCCCTGCTCGAGGGTGACCACCAGCGCGTGGGCACGGCCGGAGCCGTCGGGCACCAGGTAGATCACCATGTTGCCCAGGGTCCGCACCAGCAGCGGGTAGATCGCCGGCAGGATCTCGCCCTCGGGCTGCGGCCCCTCCACGATGGACACCACGAAGACGGCCTGCGCCTTCCGCCGGAAGGGCCGCGGCGCCTCGCGGGCGGCGAAGTGCAGGACGACGCGCGGCGATCGGTCGGGGGTGGTCTCCTCCAACCCGCGAGCGCGCATCACGCGCTCGAGCCCGTCCGCGAACCACTGCTGCACGGGCGTGCGCGGGGTGCCAGAACGCGCAAACGTCATGAGATGTTCCTCCGTGGTGTCGATGCCATTGATGGGCCGACCCCGCTCCCTACTGTAACGCACCGCGCGCGGCGGGGGGCAGTGACCGCCCGCGGACACCACCCGCCGGGCGCGCCTGCCGCCGGGCCCGGGCACGCGGCGCCGGCGCGACGCCTCCGACCGTTCCGGGGTGCGCCCGGGGGACTCATCGCGCCCGCACCAGCACGAACGCCGTCAGCGCCTCCAGGCTGGCCCGTGCGGGGCCAGGCGGCAGCGGCTGCAGGGCCGCCACGGCCCGGTCCGCGTACATGCGCGCAACCTCCAGCGCCTGCCGGACGCCGTCGTAGCGGTGGACGAGCGCCTGCAGGTCGGCGAGCCCGCCGGCCTCCCCGCGCACCAGCGCCCGGAGCCGGTCGCGGTCGGCGGGGGGCGCCGCGCGCAGCGCGGCGATCACCGGGAGCGTCGTCTTCCCCGTATCGATGTCGCTCCCGATGGGCTTCCCCATGGCCTGCGGGTCGCCCACCAGGTCCAGCGCGTCGTCGGTGATCTGGAAGCACATCCCCCAGGCCAGGCCAAACGCCTCGAGCGCGTCGGCGATCGCGGGCCCGGCGCCGGCCACCAGCGCGCCTGCCCGGCAGGCCGCGGCGACCAGGCGTGCGGTCTTCCCCTCGATGATCCGGAAGTAGATGGCGTCGTCCTCGTAGGGCTCGCCCCCCACCTTGGTCGCCAGGATCTCGGCCTCGCTCATCGCCACCGCCGCCCGCGCGATCGTGGGCGCCACCTCCGGGTGCCGCATCCGGCTCACCAGGTCGAAGGCGGTGGCGAACAGGTAGTCGCCCAGCAACACCGCCAGCTGGTTGCCCCACAGCACGTTGACGGTGGAGACGCCGCGGCGTAGGTCGGCGGCGTCGATGACGTCGTCGTGGATCAGCGAGGCGATGTGGATCAGCTCGACCGTGCCAGCCAGCCACAGGCGTTGCTCGTCGGCGCCGCCCGCCGCCGCGGCCGACAGCAGCGCCAGCGCCGGCCGGACCAGCTTTCCCCGCGCGGCCAGCACGTGCGCGACCAGCTCGCCGACGAACGGGTCGTCGCTGCGCAGCTCACGGTGCAGCAGCTCGTACAGCCCCTCGAGGTCGTCGGCGATGGGCCGGTAGATCTCCTGCAGGTCCAGCGCCACGCTCATCGCGCCACCCGGATGGTCAGCGTCATGCCGGCCTCGCGGTGGCCGGGGATGCTGCAGTAGGCCACGTAGGTCCCCGGCGCGAGCTCGAACGCGACCGTCGCCTCCCTGCCGGGGGGCACGCCCTCGATCTGGGCTCCGCGCACACCGTCGACGACCAGGTTGTGCTCCACCAGCCCCTCGTTCCTGAGGCGTACGGCGATACGTCCGGCCGCCACCGTCAGCGACGCGGGTGCAAACGCCCACTCGCGGGCCACCACGTCCACGACGGCCGGCGGCAGCGCCGGCGCGGCGCGCCGCGCGCCGCACCCTGCCGCGACCAGCGCCACGACGGCGACGGCGGTACCGCCGCTGGCCCGCAGTGCCCGCAGGATGAGGAAGTC
>CAZGNA010000219.1:0-4416 GCA_964526945.1 uncultured bacterium
GTGGCGGCGTAGCTCAGCTGGTCAGAGCACGCGGCTCATACCCGCGGAGTCGGGAGTTCGAGTCTCCCCGCCGCCACCACGTGGGCCGGCGGCCCAGGAGGAGCCGGTCCGCCTGCCCGATCGGGATGCCTGACCGCGCGGTGGTGCATCGTGTGGCCCAGCGTGTGCGCGCCGCGCTACGCGCCGGGCTGGTGGCCGGCCGTGAGACCGTGGTCGTGGGCGTCTCCGGCGGCCCGGACTCGATGGCGCTCCTCCACGTGCTCCGCCGCCTGGCGCCCGAGTTCCGCTTGCGGTTGCACGTCGCGCACGTCCACCACGGATTGCACCGGCGCGCGGACGCCCATGCGGCGTTCGTGCGGCGGATGGCCCAGGCGTGGGGTGTGCCGGTGTCGGTGGTGCGTGTCGACGTGCGGGGCCTGGCCCGCCGCCAGCGCCTGACGCTGGAGGAAGCGGCACGGACGCTGCGGTACGCGGCCCTGGCGCGCATCGCCCGCCGGGTCGGCGCGCGCCGCCTGGCGGTGGCCCACACGGCGGACGACCAGGTCGAGACGGCGCTGTTGCGTCTCCTGCGCGGGGCCGCGGATCCGCTGGCGGGCATGCCTGCCCGGCGCCCGCACGACGGCCTCTGGGTGGTGCGGCCATTGCTGGGCGTCTGGCGGGACGAGGTGCTGGCCTACCTGCAGGCCGAAGGGGTGCCCTGGCGGCGCGATCCGACCAATCGGTCGCGGATCGCGCTGCGCAACCGGATCCGGCACGACTTGCTCCCCGTCCTCGCAGGGTATAACCCCGGCGTGAAAGCCGTGCTGTGGCGCTTGGCGCAGCAGGCCGCCGACGACGCGCAGGTGCTCGACGCGCTGGCCGCCGGTGCCGCGCGCACGGCGGTCCGGCGACGGCGTGGGCGCGTGGCGATCGCACTCGACCCGTTGCGTGCGCTCCCCACCGCGCTGCAGCGCCGGGTCGTCTACCAGGCGCTGTGCGATGCGGGCGGGAACATCCGCGGCCTGGCGTTCGTCCATATCGAACGGGTGCGGGAGATGACGCTGGACGGCCGCCCGGGAGAGCGTGCCGATCTGCCGGGGCTCGTGGCCCTCCGCACCGCCCACGCGGTGGTGCTCCAGCCCGTACGGCGGCGGCGACGCCGGACGGGAGCAGGGTAATGCTATAATGGAAGTACAGCGCGCGACGGCGCGCGGGGGATCAGGGCGCCTGTGACCAACCGGTATCTGCGCAACCTCATCGTGTGGGCCGTGATCCTGGCGGTGGCCTTTCCGTTTGCGCTGCAGCTATGGCGGCGGGCCCCGCGGGAGGTGATGGACTACAGCGCCTTCGTCGAGCAGGTCCAGGCGGGGCAGGTGGTGCAGGTCGAGATCGGCGACGGCACTGTCAACGGGCGTCTGAGGAACGGCCAGCAGTTCACGACCTACATCCCCCCGGGGGACGCGTCGTACCTCGAGCTGCTCAAGGCCAAGGGCGTGGCCATCAAGGTCGAGCCCCGGTCGCGGACGAGCCTGTGGCCCAGCCTGCTCTCGACCCTGCTGCCCATCATGCTGCTGGTCGGCTTGTGGATGCTCATGCTTCGCCAGGCGCAGTCGGGGAGCAACCAGGCCATGGCCTTCGGCAAGAGCCGCGCCCGCCTCCACACCGACAGCAAGCCCAAGGTGACGTTTGCCGATGTGGCGGGCGTCGACGAGGCCAAAGAGGAGCTCCAGGAGGTCATCGAGTTCCTCAAGTACCCGAAGAAGTTCCAGGCGCTGGGTGCCAAGATCCCCCGGGGCGTGCTGCTGGTGGGACCGCCCGGCTCGGGCAAGACCCTCCTGGCCAAGGCGGTGGCGGGCGAAGCCGGCGTGCCGTTCTTCTCGATCTCAGGCTCCGAGTTCGTGGAGATGTTTGTTGGGGTGGGCGCGTCGCGCGTGCGGGACCTGTTCGACCAGGCCAAGAAGAGCGCGCCGTGCCTGGTCTTCATCGACGAGATCGATGCCGTCGGGCGGCAGCGCGGCGCGGGGTTGGGCGGCGGGCACGACGAGCGCGAGCAGACCCTCAACCAGCTGCTGGTCGAGATGGACGGGTTCGACCCCAATGCGGGGATCATCGTAATCGCGGCCACCAACCGGCCGGACATCCTCGACCCGGCGCTGCTGCGGCCCGGGCGGTTCGACCGGCGCATCGTGGTGGACAACCCGGACACCAAGGGCCGCCGGGCGATCCTCGACGTGCACGTCCGCGGCAAGCCCCTGGCCGGCGACGTCGACCTCGACGCGCTGGCCAAGCGCACGCCGGGGTTCTCGGGGGCCGACCTGGCCAACATGGTCAACGAGGCCGCACTGCTGGCCGCGCGGCGCAACAAGAAGAAGATCACGGCCGCCGAGTTCGACGAAGCCATCGACCGGGTGATCGCCGGCCCGCAGCGGCGCAGCCGTATCCTCACGCCCAAGGAGCGGGAGCTCACCGCGTACCACGAGGCCGGCCACGCGCTGCTGGCCAAGGTCGTGCCCGGTGCCGATCCGCCCCACAAGGTGACGATCCTCCCGCGGGGACTGTCGCTGGGGTACGTGATGTTCGCGCCGCCCGAGGACAAGTACACCTACACGAAGCAGGAGATCCTGGCGCGGATCACCGTGGGGCTGGGCGGTCGGGTCGCCGAGGAGGTCGTCTTCGGCGAGGTGACCACCGGCGCCCAGAACGACTTCGAACAGGCGACGGAGCTGGCCCGCAAGATGGTCACCGAGTACGGCATGTCCACCAAGCTGGGCCCCCTGTCGCTGGGCAAGCGCCACGGGCCGGTGTTCCTGGGCCGCGACCTCGTCGAGAGCCGCAACTACAGCGAGGAGATCGCCTACGAGATCGACAAGGAGATCCGCCGGATCATCGACGAGTGCTACGAGCAGGCCCGCCAGCTCATCGTCAGGCACCGCGACGCGTTGGAGCGCATCGCCCGGGCGCTGGTCGAGCGCGAGAGCCTGGAGGCGGACGAGCTGGCCCGCCTGTTCGAGGGCAGGCCCCTGGAGCCGCCGGCCGCCGGGCCGCCGCCGGCGGAGCCCGCCCCCGAGCCTGCGGTCGAGCCGCGGGTTCGCCCCGAGGCGCCGCTGCCGCGGCTGCGGCCCAAGCCCGAAGCGTCGACCTAATCACAGCAGCGGGTGAGCGCGACCATGCCGCAGACCGTGGAGGTGCCCGAGTACGTCGTCCACGACGCCGTGACCGTGTCCGCCGGGACGGCGGCGTTGGTCGTGGTGGACATGCAGAACGACTTCGTGTCGACGGGCGGCGCCCTGGTGGTGCCCGACGCCGCCCGGACCGTGCCGGTCATCGCCGGGCTGCTGGCCCGCGCCCGAAGCGCCGGCGCCCGGGTGTTCTACACGCAGGACACCCACGTGGAGGGGGATCCCGAGTTCCCCATCTGGGGCCCGCACTGCCTGGAAGGCAGCTGGGGCTGGCAGATCGTGGACGCCCTGGCCCCCCAGCCGGGGGACCGTGTGATTCGCAAACTGCGCTACGACGGGTTCTTCGGTACTCCGCTGGACCACGAGTTGCGGCTGGCCGGCGTCCAGACCGTGGTCGTCTGCGGCACCGTGGCCAACATCTGCGTGCTGCACACCGCGGGCAGCGCCGCGCTGCGCGGCTACCGGGTCGTCGTGCCGGTGGACGCCGTGTCGGCCCTCACCCCGTTCGACCTCGAGGCGGCCCTGCGGCAGGTGCACTTCCTCTACCGGGGGACGCTGGTGCGCGCCCCGGGACTGACGTTCGCTCCCTGAGGTCTCTGGGCGCCCTGCACGCCGGGGCCGTGGCGCGGTCTGCCGGGCCAGCCCGGGTCACCGCGGCGTGGGCCACGCGCACCGGCGCGACGGGCAGGGGCGCTCCCCGGGCGGTGGAATAGTCTCTTGTCGACACGGGAGGTGGCAGGTGACAGGCGTGCGATCCAAGAGCCTGGCGCGCAAGACCGGGATCAACGTCGTGCCCATCGCCGTGTACGTGGCGGTGGCGGTGCTGGTGACCGGCGGGATGTACGTGTGGGACCTGAGCTACCGCCGCCAGCAGGAGGCGCGGCGGCGGCCGCCCGAACCCGAGGTGCTGGCCAGGAACCTGGTGGAGAACATCGTCGGCGCCAATACGGTCCGTGCGGTAACGGTCGACCGGGAGAAGAAGACCGTGGCGGTGACGTTCACATCGGTGCTCTTCAAGCCCGAGAAGCCCAAGAAGGAGCTGCGGGACCTGCTCGAGGCGGAAGCGACGCTGGCCACCCAGGCGATCTTGAGCCAGATGCGCGACTACGGGACGGTGACGGCGACCCTGGTCCACGACGGCGCCACGCTGGCCACGGCGACGGCCACCCGGGGCGCCACCACGGTGCACATGACGTACGTGGACGCGCGCCTGAAAGACTGACCGCCGACCACGCGGAGGAGCCGATGTTCGCGTTGA
>CAZGNA010000220.1:0-4400 GCA_964526945.1 uncultured bacterium
CGCGCGCCGTGCGCCTTGACGGCGTCCCGTCGCTCCGGCTATCTTGACAGGTGCGGGGCGTGTCGCGCACGGCTACCGTGTACCGCGCGGAAGTGGCGGAACTGGCAGACGCGCAGGCCTCAGGAGCCTGTGGGCCACAAGCCCGTGGGAGTTCAAATCTCCCCTTCCGCACCACACGACGCTGGCAGTCCGTGTCATCGGGCAACCACCTGCTGACGCGCTGACGACATGCGTGCACCCGTGACGCTCTCGCGTGCCGACGAGGCGCCCGCTCCTGGCGCCGCGGCACGCCCGGCTGCCTCCCAGGCCGCCATCGCCTGGCGCAGCCTGCGCCGCGACCGTGTCGCGCTGGCCGGGCTCGCTGTCGTGGTGCTGGCCGTCCTGGGTGCGGTCTTTGCCCCCCACCTGGCCCCCCACGATCCCTACCGGGTGAACGCCGCCGCACGCCTGCTGCCGCCGGGCACGCCGGGACACCTGCTCGGCACCGACGACATCGGCCGCGACATCGCCAGCCGGCTGCTGTGGGGCGGACGGATCTCCCTCTGGGTGGCCGTGGTGCCGGTGCTCATCTCGGGGACGCTGGGTCTGGTCCTGGGACTGATCTCGGGATACGCGCGCGGCTGGGTAGACCAGGTCGTCATGCGGACCCTCGATGTCGTCCTGGCATTTCCCTCGATCCTGCTCGCCATCGGGATCGCGGCCGCCCTGGGACCCGGCCTGCAGAACGTCGTCATGGCGATCGTGGTGGTCTCGGTGCCGATCTTCGCACGGCTGGTCCGCGGCCTCGTGCTGTCGGTGCGCGAGCGGGAGTACGTCGAGGCCGCCCGCTGCCTGGGCGCCAGCACCGCACGCATCGTGCTGCGCCACGTGCTGCCCAACGTGCTCCCCGCGGTGATCGTCTACGCCACCCTCGAGACCGGACGGGTGGTCATCTTCGCCGCCGGGCTCAGCTTCCTCGGGCTAGGCGTGCAGCCACCCGCCGCCGATTGGGGCGCCATGCTCGCCGCCGGCCGACAGGTGCTGGGCGTGGCGCCGCACGTCGCCACGATCCCGGGGCTGGTGATCTTCGTGGTGACCCTCGGCTTCAACGTGTTGGGCGACGGGCTGCGGGACGCGCTGGATCCGCGGCTGCGCGGCACGTGACGGCCTAGGCGTACCGAATGCGCGGGTCCAGCACGGCGTACAGCAGGTCCACCACCAGGTTGATGACCACGAAGGTCACCGCGATGAGTAGCACGCTGCCCTGGATCAGCGGGATGTCGCGGGTCGAGATCGCGCGATAGAGCTGCAGGCCCACCCCGGGCCACGAGAAGACCGTCTCGGTCAGCACCGCCCCGCCCAGCAGGAACCCGACCTGCAACCCTACCACGGTCACCACGGGCAGCAGCGCGTTGCGCAGCGCGTGGCCCAGCACCACGCGCCGCTCGACGAGGCCCTTGGCCCGCGCCGTGCGCACGTAGTCCTGGCGGATGACCTCCAGCATGCTGGAGCGGGTCAGCCGCGCCACGATGGCGGTGGTGGCGCCCCCCAGGGTGATGGCCGGCAGGACCAGGTGGTGCAGCAGATCGGCAAGACCGCCCTCGCCGCGGATCGAGTACATGCCGCTCACCGGGAACCAGCCCAACCGCAGCGAGAAGACGAAGATCAGCACCAGTCCCAGCCAGAACGCCGGCATGCTGTTGGCGAAAAGGGCGGCGACCATGGTCAGCCGGTCGAACAGCGACCGCGGCCGTGTGGCGCTCACGATCCCCGCGGTCAGCCCCAGCGCCAGCGAGAACAGCACGCTGGCCAGGGTGAGGACCGCCGTGTTCTTGAAGCGGGCCAGCACCAGGTCGGCGACGGGCACCCGCTGCTCCAGCGAGAGGCCGAGGTTGCCGCGGAGCGCGTGGCCGAGCCAGGTCAGGTACTGCTCGTGCACCGGGCGATCGAGCCCCCAGGCCCGCCGCAGCATCTCGATATCCCGCGGCTCAGCCTGGGGGCCCAGCAGGGCCACCGCCGGGTCGCCCGGGACCAGTTTCAGCATGAGGAAGACGACGACGGAGATCCCCAGCAACACGGGGACGGCCAGCAGCAGTCGATGGACGACGTACCGGCCCACCGTCTGTCTCCCGCGGCTGTCTCCCGGCGCGGCCGCCCGGCGCCTGCCTTACCGCAACCAGACCTGGCGCAGGTCGAAGTTCCACGAGGGCGGCGCCACGAAGTTCTGCACCTTCGCCCGGTAGGCGATCGGGCTCCGATCGTGGCAGACGAAGATCCACGGCGCGTCGTCGGTGATGAGCTTCTCGGCCTGGCGGTAGAGCTGCAGCCGCCGGGCCTCGTTCAGCTCGCGCCGGGCCTGATCCAGCAAGCGGTCCACCTCGGGGTTCTTGTACCAGGTGCGGACGTTGCCCTTGGGCGGGTGCAGGTCGGAGTGGAACATGCTCTCCAGCCACCACGGGTCGTTGCTGCTCCACGACGTCTGCAGCGCCGACGTCTCGTCGTCGAGCCCCAGCCGCGCCTTCGCGATGAACGCGCCGAACTCCAGCACCTCGAAGGACACGCGAATGCCCACGTCGCGCAGGTTGGCCTGGATGTACTCGTTCATGGGCGTCGGGACCATCATGCCCGTGCCGCTGGCGGGGTAGAAGCACTTCATCTCGAACCCGTTGGGGAAGCCCGCTTCGGCCAGCAACCGGCGGGCCCGGGCGGGATCGTAGGTGTAGCCTGCGACGTTGTCCTTGGCGTAGCCCGGGTTGCCGGGCGGGAACGGTCCCTTGGCCACCGTCGCCGTGTTCCGCAGGATGTCCTTCACCAGCCCCTCGCGGTTGACGGCGTAGTTCATCGCCTGGCGCACGCGCTTGTCCTTCGTGGGCGTCGCCCGGCAGTTCAACATCCAGAACCAGATGTGCGGCGGGCCCGCAAAGGCCACCTGGATGCTGCGGTTGAACCGCAGCTGGTGCACGGAGTCGGGTGGGATCACCACCATCACGTCGACCTCCCCGGCGACCAGGGCGGCCACCCGTGACGCCGCCTCGACGATGGGGCGGATGACCACGCGGTCCAGCAGTGGCGCGCCGCCCCAGTAGTCGGGGTTGCGCTCCAGCACCACCTTCACACCGCGCTCCTGCTCGATGAACTTGAACGGGCCGCTGCCGACCGGCGCCAGCGCGAACCGATCCTTGCCCAGGCGACGCATCGCCGTGGGGCTCACGATGCCCGTGGTGCGGGTCGCCAGGTTGCGCAGCAGCGACGGGAACGGCTCGCTCAGGACCAGCTGGAACGTGTACCGGTCGGCGACCCGGGTCTCCTTGATGACGCGGTAGCCCACCAGGGAGAAGTTGATCGACCGCAACGTGGCGTCGAAGAAGGGATGGCGCTCGTCGATCGCCCGGTCGAAGTTGAACTTGACGGCCTCGGCATCGACCTCGGTGCCGTCGTGGAACTTCACCCCCCGGCGCAGGAAGAACGTGTAGGTCATGCCGTCGGGCGAGATGGTCCAGCGCTCGGCGAGCCCGGGGGTGATCGGCGGCGAGTCGACCTGCCCTGCGGGCTTGGTGAGGTCCTCGTGGACCAGGCTGTCGTACAGCAGAACCAGGGCGCGCACCGTCGCCCCGCCGGTCGAGAGCCCGGGTACCAGCACGCCCGGGTCGGCCTCCCAGGCGATGACCAACGTGCCCCCCTTCTTGGGCTCCAGCACGGGATGGGGACCGGCTGCTGCCAGTCGCGTCCACACGGGCGCGGTCAGGAGAGCGCCGGCACCCGTCGCGCCGTAGCGCAGGAGGTCTCGGCGAGTAAGGGCTGTGGCACGGTCGGCTCGCTCGTCGGTCATCAGACCACCTCCCACGGGAACTACCTAACCGGTTGGCCGCGCGCAGGCGCTTCCCTGCTGCTGGCCGCGACACGTTTGGGCTTGGCCTGGTCGTCGGTGTGGCGGTGGGAGCCTGACACCGCTGATTGCTCCCGCGGCGGCGCAGGGCAGGAACCGTGCGGGTGCAACCCGTAGTACCCCGTGGCTCCCCTTTCCCCCTACACTCGCGCGTTCCCCTTCCCCGCCGCTGCTCCCGGGAGCACATCGACTCCAGGAGGGCTCCCATGCCCAAGTACCTGTACCACGGATCGTACACGCTGGAGGGGATCCGCGGCGTGCTCGCCGACGGCGGTTCGAAGCGCCGCGACGCCGCGCGCCAGGCGGTCGAGAGCCTGGGCGGGAGGATGGAGGCGTTCTACTTTGCGTTCGGCACCGACGACGTCGTCGTGCTGGTCGACGTCCCGGACAACGTGTCGGCGGCAGCGCTGTCGCTGGCCATCGGAGCGGCCGGGGCGTTCCGCGGCACCACGACCGTGCTCCTCACGCCGGACGAGTTCGACAGCGCGGCCGGCAAGGCCAGGAACGTCAAGTACGCGCCCCCAGGACGCTAGGC
>CAZGNA010000221.1:0-4356 GCA_964526945.1 uncultured bacterium
GTGACAGATTCACTGAGCCGTTAGGGGGTGACAAAATCAATGAGCTATTACAGCGTTGCGCCCCTCGCCTTGACCCCCTGCAGGGCCGGTGCTAACGTGAAACCAAACCTGGCCGTGCATGGCGGCGCCGTGGGGCATAGGCTCGGCCGCGGCGTCGTTGTCCACCACGAGAGGTGACCCGTGACCACGTCCGCGACCCTCCCCCTCGAGACGTTCCAGCAGGCCTCCGCGACGATGCGCAAGGTGCTCCGCGAGGTCAAGCAGATCATCGTCGGGCAGGACATCATGCTCGAGCGCATTTTGGTGGCCCTGCTGGCGCGCGGGCACGTGCTCATCGAGGGCGTGCCCGGCCTGGCCAAGACCCTGGCCATCAAGACGACCGCCCGCGCCATCGACTGCCAGTTCAAGCGCATCCAGTTCACGCCCGACCTGGTGCCGGCCGACCTGGTCGGCACCCGGCTCTACAACCAGCACACCGGCACGTTCGAGACCGAACTGGGTCCGCTGTTCGCCAACTTCGTGCTGGCCGACGAGATCAACCGGGCGCCGGCCAAGGTGCAGTCGGCCCTGCTGGAGGCCATGCAGGAACGGCAGGTGACCATCGGCAAGCAGACCTTCCCGCTGCCCGATCCGTTCCTCGTCATGGCCACCCAGAACCCCATTGAGAGCGAAGGGACCTACCCGCTGCCCGAGGCGCAGGTCGACCGGTTCATGTTCAAGGTGGTCATCGGGTACCCGTCCTACCACGAGGAAGTGACGATCGTCGAGCGCATGAGCGGGCCGCTGGCCGACGTCACGCCGGTGATCAGCGCCAGCGACCTCCACGGGCTGCAGGCGGTGGCCGACGCCGTGTACGTCGACCCCAAGGTGCGCGAGTACGCGGTGACGCTGGCCACGGCGACGCGCCGCCCGGAGGAGTTCGGCCTCCAGACGCTGCGCAAGTACGTGGCCTACGGCGCGAGCCCGCGGGCGTCTCTCAACATGGTGCTGGGGGCGCGGGCGCTGGCGTTGCTGCGGGGCCGCGAGTACGTCATGCCCGAGGACGTGCGCGACCTGGCCCCCGACGTCCTGCGCCACCGCCTGGTGCTTTCGTACGAGGCGCTCGCCGACGAGGTGACCGCCGACAGCATCGTCGAGCAGGTGATCGCCGCGGTGCAGCCGCCGCGGGTGGCCCTGGGCGATCCCTACGAGCGGGAGCGCGCGGTGGCCCCGCTGCCCGCGGACGCCTGAGCGGGGCGGGGCGTCATGCCCGGGGCGTCGCAGGTCGTGGCATGAGGGGCGCCGGCAAGCCGCCCGAGGCCACCGTCGCGCCAGCGCCGCGCGAGGCCCCAGAGCGCCTGCTGCGGCGCCTCGAGTTCACCGTCATCCGGCGGCTGGACGGGTTCCTGTTCGGCGACTACCGCGGCGTGTTCTACGGCCCCAGCCTCGACCTGGCCGAGGTCCGCGAGTACCAGCCCGGCGACGAGATTCGCCGCATCGACTGGAACGTCACCGCGCGGATGAACCGGCTGTTCGTCCGCCAGTACCTCGAGGAGCGCGAGATCACCGCCTGGCTGCTGGTGGACCTGTCGCCGTCCATGGCGTTCGGCACCCGCCGGTGTCTCAAGCGCGAGCTGGCGGTGGAGTTCGCCGGCGTGGCCGCGTACATCATCACGCGCCACGGCGACAAGGTGGGCGCCATCGCGTTCCCGGGGCGCCACCTCCCGGTGGTGCCCCCCCGCACCGGTCGCCGGCACGCGCTGCGCATCCTGCACCTGCTGGAGCGGGCGGGTGAGGGCACCGGCGGCCTCACCGACCTGGCCGGCGCCCTGCGGCTGGCGGCCAGCATGCTGCGGCGTCGTCACCTGGTCTTCGTGGTGTCCGACTTCCTGGCGCCCGAGGGGTGGGCGCGCGCGCTGCGGGACCTGGGCCGGCGGCACGACGTCATCGCCGTGTGGGTCCGTGACCCGGCCGAAGAGGCCTTGCCCGACGTGGGCGTGCTCCCGGTGCGCGACCCCGAGACGGGCGAGCACTGCTGGATCGACACCTCCGACCGGCGCGTGCGGGCCGCGTTCGACCGCCTGGTGGCCGAGCGCCGCGCGCGGATTGCGGCCGCGTTCCGGCAGGCGCGGGCCGACGTGCTGGAACTGTCGACGGCAGAGTCGCTGGTCGAGCCGCTGGTGCGGTTCGTCCGGCGGCGGAGGCGCCAATGGAGTTCACCTGGCCGGTGATGCTGTGGGCCCTGGGCCTGGTGCCGCTGCTGCTGGCAGGGCAGCGGTGGTTGGCCCGGCGCCAGCAGCGTGTCGCCGCCCGGTTCGCTGACCCGCGGCTGTTCGACCGCCTGGTCGTGCGTCCCCCGCGCTGGCAGCAGGCCCTGCCCCTGGGCTGCTACCTGGTCGCCATCGTCCTGCTGGCGGTGGCGCTGGCCCGCCCCGTGGCCGCGATCCCCCTGCCGGTCAACCGCGCCGCGGTGATGCTGGCGATCGACACCAGCCGAAGCATGATCGCCACCGACGTGCCCCCCTCACGCCTCGACGCCGCCCGGCAGGCGGCCCGGGAGTTCGCGGCGCTGGTGCCGCGCTCGACCAAGATCGGCCTGGTGGTCTTCAGCGAGTACGGACAGGTGCTGCTCCCGCCCACGACCGACCGGCAGGCGCTGGCCGAGGCGCTCGAGCGCATCCAGCCCCAGTCGGCCACCTCGGTCGGCGGCGGCATCCTCGAGGCGTTGCGCGTGCTCCCCGGTCGCGCGCAGGTGCTCGGCGAGCGCCTCGAGCGGCTGCTGCAGTCGGGCAGCCCCCGGTCGCCGCTGCCGCCCTCGACGGGCCCCGCACCCTCGCTCGACGAGCTCGCACCGGCGGCGATCGTGGTGTTCTCCGACGGGGTGAACAACTTCGGGCCCAACCCCTTCGAGGCGGCGCAACTCGCCCGTGACGGCAAGGTCCGCATCTACACCATCGCGCTGGGGACGCGGGGCGGGACGGTCATGCGCCTGGACAACCAGCTCGTCCTCGTGCCGTTCGACGCCTCGGGCCTGGAGCGCATCGCCCAGATGACCGACGGCAAGCACTTCGCCTCGGCCCGCGCCGAGGACCTGCGCGCCATCGCGCGCGAGCTGGGACGCGTCATCGGCTGGGAGCGCACGCGCATGGAGGTGTCGTTCCTGCTGGTGGGGCTCGCGGCGGTGGCGATGCTGGCCGGCGGCGGGCTGTCGCTGGCGTGGTTCCGGCGCCTGCCATGACGTTCGAGTGGCCCTATGTGCTCTGGGCGCTGGCGGCGCTGCCGGCGCTGGCGCTCGTCTACCTGGGGGCGCTGAGACGGCGGGCCCGCCGCACCGTGCTCGTACCCGATGTCGCGCTGTTGACCGCTGCGGCGGCCGCGCACAGCCGGTGGCGCCGCCACGCGCCGGCCGGGCTCTTCCTGCTGGCGCTGGCCGCGGCCGTGCTGGGGCTCGCGCGCCCGATCGCGCCGCTGCCCGTCCCGGCGAGTCAGGGCGTGGTGGTGCTGTCGATCGACGTCAGCCGCAGCATGCTGGCCGAGGATCTGCCCCCCAACCGCATGGAGGCCGCCAAGCTCGCCGCGCGCGAGTTCGTCCAGACGCTGCCCCGCGGCTTTCGCGTGGGGCTGGTGACCTTCAGTTCCTACGCGACCACGGTCGTGCCGCCCACCGCCGATCGCGCGCGGCTGCTCGACGCCATCGACCTGCTGCAGACCGAGTTCGCCACCGCCATTGGCGACGGGCTGCTCGAGGCCGTCTGGAACCTGCCGGGCCGCGTGCGCCCCAGCGGTGCCGGCGGCGCGCCGGGTGGGCCGTTCGGGTTCGGGGCGCCCGGGCCGGGTGTGCCACCCGGTGCAGCGCCGTCTGTGCCGCCCCCGACGGGACCACTGCCCCCAGGGGTCGTCGTGTTGCTCTCCGACGGCCAGAGCAACCGGGGCGTCCTGCCCATGGAGGCGGCACGGATCGCGCGCGAACAGCAGGTGAAAGTCTACACCGTCGGCATCGGCACCCCCGAGGGCACGTTCCTGAACATCGGCGGCCGCAGCATCTGGGTGCGCCTCGATGAGGAGACCCTGCGCGGCATGGCCGAGGCCACCGGCGGCGAGTACTACCGCACGACCAACCTGGGCGAGCTGCGGCGGGTCTACCGGCACCTGAGCCGTGAGATCGGGTGGGAGCGGCGTCCCACCGAGGTCACTGCCGTCGCCGCCGGTGCCGCGCTGGTGTTGCTGGTGGCGGCGGTCACGCTGTCCACGCTCGCCGTCTACCGCGTGCTGTAGGGCCAAGCCGTCCGGTGGCCGCGGCGGTGACGGGCGGCGTGCTGCTCGCGCACGGCGCCGAGCTGGCGGTCGGCACGGCGGCGGCGCTCGGCTCGCTGCCCC
>CAZGNA010000222.1:0-4290 GCA_964526945.1 uncultured bacterium
CCCAGCGTCGTCCCGGGGGTGCTGCTGGTGACCGCTTACGTGGTGGTGGGGATCAGCGCGCCATGGCTGGCGCCCCGGGATCCCAGCGCCCAGGACCTCCTGGCGGCGCTGCAGCCGCCGTCGGCGGCCCACTGGTTTGGCACCGACGACCTGGGCCGCGATCTGGCCAGCCGCGTCATCATGGCATCGCGCGCCGACCTCACCATCGTGCTGCTGGGCCTGGCGCTGTCGCTGGCCATCGCGGTGCCCGTGGGGCTGACCGCCGGCGTCGTGGGCGGTCGCACCGACCGCGTGCTGCTGGCGATCTTCGACGCGGCGCTCACGGTGCCGTCGCTGGTGCTGGCGGTGGTGCTGGTGAGCCTGCTGGGCGTGGGGTTGCACAGCGTCGTCGTGGCGGTGGGCATCACCACCGCGCCGGCGCTGGCGCGTCTGGTGCGCAGCCTCGTGCTGACCGTCGTCGGCAGCGACTACGTGGAGGCGGCCCGCGCCCAGGGCGCCACCACCGCCCGCATCATCGTCCGGCACGTGCTGCCCAACATCGCCGGCCGCGTCGCCGTGTACGCCACGCTGACGGGCAGCCACGCCCTGCTAACGGTCACGGCGCTGGGGTTCCTGGGGCTCGGCGTGCAGCCGCCCGCCCCCGAGTGGGGGAACATGCTGGCGACCTCACGCACCTACCTGGCCACCGCGCCCTGGTTGCTGATCGCGCCGGGCGCGGCGATCGTGTTCTTCATCCTGGGGCTGAACCTGCTGGGCGACGGGCTGCGCGACCTGTTGGACCCCCGGATGCTGTGGCGGGCGTGAACGAGGGGCCGTGCGGTGCGGCCTACTCGGGCGCGCGCGCGTAGACCTCGGGGTTGGCCACGTGCGCCGGACGCTCCCCGCGCAGCACCGCCAGCACCGCCTCCGCGCAGGCCCGGTCCATGCGGGCCAGCGTCTCCTTGGTGTGCGAGGCCACGTGCGGGGTGGCCACCACCTGGTCGAGCTGGACGAGGGTCCAGTCGAGGGGCGGCTCGTCGGCGAAGACGTCCAGCCCGGCGCCGGCGAGGTGGCCGGTCTGCAGGGCCCGCAGCAGCGCGGCCTCGTCCACCACGGGGCCGCGGCTGGTGTTGATCAGGATCGCGCCGGGCTTCATGCGGGCCAGCGTCGCCTCGCCGATCAACCCCCGCGTGTCGGGCAGCAGCGGCACGTGGACCGACACGAAGTCGCTCTGGGCCAGCAGCGCGTCCAGCGCGCACAGCCGCACGCCCAGCGCGCGGGCCGCGCCCTCGTCGGGGGCCACGTCGTACGCCAGGACCCGCAGCCCGAAGCCCGCGGCGCGCCGGGCCACGGCCCGGCCGATGGCGCCGAAGCCCACCACGCCCAGGGTCTTGCCGTAGACGTCGATGCTGATGGCGCGGTCCCACTGGCCCGCCTTCATGCGCCGGTCGAGCCAGGCCACGCGCCGCGCCGTCGCCAGCAGCAGCGCCATGGCGTGGTCGGCGACCGCCTCGGTGTTCACCCCGCGGGTGGTGGTGACGACGACGCCCCGTGCCGTGGCGGCGGCCACGTCCACCGAGTCGAGCCCCACGCCGCGGCGGGCCACGATCCGCAGCCGCGGCGCGGCGGCCAGCACGCGGGCCGTGATCGGCTCGGTCCCGGCGATGATGGCGTCGGCGTCGCCCACCAGCGGGAGCAGGTCGGCCTCGGTGAGGCGACCGGCCTTCGGGTAGAACACCACCTCGACGCCGGCGTCCTGCAGCAGGCGCAGGGGTTCGTCGCTGGCGCGGCCGACGTCGGGGCTCAGCAGGCAACGCGCGCGCCGGTTCATGGCCGGGCCGCCACGGCGCCCACGACCACGGGCGTGGTGCCGGCGTGGGCCAGGTCCAGCGCGTCCAGGAGCTCGTCGAGCTCGGCGCGGCTCTGCGGATCCAGGGCCGGGCCCGGATGGCGGATGGTGGCCGAGGCGATCACGCCGCGGCGGCGCAGGATCTCCTTGCGCAGCGCCAGGCCGATGCCCGGCTGGCCCTCGTAGCGGATCAACGGCAGGTAGCGGTAGAAGATCGTGCGGGCGGCCACGCGGTCGCCCGCCGCGTAGGCGGCGTAGACGGCCACCAGCACCTCGGGGAACGCGAACCCGGTCATGGTCCCCGCCGCGCCGCGCGCCAGCTCCTCGTAGAAGTACACACCGCCCATGCCGCCGTAGACCGCCACCGGCTGCCGGGCCGCGGCCCGCACCTGTGCGACCTTGACCGGCGACGGCAGCTCCTCCAGTTTGATGGCGCGGGCGCGGGGGAGGTCGTCGGTCAGCGCGGCCAGGAACGTGGCCGGCATCACCACGCCGGAGAACACCGGCTCGTCCTGCACCACGAGCGGTGCCTGGGTGGCGTCGTGCACGCGCCGGTAGAACTCGCGGACGTGCTCCAGGCCGCGCAGGTTGACCGGTGGTGCCACCATGAGCGCGGTCGCGCCCAGCGCCTCGGCCTCCTGCCCGTACCGGATGGCCAGGTCGGTGGCCGGCGCCGACGCTCCCACCACGACGGGCACGCGCCCGGCGGTCCGACGGACCACGGTGGCCACCACCTGCCGTCGCTCCTCTTCCCCCAGCTTGTGCGCCTCGCCGAGGATGCCGAGGATCGTCAGGCCGTGGATGCCGGCGGCCAGTTCGAACTCCACGACGCGCTCCAGGCTGGTCAGGTCGAGCCGGCCGTCGTCGGCAAACGGCGTCGGGAGGATGGCGTAGACGCCCGGGGGCAGGGTCATCGCGGAACTCCTGACGGTGGATTCGAGCCGGAGGAGAACTCAGGCTCCTTCGGGTATTACGCAACGGACCCCGGCGCCCCTGCTTGCCGGCTGCCGTCGCTGTGCGCAATCGTAGACCCATGACCACGACGACACCGACGATCCGTCCCGAGCGCTTGCGCGCCCGCCTGGAGGCCCTGGCCAGGGTGGGCGCCGACCCCGAGGGTGGCGTCAGCCGCTTTCCGTACAGTCAGGCCCACGCTGACGCCGTGCGGCTGGTCGCGGGCTGGATGCGCGAGGCCGGCCTGGCGGCGGGCTGCGATCCCCACGGCAACGTCGTGGGCACCCGGGGAGGGCGCAGCGGCTGGCCCGCGATCCTGCTGGCCTCGCACCTGGACAGCGTCCCGCAGGGCGGCATCTTCGACGGCGCGCTCGGGGTCGTTGCCGGCGTCGAGGTGGCCCAGGCGCTGCACGAGGCCGGCCGGGCGCTTGGGCACGGGCTGGCGGTGCTGGGCTTCGCCGACGAGGAAGGCCACTGGTTCGGCGTGGGCACCCTCGCGTCGCGCTGCCTGGTGGGCGATGTGCCGCCGGGGGGCTTCGAGACGCTGCAGGGGCGCGACGGTCGCACGCTGACTGCCGCGCGGGCCGCGTTCGCGCACGGGCTGCCGACCGCGCACGTGCCGTCCGCGGTCGGCGCATACCTCGAACTGCACGTCGAGCAGGGCCCGGTGCTGGCCGCCAGTGGTCGCCATGTGGCCGCCGTGAGCGCCATCACCGGGATCGCGCGCACGCGGGTGACGTTCGACGGCGAGGCCAACCACGCGGGGACCACGCCGATGCGCGGCCGACGCGACGCGCTGGTTGGCGCCGCCGGGGTCGTGCTGGCCGTGCGCGCGCTGGCCCAGGCCGCGGGCGCGCCGACCGTGGGCACGGTGGGCGCGCTGCGCGTGCACCCTGGCGCCGCCAACATCGTCCCCGGCCGCGCCGAGTTCACGGTGGAAGTCCGCACGCCCGACGGCGCGCGTCTGCGCCGGCTGTGCGAGGACATCGAGGAGGAAGTCCGCACCGCGGCAGGGCGTGAGGGCCTGACGCTGCAGATGGCCCCGTGGGACCTGCGGGATCCGGTGCCGATGGCGCCCGCGGTGCGCGGTGTCATCGAGGAGGCCATCGCCGCGCTGGGGCACGAGCCCTTCGCCATGCCCAGCGGCGCCGGGCACGACGCGATGATCCTCGCCCCGCACGTACCGGCGGGCATGATCTTCGTGGCCAGCCAGGGAGGCATCAGCCACTCCCCGCGCGAGTGGACCACGTGGGAGGACGCCGCGCTGGGGGCCGAGGTGCTCCTGCGCACCGTGCTGCTGCTCGACGAGCGCGGTCCGCTGCCGGCGCGCACGCTGCCCGCTCACGGGCAGCCGCCGGCGTCCCCATAGACCACCCCGGGCGTCGACCGCCGGCCCCAGTGGTGTACCTGGCCTTGGCGCAGAGCATGCTGGTGGCTCCCCGTAGACCACTCGTGAACCCAAATCCGGCGGCATTGAGGTAGCGCTGATAAGAATGCCGACACGTCGA
>CAZGNA010000223.1:0-4265 GCA_964526945.1 uncultured bacterium
CGCGCGAGGGACAACGCGCTCAGCGCACACCCCTGCCGGCGTCCGCAGCACCGGTGGCGCCGGTGGCACCGGCGTCACCGCCGGCGCTCGTCCCGGCAGCAGCGCCTGCGGCGCCGTCGGCAGCGGCCCCGGCGACGCCTCCGCCCGTGCTGAGCCAGGCCGACCTGATCGACCTGGTGCTGGCGGCGGAGCGGTCGCTGCGCCGGACGGCCGATCAGTAACCCACGCTCCAGGTCCGCTTGCGGGCAGTGAGTCGAGGGTGGTACGCTGGGCCGGTGCGTGCCCGCCGCGGAGCGATGCCGCGCGCAGCAGAGGCCGTGAGTCCCCGGGACGTGCGGGCGGGTGCGCACGCGCTCCGTCGTCGAGGAGGTTTGCATTGCCCAACCGCCGCCCACGTCGTATCGCCGTCCTGCAGACCACTGGACTGATCCTGGGCTGTCTGGCGCTGGTGGCGCTCTCCGGCCCGCTGGCCGCGCAACAGCCGCCCCTACCAGGCCCCGCGCCCTCGCCGGGGTCGATACCGACGCCCCGGCCGAGCCCTGCACCCGCACCGTCGCCTCCGGCCGCGCCGACGCCGTCCCCGGCGCCGCGTCCCACCCCGGCGCCTGGCACCACCCCGGCACCCGGCGTGACGCCCGCACCCGGTCCTGCACCGGCACCAAGCCCCACGCCGGCGCCCAGCCCCACGCCGGTGCCGAGTCCGACCCCGCAGCCGCGCATCGTCGAGGTGGTGGTGCGGGGGCTGGAGCGCGTGCCCCTCTCCGTGGTGATGGACTCGATCGGCGTGCGCGTGGGCGAGCTGCTCTCCGACGAGCGCCTGCGCGCCGACGTGGCGGCGCTGGTCGCCACGGGGTGGTTTGCGGACGCCAACGTGCGGGTGGAGCCCGCGGCAGACGGCGTGCGCGTAGCGTTCCTGGTGGTGGAGAACCCGGTCGTCGAGAGCGTCACCATCGAGGGCCACACGGTGGTGCCCACGCCCGAGCTGCTCCGGGCGCTCGACGTGCCCACCGGCCAGGTCCTGAACATCGTCCGGCTGCGCGACGGCGCGCGCCGCATCGAGCGGCTCTACGAGGAACGGGGATACGTCCTGGCCCGCGTGGCCGACATCGACGTGGCGGGCAACGGGGCAGCGCGGCTGCGCCTGCGCATCGCCGAAGGCAAGGTCGAGGCGATCGAGTACAAGGGGCTGGTCAAGACGCAGCGCTTCGTCGTCGACCGCGGGGCGCTGGTCCGGCCCGGCGTGGTGTTCAACGTCAACGACCTGAACAAGGACCTGCAGCGGTTGTTCAACCTCGAGCTGTTCGAGAGCGTGCAGGCGCGGCCGCGGCCGGGCAGCGCGCCCGACGCGGTGGTCGTCGAGATCGAGGTCAAGGAGCAGCGCACGCAGCAGGCCCGGTTCGGGATCGGCTACAGCGACCGCACGGGCATCGTGGGGCTCGTGGAGTACTCCGAGAAGAACTGGAAGGGGCGCAACCAGTCGGTGACGCTGCGCCTGGAGCGCGGGCTGGGCGAGCGGAACGCCCCGTTGACCAGCCCCGCCGGCACCAACTTCGCCCTGATCTTCCGCGAACCGCACCTGGACGCCCGGCCCACCTCCATGGAAGTCGCCCTCTACCAGGCGTCGACCATCGAGCTCGAGTACAGCGGCACGAGCATCTTCTCGCGCTTCCAGCTGGACCGCCTGGGCAGCAGCCTCACCTTCGCCCGGCCCGTGGACCCGCAGACGCTGCTGACGCTGCGGCTGCGGTCGGAGAAGGTGGACATCACCCCTCTGCCCAAGCAGGCCACCGACACCTGTCCGCCCGATCCGTGCACGCCGCCCTCGCTGCTGACGCCGGGCCGGACGATCGCGCTGGCGCTGTCGGGCGCGCGCGACCGCCGCGACAACCGGCTGAACCCCACGCGGGGCGACCGCCTGGCGCTGACGCTGGAGCTGGGCATCCCCGCCCTGGGCGGCGACTTCGGGTTCGGCAAGTACACCGCCGAGTACACGCGGTACTTCCGCCTGGGGCCCGGCGTGCTGGTGGGCCGCGCGCTGGGCGGCTGGAGCCACGGGACGCTGCCCCTCCAGGAGCAGTTCCTGCTGGGAGGGCCGTCGACGCTGCGCGCGTTCGGCTACGGGCAGTTCCGGGGCGACAGCCAGGCGCTGGTGAACCTCGAGTACCGGCTGCCCCTGGGCACCTTCCTACGGCAACTGCGGGAGTTCACCGGCGCGCTCTACGTCGACGCCGGCGCCGCGCCGGCCGTGGCGGGCGCGGGCGGCGTGGGCTACGGGGCGGCCGTGATGGTCAACACGCCGGTCGGCCCGATCCGCATCGACTACGCGGTGAATTCCCAGGGAGGTCGGCAGACCTGGCTGACGATCGGACCGCCTTTCTGAGGCGCGCGCGTCTGCGGCGCGCGGGCACGGTGCTGCTGACCGCTGCGACCCTTGGCGTCGCTGCCCCGGCGGTGTGGGCCCAGCCCGTCCAGCAGGTCGAGGTGCGCGTGGTGGTGGCCGGGGGCGATCCCGCGCCTGTGGTGGGCCGCCGCCTCCACGAGGTGGCGCGCGCCGCGGCCGAGCGGCTGCTGCTTGGCCGTGACAGCGCCCTGGTGGCGGCACAGCAGGAGACCTTCGCGGGCGTGTTGCGCGAGGTCATCGACCGGGTGGTCACCGGGTACCGGGTGCGCGCGGTGAGCCTGCAGCCCGGTGGCACCACGGCGGTGCTCGTGGGCCTCGAGCCCCAGGCACCGCTGCTTGGCGCCCTCCCGGTGCAGGTCGCGTACGCGGGCGTCCACGCCGAGGTGCAGCCGCTGGTGGACCGTGCGCTGGCCCCGGCGCTGCCGGAGGCGTCCGCGGTCACCGCGCGCCTGCCCCATGCGGCCCTGGCGTGGGCGGCACCGCTGGTGGCACAGGAGGTAGCGGCAGTCGTCGAGCGGACCGTCCCGGGGTTCACCGCGGCCGGCCGCGTCGAGGGCACCCCGCCCCGGCTGGTGCTCACCGTCGCCGTGCGCGATGCGCGCGTCGTGCGCGACATCGGGGTGCGCTTCCGGTCGTCGTCGATCCCCTACTGGCTGCTGCACCAGCACACGCCCCAGGTGATCTCGATGGCCGAGCCGCTGCGCGGGCTGCCCGTGGCGTTCGCCAGCACCCACCGGAGCGACCTGGAGCGTCTGCTGGCGGCCCGTCTCGCCGCCTACCGCCCGGCGGTGGACTACGGCATCGTGGCGCGGCCGCAGGTGCAGGTCGGGGACGTGACGCGCATCACCGTGGTCGCCGACTCGACGCTGTATCGCGGGCGGCTGGAGGCCAGGCTCAACCTGGGCACGCACGCGCCGGTGCCCGACGTGCGCGCGCAGCTGGGACGGGCGTTCGGCGGGCTGGAGCCGTTCGTCGAGCTGACGCTGATCCCCTCCAACCTGGCGTGGCGCTGGGCCGTGGGCGTGCGCCTCGCCCTGGGCAGCAGCGTCACCGTCGGCGTGCGCACGCGGCTGGACGGCGAGGACACCGAGACGTTCCTGCAGTACCGGCTCTCGCCGGACCTGGAGGTCCGGGCAGGGCACTTCGCGCGCGCGAGCCTGGTGGAGACGACGCTGTCCTACCGGCTCACCGAGTTCGTCTCGTGGGAAGCCGTCGCCACCTCCCGGGGCGACGTGTGGGTGCGACTGGTCACGAACCTGTAGCCCGGGGCCATTGGGGTGCACGGCGCCCGAGGGCGATCCCGGCTACGGTACAATGAGCGTGCGGTGCGACCGCACCGGCGGAAGGAGGGCGAGTCATGCGAATCGACGCGCGGAAGGTGGCGGTGGCGGCCGGCGTGGCGGTCATCGTCGTCGTCGCCGTGGGCCTGGTGCTCCAGCGCACGCCCGCGCTGGGCCAGGCGTTCACCGTCGGGTACGTCGACATGCAGCGGGCGCTGGACAACCATCCGCGCAAAGCCAGCTCCGAGCGTGCGCTGCAGGAGTTCTTCGCGGCGAAGCAACGGGAGTTTCAGGAGCGCAGCAAGGGCATGACGGCGTTCCAGCGCCAGGAGCTCGACCGCCAGCTGCAGCAGCAGATCCTCGAGAAGCGCAACGAGCTCCTGGGTGGGTTGGACCGCGAGCTGCGCGCCGCGGTGGAGGTCGTCGCCAAGCAGGCCGGGGTCACCGTCGTGCTGGACCGCTCGGTCGTGCTCTACGGCGGCACCGACCTCACCGACGCGGTCATCAAGCAGATCAGGGGGAAGTAGTGGCCCGCCGCGCGGTCCTCGTCGCGGCCGGACTCGCGGCGCTGGCGGTCGCCGGCG
>CAZGNA010000224.1:0-4260 GCA_964526945.1 uncultured bacterium
GAACGCATCGAGCGATTCCGAATCTGAGGGTTTTCACGCCCGATTTGGGATGAAGGGTGGCGTCGTGACGCTGTGGGAGGCGCTGCGGCTGCTGGCGGCCGCCGGGTGGACTGAATACGCGTCGCTCGTGGTCGTGCACAACGCCGACGAGGAGATCGGGTCGCCCCGCTCGCGGGCAGTGATCGAGGAGGAAGCCCGCCGCGCCCACGTGTGCTTCGTCCTCGAGCCCGGCCGCCCCGACGGGTCGGTGGTGACGGCGCGCAAGGGCGTGGGCCGGTACACCCTCACCGTGCACGGCAGGGCAGCCCACGCGGGGGCGTACCCGGAGGACGGCGCGAGCGCGGTGGTGGCCCTGGCCCACAAGATCGTGGCGCTGCACGGACTGAACGACTACGCCCGGGGGCTCACGGTGAACGCCATCGTCACCGAGGGCGGCACGCGGGCCAACGTCGTCCCGGACGTCGCGCGGGCGGAGATCGACGTGCGGGTGCCGGCGCTGGCGCAGGTCGCCCCGCTGGAGGCGCGCCTGCGGGAGATCGCCGCCCACGAACACCTGCCGCGCACGCGCGGCGTGCTGGAGGGGGGACTCAACCGGCCGCCGATGGAGCCCTCCCCGCGCAGTTACGCGCTGCTGGCGCTGGCGCAGGACTGCGCTCAGGCGTTGGGACTGCCGCTTCCCGCCACGAGCACCGGTGGCGGCTCCGACGGGAACTTCGTGGCCGCGCTCGGCGTGCCCGTGCTGGATGGGCTGGGCGCGGTCGGCGGCGGGTTCCACAGCGCGGACGAGTACCTCGAGATCGCGTCGCTACCGCACCGGGCCGCGCTGCTGGCCCTGGTGGTGCCCGAAGCCTGCCGGCGGCCGGAGATCGTCGGGTAGGCCACGCTGCTCAGGCCGACGCCAGCGCGCGCAGCTGCGCGGTGACCGCGCGGGCGCGCGCGGTCAGCACCTCGAGGGGGACGCCGGGGCCGACGAGCTGCGAGCCCATGGCCACCCCTGCGGCACCGGCGCGCAGGTAGGCGGCGACGTCGCCCACACCGATGTTGCCCACGGCCAGGAACCGCACCTGAGGATAGGGCGCCTGCAGAGCGCGCAGGTAGTCGGGGCCCAGCAGTCCGGCCGGGAACAGCTTCTGGATCGCATGGCCCCACCGCAGCGCGACCCCGACCTCGGTGGCCGTCATCACGCCGGGGATGTAGAGCCGATCCAGCCGGTGGGCGATCTGCGAGACCTCCTCGACCAGGCCTGGGGAGACCAGGAACTGCGCACCGGCGTCGATCGCCTCCGCGGCCTGTGCCCCGTCCAGGAGGCTCCCGGCGCCAAGGACCACGGCATCGCCGAACGTGTGGTGCAGCGCCCGCAGCGCCGCCGCCCCGCCGGCGGTTTCGAAGGTGATCTCGACGCAGCGGACGCCGGCCTCCAACAGCGTCTCCACGACGCGTTCGACCTCCGGCGACCGCAGGCGGCGCAGGATGACGATCAGACGCGCGTCCAGCACGTGGGCGGCGACCAGGGAGGCGTGGGCGTCTGGCATGGCGCTCACCGGTGGGGGCGCTGCCCCTGGCCCGCCAGCAGGTGCAGTACGTCGGCGCGGGTACTCCAGGCGACGTCGCCATAGTACGTCTGCGCCAGCGCGGCCAGCGCGGCGCCGTAGCGCAAGCCCGCCCGGAGGTCTCCTTCGAGGGCGCCCCACAGCACGCCCGCCGCAAACGCGTCCCCGCGGCCGATACGGTCCAGCTCCTCACCCGGGATCGCCGGCTGGTGCACGACGCCGGTGTCGCCGGCCACCAGGTAGGCACCGTCCGGCCCTGCGGTGACGACCACCGCACCGGCTCCCGTGCGGGCCCGCAACGCGTCGGCCTGCCGCCCGGGCGGACCGTCGAGCGCGAAAACCTCGCGGGCGTCGTCGCTGGCGCACAGCAGCAGGTCTGCGCCGGCCAGCAGCGGTTCGAGCACGGCACGGGCGCGGTCCGGCGGCCACAGCCTGCGCCGGTAGTTGACGTCGAACGCCACGCGCACGCCGCCCGCCCGTGCCTCCTGGACGGCCCGCGCGACCGTGGCGGCGCAGGAAGGGCCAAGCGCCGGGGTGATGCCCGTGAGGTGGATCCAGCGCGCGCCGCGCACGTAGGTCCAGTCGACGTCGTCGGGCGCCAGCGCGCTCGCGGCCGACCCCGCACGGTCGTAGTGGACCGCGGCGGCGCGTGGGGGCACGCCGGGCTCGAGGAAGTAGAGGCCGGTGCGCCCCTGCGATACCCAGACGACCGCCGACAGATCCACCCCGTGCCGCCGCAACTCGGCGGCGATGCGGCGCCCCAGCGGTCCCTCGGCCAGACGCGAGACCCATCCGGCGCGGAAGCCCAGGCGGGCCAGGGCGACCGCGACGTTGGCCTCGGCGCCCGCGGCGCGGACCTCGAAGACGGCTGCAGCCTCGAGCGTCTCGCCCCGAGGCGGCGACAGACGGAGCATGGCCTCCCCGATGCCGACCACGTCGAGCATGGCGCATGACTACTTGGCCGGCCGCGTGCCGCCCCCTGCCTGGGGGTGCGTCTATGCGCGCAAGGGATCTCGGACGCCAAGGGCGACCCGGTGCCGGCCACCTGCGGTACGTCTATGCGCGCAAGGGATCTCGGCTGTGGACGCGCAGCCGCTCCCACGCCGCCGCGGCGCGTCCCTGCGCGCAAAGGACCTCGGGTGCTGGGAGAGTTCACATTGCGACAGATCGCGGCACGTCCCGGCGCGCAAGGGACCTCAGGACAGGGACGTCTTGCGCGACGCCGCGACTACGCGTGCCCGCCCATGGGGCCCAGCGTTCTCGTGGCATGCCAGGCAGCGAAGCCACGGCCCCGCCCGCGGGTGGGGCGGGCGAGGACGCACTCACAGTCCGCGCCCGTGAGCTACATGGCCCCGCTCGTGGGTGGGGCAGGTGCCGCCGATCGCTGCGGTGGTCGTGACAGACTGCACCCGCCCGCGCGTCGGGCGGGCATCGGGGCAGACCGTCTTATCATCCGCGCAGGTACCGGTCGAACCAGCCCAGCAGGCGCTCCCACGCCTGGCGCGCAGCGGTGGCGTTGTACCGGGCGCCGGTATCGTTGAAGAAGGCGTGGTCGGCGCCGGGGTAGACGACGATCTCGTGCGTGATGCCGGCGCGCTGCAGCGCCTCGCGCAGGGCGGGGATGCCCGCGTTGATGCGGCTGTCGAGCTCGCCGTAGATCGCCAGCACCGCGGCCCGGATCTTCGGCACGTCCTCCAGCGGCGGGTTGGGGCCGTAGAAGGGGATGGCCGCGCGCAGGTCGGGGTTGGCGGTGGCCAGCCGCCAGCACATGCCGCCGCCAAAGCAGAAGCCCGTGGCGCCGATGCGGTCGCGGCGCACGTAGGGCAGGCCCTGCAGGTAGCGGATCGCGGCGTTCATGGTGGCCACGTGCTGATCGGGCGGCGTCTGCGCCAGCAGCGCGGTGACCTGCGCCAGGTCGCTGAAGCGCTCCGTACCGCCCTGGTGCGACGCGAGGTCCACGGCCAGCCCCACGTACCCCACCCTGGCGAGACGCCGGACGACGTCCTTGAAGTGCTCGAGGAGGCCGCGGTTCTCGTGGATCACCAGCACGCCGGGAAAGGGGCCGCTGCCGCGGGGTTTAGCTACGTACCCCAGTCCCGTGCCGGTGCCTGCGGGGAAGGTGATCATCCCCACCACCTCGATGGCGGGGTCGTCGGGTGGGACGGTCACGCCCGCCGGCGCGGCGGCGGCCGCGGGCGGTGTCCCTGCAGCCTGGGCGAGCTCGTCCGCGCTGGCTGCGATGCCCAAGCGGTGCAGGATCGGGACGGCCAGTGCAGAGCCGCCGGCCATGACCGTCAGGCGGCGCAAGAACTCGCGCCGGGCCAGCCGGCCGGCCCGATAGTCTTCGGCCCACTCTTCCAGTACGTATCGCTCCATGTCGGTCACAGCCGTCGCCCCCTCCGTGAGGTCACGTTCGCAGGAAGACAACGTGCAGGGGCCGTCCGGCGTATTCCCGGAATGGGAACGGGCGCGTTGCCGTTGTGCTACCTGACAGGGCGGTCTCGGACCGCACGATGCGATCATGGCGGTACGGTCTCGGCGACGTCTGGGCGTGAGCCGCAGCTTTGGGGGGATGGCGATGACGCGAGCCCGCGGAACCCTCGTGGTGATGACGGCACTGGCCCTGGCACTGCTGGCTGCGCCCGCCGGCGGTGCGCCCGCACCGAACTTTACCCTGCAGCTGTTCAACGGACCCCAAATCCGGCGGCAT
>CAZGNA010000225.1:0-4238 GCA_964526945.1 uncultured bacterium
CCCTTGAACGCATCGAGCGATTCCGAATCTGAGGGTTTTCACGCCCGATTTGGGTAACAACCACATTCAGGCGTTCATCAGCTGGAACCCCTGGCCGTACCTCGCGCAGCAGCGCGCCAGCGTGAGGATCCTGCACACCGGCACCGTGAGTCACTTTGCCGACGATAGCGGCCGCAGGGTCCAGACCTCCCACACCCGCTCCGTCTTCGTGGTCTCCGAGGACTTCATCCGGCGATCGCCCAACGCCGCCCGGGCCATGATGCGGGTATTGCTGCGAGCCCAGGTGTATGTCTCGGACCCCAAGAACCGCGACGAGGTCATTACGACCATCTCCAGGTTTCTGCAGCAGCCGGTGGAACAGAACCGTGCGTTGTGGGGCGACTACGCCTTCGATCCGCGCTTCGACAAGAAGTACTGGGAGGACATGAAGGTCTACACAGACTTCCTGGCCACTACCGGGCGCATTCGTAATCCGGTAGATCCGCTGGAGTACACTTACACCGGATACGTGGAGGAGTTCAACCCGACCCTGGTGACGCTCAAGGGAAAGTGGAAGCCGTAGCCTCTCATGAGGCATGACCGTCTCGCCTTCGGCATCATCGGCGCCGGGTACATCAGTGACTACCACATCGTGGGTCTGCGCGAAGCCGGTGCCGAGGTGCTGGCGTTGTGCGGACGCCGGGCCGAGGCGGTGCAGGCCAAGGCGGCGCGCTACGGTATCCCGTACGCCACCACTGACCCCGATGCGCTGCTGGCACGGAGGGACGTCGATGCGGTGGTGATTGCGACCCCCGATTCCACGCACGAGTCGCCTGCCCTGGCCGCGGTGCGCGCGCGCAAACCGATGCTGATCCAGAAACCCATGGCACGCAACGGGGCAGAGTGCCGCCGAATCCTAGCGGCGGCCGAGGCGGCCGGTGTGCCGGTCTTCGTGAGCTTCATGCACCGCTATCTGGAGGAAGTGGAGCAGACGCGCCGGCTGCTGGTCGGGGGGACGCTGGGGCCAATTTACAGCGTGCGCCAGCGCAACGCCACCCCGGGCGCCGGGTGGGCGGCCTGGTTCTACCGTAAGGCCGATGTGGGTGGAGGCGTCGTGCTGCAGCTCGGGATCCATGGGATCGATCTCCTGCGGCACCTGTTCGGGGAGCTCGCGGCTGTCTGGGCCACGATGGCCACGCTTCGCCGCGAGCGCGTGCTGGACGACGGCACGGTGGTGTACCCGGACAACGAGGATCATGCGGTCGCGGTGTACCGGTTCGCGTCGGGCCTGCGGGCCGTGCACGAGATGGACTACACCGAGGTGGCGGGTACGGACCGGTTCCGGATGGAGATCTACGGCGAGCGTGGCACAGCGTGGCTGCGCACGGAGCGCGGGCGCCTGGCCGTGGCGGTGCTCGATGCGACCGGCAAGCCCGCGTGGTCCTCCCTTGCCCTGCCGCCCGAGCGACCCGGGGTCAGACAGCACGCACATCTGATCGCGATGCTGCGCGGCGAGGTGCCGCCGGACGACTCGGGTCGCGCCGGACTGGCGTCCGTCCTCGTGGCCGAGGCGATCTACCGGTCGGCGGCTTCGGGTCGCTGGGAGGACGTTGAGCGACCGTGAGTGCGCCGATCAGGTTTGGTCTGCTCAGCTTTGCCCACTATCACGCTGGGTTCTGGGCGGAGGCTGTCGCAAACCATCCCGAGGCCCGTCTGGCGGGCGTGTGGGACGACGATCGCGCCCGGGGAGAGGCGGCTGCGGCCCGGCACGGCACCCGGTACTTCGCCGAGCTGGGTGCCCTGCTGCGCGAGTGCGACGCGGTGGGCGTCACCTCCGAGACGGTCCGGCACGCCGACCTCGTGGAGGAGGCGGCTCGCGCTGGCGTGCACATTCTGTGCGAGAAGCCCATGGCGGCCACCCTCGCCGATTGTGACCGCATACAGCGCGCTGTTGAGGCATCCGGGGTCGTATTCATGCAGAACTTTCCCAAGCGCTTCGACCCGGTCAACATCGAGCTGGTCGCCCGGGTCCAGAGGGGTGATCTCGGCCAGGTGGTCCTGGTGCGGATCCGACACGGCCACGGTGGGGGGCACCAGCCGGAGTTCTTGCGGCAGTGGTTTGTCGACCCCAACCTGGCCGGCGGCGGGTCGCTGCTGGACGAGGGTGTTCACGCCGCCGACTTCCTGCTGTGGCTGCTCGGCCCCCCTGAGCGGGTGACCGCGGTCGTGTCACACCGGGCGCTGCGATTGCAAGCGGAAGACACAGCGTCAGCGATCTACTCCTTCTCGGGGGCAGCCTGGCCGAGGTCGTCACGAGCTGGAGCTTCGTCGCCGCCGAGCAGTCCATCGAGGTGTACGGAACCGAGGGGACGGCGCTGCTGTCGGGCGTGGATCTAGCGTCGCGGGACTTTACCAGCCCTCCCCACCTGAAAGTCTTCCGGCGCGGGAGCGCTGCGGGTACGTGGGAACCCTCACCCGTGGCCACGACCTTCGGCGGCCAGCGGTTTCATCAGGGTGGCCCCAGGCACTTCATCGAGTGCCTGCGCAGCGGCCGGCAGCCGCAACTTGGCGTGGAAGAAGGTCGGCGCGCTGTGGAAATGGTCCTCGCGGCGTACCGCGCCGCGGCCAGCGGCCGCAGCGAGCCTGTGATCTTTGCGAGGGTGCCGCGGTGATGGTGCCGGGCTATGAAGGGCTCAAGACGTACTTCGGGGATCTGCACAGTCACTGCGACGTCGGGTACGGCTACGGCACGCCCGAGGACGCCTATGCCAACGCCCGGCTGCAGCTGGATTTCGCCAGCGTGACGGCCCACGCGACGTGGCCGGACATGCCGTCCTCCGACCCTCGCCTGCTGGACACTGTCGCGTATCACCGGCGCGGATTCGCGCAAGCGGCGGCCCGGTGGCCCCACCTGCGGGCGGTGACCAACGCGGCCAATGACGACGGGCGCTTTGTCACGTTCCTCAGCTACGAATGGCACTCCCTGCGCTACGGGGACTACAACGTTTACTATCGAGACGGGGATGGTGAGATCGTGCCCGCGGCCGACCTGGAGGAGCTCCAGGTGGCGATACGGGAGTTGACCGCGGCGGGTCGCCCAGCTCTCCTTATCCCTCATCACATCGGCTACCGGGCCGGCTACCGGGGCATCGATTGGGCGACGTTTGCATCGGAGTGCTCTCCCATCGTCGAAATCGTCTCCATGCATGGCGTCGCCGAGTCCGACGACGCTCCCTATCCGTATCTCCACACCATGGGCCCACGGCACGGTGGTGGCACCATGCAGCACGGCCTGCGGTTAGGGAAGGTGTTTGGTGTCATCGGGTCCACCGACCACCACGCTGCCCATCCTGGCAGCCATGGGTGGGGGCGCGCCGGGGTCTGGGCCGCCGAGCTGACGCGCCAGGCGATATGGGAGGCCCTACGGCAACGCAGGACGTACGCGTTGACCGGCGATCGCATCGTCCTGGCCTTTGCGGTCAACGGGCGGCCGATGGGATCAATCCTGCGCTTCGTCCGCCGCCGACGTATCCAGGTGGCCGTCGAAGCCGGGGCCGCCATCGACTACGTGGACGTGGTGCACAACGGCCGCCTGCTGCATCGGTGGACACCAGCATCGAGTGATGAAGCCTCCGACTCCTGGAAAGTGACGCTGGAGCTGGGATGGGGCGATCGAGCCGCGCCCGTTCGATGGCGGGTGGATCTCGGCGTGGAGGGCGGCCGGTTGCTGGACGTGGAACCGCGGCTGCGGGGCCGGGATGTTGTTTCCCCCAGGGAAGAGATTACTCGGGATCTCGTCCTCAGTGCATGGGAGCGTCGCGGGAATCGGGTTTTGCTCGAGACCACCACCTGGGGCAATCCTAACCCGTTGACGCCTGGCATCCAGGCCATCAGTCTCCACGTCGCTGGCGATGGGGCGACCAGGATTGTGGGACGCATCAACGATCGGGACGTCGCCGTCCCGCTCGCCACGCTTCGGAACGGCGCTGAGGTGCACTATCTCGGGGGATTCCGCACGGCGGCGTACCGCCTCGGCCGCGCCGCAAGCCGCGAGGAGTTCTCTGGATCCTTTACGCTGGAGCACGACAGCGAGGGTGAAGGCGACTGGTACTACGTCAGGGTGCGCCAGACAAATCATCAGTGGGCCTGGAGCTCGCCCATTTGGGTGAGCGCGCGGTCCAGCACGTGATGGGACGGACGCTCCGCCCCGCGGTAGTGTCAAGAGTTTTGTGTACTTTCCCGGCATAGGGGGCGCTCCT
>CAZGNA010000226.1:0-4223 GCA_964526945.1 uncultured bacterium
CGCGCCGGCCTCGGCCAGGGCCGCGAACACCTGCGCGCTCACGTGGATGCCGTCGAAGAAGCGCTCCAGGCTCAGGTTCTCGTTGGGCCCGTGGTTGTTCTCGTCGGCGTTGGCGTAGGGCACCGTCAGGTGCGGAGCGCCCAGCACGTCGGGCCAGACCGCGTTGGGCAGGCTGCCCCCGCTGGAGAGCACGATCCGGGGACTGACCCCGCGCCACGCGGCCACGGCCCGGGCGACCACGCCGACCGCCGGGTGGTCGGGCGGGGTGCGCGTCGGCTCCATGGCGCCGAAGCCACGGGGGAGGACCTGCACCCGCGGGTCGACCCGCGCGACGTGCGCTTTGACCTTCTCGAAGATGTCGGCGGTGCGCTGGTCCACGACCAACCGGATGTCCACGCGGCACTCGGCCCGCGAGGGGATGATCGTCTTGGCGCCGGGCCCCACGTACCCGCTGGCGAAGCCGCTGAGGTTGAAGTAGGGCTCGAGCATGATGCGCCGCCAGTAGGTCGGCCCGTCCATGGGCAGGTCGGGCAGGCCCATGGTGGCGGCGAAGGCCTTCGAGTCGAAGTCCATGGCGGCCAGCAGCTGCTCCTCGACGGGCCCGATGGGGCGCACGTCGTCGTAGAAGCCGTCGATCGTCACCCGTCCCGTGGGGTCGACCATACTGGCCAGGACGTGCACCAGCATCCAGATGGGGTTGGGCGCGACCCCGCCCTTGTTGCCCGAATGGTTGTCGCGGTCGGCGCCCTGGGCGACCAGCGTGAGGCCCACGATGCCGCGGTTGCCCAAAGAGAGCACCGGCGCGCCCGACGGGTGCAGCCCGCCGTCGGAGATGTAGACGAGGTCCGCCGCGAGCCGTTCGCGGTGGGCCCGCACGAACGTCGCCAGCCCGGGTGAGCCCGACTCCTCCTCGCCCTCGAAAATGAACTTCACCTGCAGGGGCAGCCCGCCCGCCGCGGCCAGCCACGCCCGCGCGGCCAGCACGTGGGCGATGAGCTGGCCCTTGTTGTCGCCGGTGCCGCGCCCGTAGAGGCGGCCGTCGCGCACGGTGGGCTCGAACGGCGGGCTCGCCCAGGCCTCCAGCGGATCGGGCGGCTGCACGTCGTAGTGCCCGTAGCACAGGAGCGTGAACGGGCCGGGCGCTCCCGCCTCGCCGACCACCACGGGCTGGGTCGGGGCGTCGATCACCTCGGCGGCCACGCCCAGGTCGCGCATGATCCCGGCCAGCAGTCGGGCGCACTCCTTCACGCCGTGATCGTGGGCGCTGATGCTGGGTTGCCGCACGAGGGTCTTGAGGATCTCCAGGGCCTCGTCGCGGTGCGCGTCGATGTAGCGGTGCACGGCGTCGATGCTCACGGTTCCCTCCCGGTGGTGGGTCTACGGGGACGGCCGATCTCGCCCTGCGGGATGCGCACGCCCATAGGGGGCGACCACCGCATCTGTCGATTTCCACGCCCGTGCGCGACCGTCCTCCGCATCCGCGCCTTTGCGGCAGCCATCGCGAAGCTGATGGCGGCGCGCCGGGCCAGCCCCGTCGGTTGCAGTACCGCTCGTGACACGACTCGTGACATGAACCGACGGCATGCAAGTTCCCGCCTCGACCGTCGGCGGGTGCCGTCGGTTGCAGTACCACCCGCTACGCAACCGTAGGTCGTCGGGGTGATCGTCGTCCTGGGACGTACGGTCCGTGCGCAGCAGCACCGTCACGCGATAGGACCGCACCGTCTGCACCGCGAACTTCACGGCTCATGTACCACGCCGTCGTGTTCCTCCATCTCCTGGCCGCCGTCGTGTGGGTCGGCGGCACCGTGTTCCTCTCGCTGGTCCTGGTGCCGGTGGCGCGTCGTCTGCCGCCGGCGGAGCGGGCAGCGTTGATCACCCAGGTCGGCGTCCGGTTCCGCACCGTGGGCTGGATCGCCCTCGCGGTGCTGGTGCTCACCGGCCTGGCGAACGCGGCGTTCCGGGGGGTCACCTGGGAGGGCGTGGTCACCGGGCGCGTGGTGGCGAGTACCTGGGGCCGGACGCTGGCTCTGAAGGTCGCCTTGGTCGCCGCGATCCTCGGCCTGAGTGCCTTGCACGACTTCGTCGTCGGGCCTGCCGCCAGCCGCGCGGCGGCAGGCCAGGCCACACCCGAGGCCCTGCGCCGGCGTCGCCAGGCGGCCTGGCTGGGACGCATCAACCTCGTGCTCGCGCTGGTCGTGCTGCTGCTGGCGGTGTTCCTGGTGCGGGGAATTCCCTAAGTCCCCCACCCGGCGCCCACCGACGTCGATGCCCTCTGTCTGCGCAGGCTCGCTGGTGCAGGCCCCCGGTCGCCGAACCTGCAGGCGTCCAGGAGGGCGCACACTCCGGGCGTGGCGCGGATCACTCCCGGTCCCTGCGCCTGCCGGCGTCCGTCTGCGCGGGGAACTCTGCGCGGGGAACTCCAAGAACGCCGGTGCCCCAGGGGACGCCCCCCTGAGGCACCGAACCCCAGCTTGTCGGGGGCCCAATCCGACTACGAGCCCTCGATCACCTCGTGGATCTCATCGGCCACGAGCCCGTGGGCCTCGCGGTGGACGCGGATCGCAGCCTCCTTGTCCGGGGCTTCCACCAGGCACCAGATCTTTCCCGCACTCTCGTCGAGCCAGTAACGGAGGTACTTGACCCCGTACTTGGCCTGGACCTCCAGATCTTTCATGTGGGCCGCTGCCACGTCCTTGGCGGTCGCCCCGGGCACGTACCGGTGCACGTCCAGAAAGAGCGGCATGTGTTCCCCCCCAAGAGAATCGTCTACGGACCCCTTCGGGGGGCGACGGCTGGTTCCTGCGTCGCAACGTTCTCGGAGGTGTGGCCGATCGCCAGAAACGGTCCTGCCCGAGGAGTCGGCAGGCGTGGCGCTGCAGGACGTGGCCGCGCTCCTGGGCGCCCTCGAGCGGGTCTTCGCGCCCCTCAAAGTCGACCTGGTGGTCCTACCGCGCGCAGACCCGCTCCCGCTGAAGAAGATCTTCCCCCGCTCCCTGGAGTACGTCCAGCAGTTCCTGGACCGCGGCGCGGATGCAGGGCCGTAGTCCGGACGGTAATCGGGACGCTTGGTCGGGGCGGGCGGATTCGAACCGCCGACCTTCTGCTCCCAAAGCAGACGCGCTCACCGGGCTGCGCTACGCCCCGCATCCCGCATCGTACCAGCGCCCCGCGCACAGGGTCAACACGCACGCGCGGTCCGCACGGATTGGCGGCGCGGGCCACGAGTCACGCTACGCAGTATCCCGGCCAGGACGACGCCGGCTCCCGGCGGTCCGCTGCCGCCCGTGCCGACCTGACGCCACACGGCGCAACATCTCGGCCAGGGCGACGGCGTTGTTGTGGCGGACGTCCTTGGCGGCGAACAGCAGCGTGACCGTCTCGCGGCGCGCCTGGGCCGCCAGAGCGCGCACCTGCTCCCAGCGGCCCGCGGCCACCAGCTCCTCCCGGTAGCGGCGCCGGAACTCGTCCCACCGGGCGGAATCGTGACCGAACCACCGCCGCAGCGCGTCGCTGGGCGCCAGGTCACGGTACCAGTGGTCGATGCGCGCCTGCGCCTTCGACAGCCCGCGCGGCCAGAGGCGGTCCACGAGCACGCGGACACCATCCGCGGGCTCGGGCGGGTCATACACGCGTCGCACCCGGATCATGGACGGTCCTGCGAGCGAGCGCAGCGCACGGTGGACGTGGCGGCCCACCTCCCCTCTCCACGTTCCACGCGCCCCCGCCGGTGTCCCTGCGCGATTGGCAGACCCGCAGAGTATGCGGTCCGCGGCGCCGGCATCCCGGAGCCCACTCGATCGCCGCCGTCGGAGCACCCCGTTCGAATGGGCGGGACCGCGCCGGCGCGGACGCCCGCCCAGCACCGGACGGCCGGGGGCCGCAGCCAACAGCCCGTACGACGGCCGCAGCCCCCGGCGCCGGCGGGGTCTTTGGACCTGGATCCGGCGTGAAAATCGTCAACACTGGAGCCGGGACAGAGGGTGAAGAGCATACCTGATGCTCTCCTGTTCGGTCGGCAAGGACGGCAGCCTGAGCGCAGGCCCGTGGCTGGTTCGAACCAGTGCGCCGGGGCTCATGAGGAGACGGCGCCGCAGGGTTCCCAACGTCAGAGACTGGTCCTCGGCGACAGGCACAGGCGCCTGAACCAGGTCACCAAGTTGTAGGTGAAGAGGAGCAGGTGGAAGTACGCTTCGTTGGCCGCGAACTGGCCGGTGGGAATC
>CAZGNA010000227.1:0-4214 GCA_964526945.1 uncultured bacterium
GGGGGGCGCACCGTGGGCGCCGGCGTCGTCACCAAGGTGATCGACTAGCCATGGCCACCGACCTGCGGCCCATCGTCACCCTGGCCTGTACGGTCTGCCGCCGGCGCAACTACACCACCATCAAGAACAAGCGCAACGACCCCGACCGGCTGGAGCTGCGCAAGTACTGTCCCTGGTGTCGCAAGCACACCCCGCACCGCGAGACCCGCTAGGCCCGCTGCCACCCCGCGCGGTGGGCGGGCGCGGGGAGGCCGACCGCCGTCGCCGGCACGGGCTCGCCCGCCAGGCCGGCGCATGACGCCCCCGACCCCCCAGGCCTTCGTGCTCGGCCGCGTCGGCGCCGACCTGTACCCGCTGCAGCTCAACACCCCGCTGGAAGCGGTCCGCACCTTCGAACGGTTCGTCGGCGGGTTCGCCGGCAACGTCGCCACCGGCCTGGCCCGGCTGGGCGTCCGGGTGGCGATTCTCTCGGCCGTGGGCGACGACGGTCACGGCCGGTTCATCCGCACCTTCCTGACCGCCGAAAGCGTCGACGTCCGCTGGCTCCGGGTGCATCCCACGCTGCGCACGGCCCTGGCGTTCTGCGAGGCCTGGCCCCCCGACCGGTTCCCCATCACCTTCTACCGCACGCCGACCTGCCCCGACTGGGAGCTGCGGCCCGAGGACCTGCCGCTGGACGCACTGACCGTCGCGCCGGTGCTCTATGTGAGCGGGACGGGCTTCGCCCGGGAGCCCAGCCGGAGCACGACCTTTGCGGCGCTGGCAGCGCGGCCCACCGCCGGTGCGGGACTCCTGCCGGCGACGATTTTGGACCTCGACTGGCGCGACCAACTGTGGGACGACCCTGGCGACTACGCCGCGCAGATCCGGGAGGCGGCCCGTCGGGCCACGATCGTCCTCGGCAGCACCGGCGAGTTCGCCGCGGCGCGGTTGGACCCCGAGGAGGCGCTGGCGCTGGGGCCACGCCTGGTCGTCCTCAAGCGCGGCCCGGAGGGGGCGGCCGTCATCGAAAGCACCGGACGCGTGGACGTGCCCGGGCTTCCGGTCCCCGTGGTGAACGGGCTGGGCGCAGGCGACGCCTTCGCCGCGGCGTTCGGCGCGGCGCTGCTGGCGGGCCTGGCCCCCCCACCAGGCCGTATCCCGCGCCAACGCTGCGGGCGCCATCGTGGCCGCGCGGCTGTCGTGCAGCACGGCCATGCCACGGTCCTGGGAGATCGACACGCTGCTCGCCGGCGGCCGGGTGGTCGACGGCGAGGTGCTGCCGCGCCCGTCGACCTACAGGAAGAACCGCTCCCGGCGGCGCCCCTCGTCGTAGGCGGCCCGCGCCTCCCGGACACGCGGCGAGGAGGAGACCTCCGCCACGGGCACGTCCCACCAGGCGTCGTAGGCGGGGAGCCGGTCGTCCAGCTCCACCTCCGCCACGATCACGGTCGGGCGCACCTCGCGGCGGGCTTCCTCCAGCGCATCCACCAGCGCCTCCCGGGTCGCGACCCGGATGGCGCGCGCGCCCAGGCTGGCCGCGTTGGCCGCCAGGTCGATGGGCAGCACCGCGCCGTCCAGCTGCCCGGTGGCCGGGTTGCGGTACCGGTACTCGGTGCCGAAACCCTCGGAGCCCACGGCCATCGACAGCCCCTTGATGCTCGCGAACCCGTGGTTGTCCAGCAGCACGATCGTCACCTTGATGCCTTCCTGCACCGCGGTCACGAGCTCCGAGGGCAGCATGAGGTAGGAGCCGTCCCCGACCATGACGTACACGTCGCGCGACGGGTCGGCCAGCCGGACGCCCAGGCCGCCGGGGATCTCGTACCCCATGCACGAGTAGCCGTACTCCACGTGGTACGAGCCAGGGTCCCCGGCGCGCCAGAGCTTGTGCAGATCGCCGGGCAGGCTCCCCGCGGCGCAGACCACCACGTCGCGCGGCTGGGCGAACGCGTTCACCACGCCGATCACCTCGGCCTGGCGCAGGCGCGGCCCCCCCTGCGGTGCGGTGAGGCGGGCGACCTCGTCCGCCCATGCGGCGCGCAGCTGGGCGACGCGCTCGGCATACGCGGCACTGACCCGGTAGCCGGCGAGGGCGTCACCCAGCTCCTCCAGCGTGACCCGCGCGTCGCCCACCAGGGCCAGCGCGGCGTGCCGGTAGGCCTCGGGGGCTGCGACGTTGATGGCGACGAACCGCACGGCCGGGTGCTGGAAGGCGGTCTTGGAGGCGGTGGTGAAGTCGCCCAGGCGCGTGCCCACGGCCAGGATCAGGTCGGCCTCGCGCGCAAGGTGGTTGGCCGCTGCCGTTCCGGTGACCCCGATGCCGCCCACGTGCTGCGGGTGGTCGTCGGGCAGGGCGCTCTTGCCCGCCTGCGTCACGCCCACCGGAATGCTGGTCTGGCGCGCGAAGCGGTCCAGGGCCGCGGTGGCCTCGCTGTAGAGGACGCCGCCGCCGGCGATCAGGAGGGGCGCCGTCGCCTGCCGGATCCAGGCGGCGGCTGTCTGCACGGCGGCCCGGTCGGCGCGCGGCCGGGGGATCGTCCAGACGCGGTCGGCGAACAGGGCCTCGGGGTAGTCCCAGGCCTCCGCCTGCACGTCCTGGGGCAGCGCCAGGGTGACCGCGCCCGTCTCCGCCGGAGAGGTCAGCACCCGCATCGCCTCCATGAGCGCCACCGGGAGCTGGTCGGGCCGGTTGATCCGGTCCCAGTAGCGGGAGATCGGTTTGAAGCAGTCGTTGACCGAGACGTCGTGCGACCAGGAGACGTCCAGCTGCTGCAGGACCGGCGCCACGGTTCGGCGCGCGAAGATGTCCCCCGGGAGCAGCAACACCGGCAGGCGGTTGATGGTGGCACCCGCCGCCGCGGTCACCATGTTGGTGGCGCCGGGGCCGATCGAGGTCGTGCAGGCGAACGCGCGCAGCCGGTTCGACGCCTTGGCGAACGCAACGGCCGCGTGGACCATGGCCTGCTCGTTGCGCGCCTGGTAGTACCGGAGCGCCGTCTGGTGCTGCAGGGCCTCGCCGATCCCCGCGACGTTGCCGTGGCCGAAGATGCCCCACACCCCGGCGAAGAACCGCTGCCGTCGCCCGTCGCGTTCCGTGTACTGGTGCGCCAGGAACGTAACAAGGGCCTGTGCCATCGTCAGCCGCCGTGTCCGCATGTGCTGCCCCTCCTGCGCTCGCCGTGTGCGCCTGCGCCGGGACGCGCCGGTCGTCGCCGCCGCCCGCGGCTCCTCACGTCCTGCGAGCGGGCACGATGGGCAGGCGCGGATCGCTGCTCCTCCAGAGGGTCTTGACCCACGCGTGCGCCGGGTCTTCGCTGTTGGCCAGCGACTGCGCCGAGCCTGCCAGGAAGTTCAGGTAGTAGCACGTGTACCCGAAGGCAGCGCATACGGGATGGTAGCCTTCGGGCACCAGGACGATGTCGTGGTCCCGGGCGACGACCGCGGCGTCGAGGGTGCCGTCGGCGGTGTAGACGCGTTGCAGCGCGAACCCCTCTGGACGGTCGAAGCGGTAGTAGTACACCTCCTCGAGATCCGCTTCGAGCGCGGCCCCATCCGGCGTCTCGCGGTGGACGTCGTGCTTGTGGGGTGGGTAGCTGCTCCAGTTCCCGCCCGGCGTGTACACCTCGACGCAGACCAGGCGATGGCACGGGAAGCCGGGCGGGACGATGGTGTGGATCTGCCGCGAGGCGTTGGCTCCGCCGCGCAGCTCGACCTGGACCTCGGCCGGGGTGACGAGCCGGGGCGGGTAGTCCCGGCCGGTCGGCGCCCATCCGCAGGCGACCTCCAGCACGGGGCTGATCGCCTCGATCTCCACGTCGGTCCGGCGCGGCAGGTAGAGGGCGTAGGGCATGCCCGCGAAGACGTTGGGGCGCGCACCGAGCTGCGGCCAGGCTCCCCGGTTGGACGTCACCGCGCCCTGCCCGCCCAGCACCACCAGCACCGCCTCCTGCTCCCCGGTGGACATCGTCCACCGCCCGCCGGCGTGGAGCCGCCGCACCTCGACCGTCAGCAGGCGCCACCCCGCCTGTGCGGGCGTCACCCGGGTGATCACCCCGGGCGCCTCGCCGCGCAGGAGGGGCGGGATGTGGAGCAACCCGGCAGTGTAGGGCATCGATGTGCGCACCAGACGACAGCGTCGGGGCCTGCCGTCCATACGACGACCGGCGGCCTCGCCGTATCGCAGTTGGCTATGGCCCGGGTGGCTTCCTGTCGCCACCCTCGCGCATGTCGGC
>CAZGNA010000228.1:0-4170 GCA_964526945.1 uncultured bacterium
CCCTAGCATCCGCTCACGGCGCAGGGCGTCCTGCGGCTGACGGCCAGGGCGACGTGCCGGGCGTGTGGTGACGAGCGCGCGCTCACGGCGCAGCGCGTCTTGCGGGGACGCGTGCGCACCACGTGCGCACATGGTGTCCCTAGGGCATCGTCTGGGTCCGTTCCGCGGACCCGTCGCTGCGGACCCTCAGGGTCACCGTGACGCCGAGCGCGGGGGTGCACTTGACGGGTGGCATGGTGCCCGTGGCCTTGATAGCCAGCTGGCTCATGCTGGCCGTGTCCACCGTGTACGTCCAGCACGACGCCGGTGCAGGCGTGAAGCCCAGCCGCGTGTCCATGTTGCCGGTGTCGATACCTTCCCACGACTCGTGCTGCTGATAGTAGGCCCAGGCAAGGGTCTTGACTTCCTGCAGGATGGAGTTGGCCTCCGCGATGAGGGCATTGCGCCGGAACGCCAGATAGCGCGGGACGGCGATGGCGAGCAGGAGACCTACGATGACCAGGGCCACGACGAGCTCCAGCAGCGTCAGACCGGCTTCGCCAAAGCGACGGTGAGCGTCGCGGTGCCCTGCGGGCGTCGGGCGGGCTGCACGTGCGGGCATCAACGTCGGCATGACGACTCCTGGCGCCGCGCTGGAGTGATGGCGGCCGGTACAATGCTATTCTGCCCGCCCGCGCGGGGCCGTAGACGTGGCCACCGACCGTCTTCAGAGAGCGTCAGCCAGCAGGCGCGCCGCCTCGCCGGGCTGAGGAAACCGGCCGGCGCTGGCTTTGTTGAAGATCGTGCGCCTGCCGGCGAAGATGACGAACCGCCCGCCCGACGACGGAACGATCACCACCGACGCGATGCGGTCCGCGTGCTCGCCGAGCAGCTCCTCCGCCACACGGGCGGCGTGTCCTTCGTACCCTCATTCCGCGCAGTACTCGATGCGCACCGTAATGCCTTCGGGCATCTGTCACCTCCGGCTGTGCGCCCGCAAGCCCGGGCGGGAGAAGAACACTCTTGTACAAAGTTGGCGGGAGATGCCGATCACCCTGCTGCAGGTAGCTGCCACCCTGGAGGAGCCCGTTCGGGCGCTCGCACGTGCGGCCGACCGGCGGTGTCCGCAGCTCCAGGCCCGTGACCCTGCGGCTGCGTGCTTGGTTGATTGTGCGGGACGACGAGCTGGGGATACGGCTGCGCGCTTCCCATCCTGCGCTCGGCTGTTCCGTGGATCGCGCGGAGGTGAGCCGGCGATACAACGGCGACGGGCGCCCCTCACCCGGAGGTGGTCGTTGGGGTGGCCGTTGGATGGCCGTGGGGTGATCTGGTGGGTGGCCCTTGCGGGCGGCCCGTTGCGTTTCCCGTTACGGGAGAGGCACCGTTACGCCCCCGTCGAGGATCCACGCCAGCACCCGCGGCAGCGCCATCCCGGACGGCCGCACGACCGCATTGCGGCCGACGAGCAGCACCACGATGCGGTCGGCGATCAGGCGGCCGGTGGCCGTCCGCCAGCCCTCGACCCGGATCAGGTCGTCCGGCGCCAGGGCGGCCGCCGACGCCCGCAGTCCTGTCACCTGGCTGGTCGCCGTGACGACGACCTCGACGGTCCTGGCGCCGACGGCGAGCGTGAGCACGTCCCCGGTGCGGGCGACGACGAAGCCCTTGGTGGACTGGTAGGTCCGGGGGGAGGGCACAGTCTGGGTGGTCGGGGTTTGGGTGGTGAGGGCGGTTGTGGTGAGGGCGGTTTGGGTGGCGAAGGCGACGTCCGGAGCGGACGGTGGCGCGGGCGCGTTCGCGAGCGCGCTGCTTCCCGGGTCCGACAGGACGAGCAGCAGGGTCCAGACGAGCAGCAGGGTCCAAAGCCTGCCTGGCACGATCCAGGACACGCCGGCGCGCAACATGGGCAACTCCCTCCCCGCTACGGTCGGCCCTCCGGCGGCCTGTTGCGTCCAGCGTGCAGCGGACACGGTGGAAATACCATGGCGGGCAGGTGGGGAAAAGGTTCCAGCTCGGTTCCCGTGCCATGCGGTCCCCGGGTGCCCGAGAAAACGCTAAACCCGGCAGGCGATCGGACCGGCCGATCGCACGAGGAAGTTCCCCTTCCGGGGTGGGCCCAAACCCCGCAGGCGATCGGACCGGCCCCTCACGCCCGAGGGGGGTTGCGCTCAGGTGGTACTCTATGGGGCGGGGTCCGGGACGTCACGGCCTGGTCCGGACCGTGCCCCGCCGCACGACCTGCTGCGCGATCCGTCTGGCCTGGATCTGGCAAACGTGGCGCCGTCCGGCGCCGGTCCGGGAGTGCGTTTGGGTGCGATGCGGTCGGTACGACAGGTAGGGGAGTCGTGATGCGATGCGTACCCGGGCGTGGCGAACGCCGTCTGGTCGAGGTGTGATCTGACCGTCGCGTACTTTTCCATGGAAGTCGGTCTCGAGTCCGGCATGCCGACCTACAGCGGCGGCCTGGGGGTGCTGGCCGGCGATACCCTGCGGGCCGCGGCCGACCGGGGGCTGCCCATGGTGGGTCTGACCCTGCTCCACCGGGGCGGGTACTTCCGGCAGGTGCTCGACGAGCACGGGCATCAGTCCGAGCTGCCGGTCAGTTGGGAGCCCGAGGCCTACATGCGGCCGTTGCCCACGACGGTCACGGTGACGATCGAGGGCCGCCCGGTGCAGGTGCAGCCGTGGCGCTACCTGGTGCGGGGCGTGAACGGCCACGGCGTGCCCGTGTTGTTCCTCGACGCCGCGCTGCCCGCCAACGCCCCAGAAGATCAGGCCCTGACAGGTGTGCTCTACGGCGGCGATGCCCGGTACCGCCTCGCGCAAGAGGTGCTGCTCGGCTACGGGGGCATCGCCGTGCTGCGGGCGCTGGGCTTCACCGACGTCCGGGCCTACCACATGAACGAAGGCCACTCGGCGTTGCTCACCCTGGCGCTGCTGGAGGAGCGCACGCGCGGCCGCGGCCTGCGCAGCGCGACCGACGCCGACCTCGACGCCGTGCGCCGCCAGTGCGTCTTCACCACCCACACGCCCGTGCCCGCGGGGCACGATCAGTTCGGCCTCGACCTCGTGCGCCAGGTGCTGGGCACCGAGCGGGCTGCGTTCCTCGAAGGCTCGCCCGCCTGCCCCGGCGGCGTGCTCAACATGACAGCGCTCGCGCTGTACCTCGCCCGCTACGTCAACGGCGTGGCGATGCGCCACAGCGAGGTCTCGCGGCACCTGTTCCCCGCCTACCCGATCAACGCCATCACCAACGGCGTGCACGCCGTCACGTGGACCTCGCCGCCCTTCGCCCGGCTGTACGACCGGCACATCCCGGAGTGGCGGCGGGACAACCTCTACCTGCGGTACGCTGTGGGCATCCCGCTGGAGGAGATCCAGGCCGCCCACGCCGAGGCCGAGGCCGCGCTGCTGGTCGAGGTCGAACGCCGCACCGGACGGCGCCTCGCGCCCGGAGTACTCACCCTCGCCTTCGCCCGCCGCGCCACCGCCTACAAGCGGGCCGACCTGCTGCTGGCCGACCCCGAGCGGCTGCGGCGGATCGCGCAGCAGAGCGGAGGGCTCCAGGTGCTCTACGCCGGCAAGGCGCACCCGCGCGACGACGACGGCAAGGCGCTCATCCGCCGCGTGGTCGGCATCGCGGCTGCGCTGCGCGACGCCGTGCCCATCGTCTACCTGGAAGAGTACGATCTGGCGCTGGCGCGCCTGCTGTGTGCCGGTGCGGACGTGTGGCTCAATACCCCGCAGAAACCGCAGGAGGCCTCCGGCACCAGTGGCATGAAGGCTGCACTGAACGGCGTGCCCAGCCTGAGCGTCCTCGACGGCTGGTGGATCGAAGGGCACGTCGAGGGGGTGACCGGGTGGGCCATCGGCGACAGCAGTCCCACGAGCGACCCGGTCGCCGAGGCCGCCAGCCTCTACCACCAGCTCGAAGCGGTCGTCGCGCCGCTGTTCTACCACCGTCCCGACGAGTTCCTACGCGTACGCCGGGCCGCCATCGCGCTGAACGCCGCGTTCTTCAACGCGCAGCGCATGCTGGACCAGTACATCAGGAACGCGTACGTGGCCGAGTAGCGGTCCCGCTGGCCATCCCACCCCAGGACCCTAGTTCGACAGCCCGGGTGTACGAACTGTTAATCCTGGATCCGGCGTGAAAAATCGTCAAAACTGGAGCCGGGACAGACGGTGAAG
>CAZGNA010000229.1:0-4162 GCA_964526945.1 uncultured bacterium
GCCGACGACGGCTTTTTCGCCTGCGCGAGCGAGATCCGCGCCCTGCTGGCGCTCCGGCCCGACCTGCGGGAGGTGGACCCCACCGCCATCCATCGCTACCTCTCCTTCCTCTGGTGCCCGGGCGAGGGCACACCGCTGCGGCGGGTGCGCAAGCTCGGACCCGGCGAGGCGCTGGTGGTGCAGGACGGTCGGATCGTGCGGCACTGGCGCTGGTACCGGCTGCCCGCGGAGCGCGATCCCGGGCGCCGCGAGTGCGACCCTCGGGTGGCCATGTCGGCGGTGGCCGAGGCCGTGCGCGCGGCGGTGGAGCGGCAGCTCCTTTCCGACGTGCCGGTGGGGGCCTTCCTCTCCGGCGGGCTCGATTCGAGCGCCGTGGTGGCCATGGCGCGCCGCTCCCAGCCCGAGCTGCGCTGCTTCAGCATTGCGCTCCACGGCGGGCAGGAAGCCGGCTTCGCCGACGATCTGCCCTACGCGCGCCGCGTGGCGGCGCAGCTCGGCGTGCCGCTCGAGGTCGTGCACGTGGACGCCGGGCGGATGGCGGCCGATGTGGTCGAGATGGTGGAGCGGCTCGACGAGCCGCTGGCGGATCCGGCACCCTTGAACGTCCTCTACATCGCGCGGCTTGCCCGCGAGCATGGGGTGCCCGTGCTCCTGTCGGGCGCCGGCGGCGACGACCTGTTCACCGGGTACCGGCGCCACGAAGCGCTCGCGGCCCGGCGCTGGCTGGCCTGGGTACCGCGCGGAGCCTGGGCCCTCCTCGCCCGCGCCGCCCGGCGGGCGGATCAACGGCTGGCTCTCGCGCGGCGGCTAGCGAAGGCGGCGGATGCGCTGGCCCGCCCCGGCGACGAGCCGCTCGTCGCCATGTTCCGGTGGATCCCGGAGGAGACGCTCGTCGGCCTCTATGCGGACGACTTTGCGCGCGCGGTCGAGGAGCCCGCCGCGCGCCCGCTGCACGAGTTCCTGGCCGGGCTGCCGGCGGACACGCCGCCGCTGGAGCGGCTGCTCGCCCTGGAGCAGCGGTTCTTCCTGGGCGACCACAACCTGCTCTACACGGACAAGATGTCCATGGCCGCCGGGGTGGAGACGCGCGTGCCGCTCTTGGACCTTGAGCTGGTCGAGCTGGCCGGGCGGCTCGATCCGCGGCTCAAGCTGCGGGGTCGCACGACGAAGTGGGTGTTTCGCCGCGCCATGGCGCCGTACTTGCCGCCGGAGGTGCTGCGCCGGCCCAAGACCGGCTTCGGCGCCCCGCTGCGGCGCTGGCTGCGCCGCGAGCTCGTGCCGCTGGTGGACCACGTGCTCGGGGTCGACAGCCTGCGGCGACGCGGTTGGTTCGATCCGCGGGCGGTGCGGGCGCTCGTGGAGGCGGACCGGGCCGGGCGGATCGACGCGGCCTATCCCGTGTTCGCGCTGCTCTGCGTGGAGCTCTGGGCGCGGCGGTTCGTGGACCGCGTGCCCGAATCGGCGTCCGTCCCTCGTTCTGCCCGATGAGAGGGTTCCCATGCGCGCCATGACGGATCCCAAGCGCGCCGTCAAGGAGTTCTGGGATCGAGCCGCCTGCGGTGAGGAGCTCTACCTGCCAACGCTCAGGCGGCAGGGGTACGAGGCACAGGCACGGCAGCGCTACGCCCTCGAGCCGTACATTCTCGAGTTCGCCCAGTTCGAGAGCTGCCGCGGGAAAAAGGTGCTCGAGGTTGGCGTGGGCCTCGGGGCCGACCACCAACGCTTCGCCGAAGCCGGCGCGGAACTCTACGGGATCGACCTCACCGAACGGGCGGTGGACCACACTCGGCGCCGCTTGGCGTTGTTCGGTCTGCCCGCGTGCGTGATGGTGGGCGACGCCGAGGCGCTTCCGTTCCCCGACGAATCCTTCGACATGGTGTATTCCTGGGGCGTGCTCCACCATACGCCGAATACGCCGGCCGCTGTCCGGGAAGTGTTTCGCGTGCTCCGACCCGGCGGAGTTGCTCGCGTCATGCTCTACCACAAGTGGAGCTTTGTTGGGTTCATGCTGTGGACCCGGTATGCTCTGCTCGCGGGGAAACCCTCCCGGTCGTTGCGCAATGTCTACGCGCAGCATCTCGAGAGCCCCGGTACGCAGGCGTTTTCCCGGTCCGAGGTGCGGCGTCTGTTCGCCGACTTCCGGGAGGTGCGGGTGCGGACAGAACTGTCCGAAGGCGATCTCCTCCTAGCAGGCGCAGGGCAGCGCCATCGCGGTCCCTGGCTCGCGTTGGCCCGTCGTATCTGGCCTCGATGGTTGCTGCGCCGGGTGGGCCGGCCCCTCGGCCTGTTCCTTCTCGTCGAGGCCGTGAAGTAGGCCGATGAAGCAAATCCTTCAATCGCTCAAGACCGGCGTGATCGAGGTGGCCGAGGTGCCGCGCCCGGCGGTGGGGCGGGGGCAGCTGCTGGTGCGCACGCGTCGGTCCCTCATCTCCACCGGTACCGAGCGAATGCTGGTGGAGTTCGGTCGGGCGGGGTGGCTGGACAAGGCGCGGCAGCAGCCGGAGAAGGTGCGGCAGGTGCTGGAGAAGGTGCGCACCGATGGCCTCTGGGCCACGGTGGAGGCGGTGCAGCGCAAGCTCGACCAGCCCCTGCCGCTGGGGTACTCGAACGTGGGCGTGGTGGAGGAGGTGGGCGCGGGGGTCGTCGGCTTCGCGGTGGGGGATCGCGTGGTCTCGAACGGCCGGCACGCGGAGTTCGTGGCCGTGCCGGTTACGCTCTGCGCCCGGGTGCCGGACGGGGTGAGCGATGACCAGGCGGCCTTCGCCGTCGTCGGCGCGATCTCGCTCCAGGGCGTGCGGCTGCTGGCGCCGACGCTCGGCGAGTGTTTCGTCGTCACCGGGCTGGGGTTGATCGGGCTGCTGGCGGTGCAGCTCCTGCGCGCGCACGGCGGCCGCGTGCTGGGGATTGACCCCGACCCGGCGCGGCGGGCGCTGGCCGAGCGCTTCGGCGCCGAGGTGGCCCCGCCGGAGGCGGCGCTGGAGGCGGCGGAGCGCTTCTCCCGCGGCCGCGGGGTGGATGGGGTGCTCGTGGCCGCGGCCACGGCGAGCAGCGAGCCGATCCACCAGGCGGCGCGGATGTGCCGCAAGCGGGGCCGGATCGTGCTCGTGGGCGTCACCGGGCTCGAGCTGCGGCGCAGCGACTTCTACGAGAAGGAACTCACCTTCCAGGTCTCCTGCTCCTACGGCCCGGGCCGCTACGATCCCCTCTACGAGGCGAAGGGGCAGGACTACCCCTTCGGCTTCGTGCGCTGGACGGCGCAGCGCAACATGGAGGCCGTGCTCGACCTACTGGCCGAGGGGCGGCTCGACGTCGGGCCGCTGGTGAGCCACCGCTTCCCGTTGGAGGAAGCGCCGCGGGCCTACGAGGTCGTGCTCGGGGCCGAGCCGGCGCTGGGCATCCTGCTCGAGTACGCGCCGCAGGCCGAGCCCGCGCGGGCGGTGGCCCGCACGGTGGCGGTGGCGCCGCGATCCGCCGGCGTGGCGGGCGCGCCGGGGGTGAGCGTGCTTGGCGCGGGCAACTACGCCACCGCCGCGCTCTTGCCCGGGCTGCGCGCCGCGGGGGCGCGGTTGCGCTGCGTGGTCTCGAGCAGCGGAGCCACGGGGCTGCACGCGGCCCGGCGCTTCGGCTTTGAGGAGACGAGCACGGACGCCGAGCGCGTCTTCGCGGATCCCGCGACCCACGCCGTGGTGATCGCCACCCGGCACGACAGCCACGCCGCCTACGTGCTGCGGGCGCTCGAGGCCGGCAAGCACGTCTTCTGCGAAAAACCCCTGTGCCTGACGCTCGAGGAGCTCGAACGGATCGAGAGCCTCTACCGCCGGCTGGCGGAGGAGGGGCGCCCCCCGGTCCTCCTGGTCGGCTTCAACCGCCGCTTCGCACCGCTCGTGCGCGCCCTGCGCGAGCGGCTCGTGGCGATCCACGAACCCAAAGCGCTGGTGATCACGGTGAACGCCGGCGCCGTGCCGGCGGACCACTGGACGCAGGACCCCGAGGTGGGCGGCGGGCGGATCCTGGGCGAGGCGTGCCACTTCGTGGACCTGGCGCGCTTCGTGGTCGGGGCGCCGATCGCGCGTTGGGCGCGCTGGTCGTTGGACGTGCCCACGCGGGATTCGGCCACGCTTATGCTGGCCTTCGCCGACGGCTCGACGGCTACCATCCACTA
>CAZGNA010000230.1:0-4097 GCA_964526945.1 uncultured bacterium
CGCCCGGCCCGGCTCACGTCCTGACCTCCGCCAGCCCGTCCTGCAGGACCACCTTCCCTGCGGGGTTGCGCGCGTCGAAGGCGTACACGGCGCGGTCGGCCTGCCGGCCGGCGGCCCACAGGCGCACGGTGATCTCCTGCCCGGGCAGCACGGGCCGGGCAAACCGCACGGCCAGCCGCGCCAGCCGTGTGGCGTCGCCGCCGCAGCCATGGGCGACGACGAGCCGGCTGGCGATGCCCAGCGTGCACATGCCGTGGACGATCACGCCGGGCAGTCCGACGGCGCGGGCGACGTCCGGGTCCAGGTGGATGGGGTTGTGGTCGCCCGACGCGGCCGCGTAGCGGGCCGGCTGGTCTTCGGTGATCCGGTACACCTGACAGGCTGCCGGCGGATGGTCACGGGGGACGCCCGCCGCCTGGTGGTCCGGGGCGTCTTCGCCCAGCCCCGCCGCAAGCCGGCGGCGCACGAAGAGCGAGATGTACTGCTCGGCGACCGGCGTCCCGGCGCCGTCGGTGGAGACGGTCTTGACGATCACCGCGGCGCCCGCGCGCCGCGGCCACGCGCCGACGACGGCGGCCCGGGTGCGCAGGACCATGCCCGGCCGCACCGGGCGGAAGAAGCGCATGTCCTGGGCGCCGTGCAGCGCGGCCGTCCGGTCGGCTGCCGGCAGCGCGTCGTCGAGCGCCTGGGGCAGCACGGCGGAGACGGGCACCACGACGAACACCGGCGGGGCCAGCGCGCCCGCGCGGTGCAGTGGGTGCTCGTCGTCGAGGGCGGCCGCGTAGGCGCGGATCTGCGTCTCCTCCACCGTCATCACGTGCTCCGGCCCCCAGCGGCCCAGCGCCTCGGTGCGCAGCTCCAGCGTGTCATCCAGCGCCTGACTCATGTCGACGAAAGATTCGCCCTGCCCCGCGGCCTCCCTGTGGGAGCAGGCTGCGCGGGTACCGCTGCCCCAGACGGCGGCCGGCCACACGCGGCTTCCCTGGAGGGCAGGCTGCGTGCGTCCCCTCCGTGTCCCGGCGCCAGTCCCCGATCTTGGGTGGTCGCCGACGGCTGGTGGGGGAAGGGCGGAGTGTCGCGTCCGCGCCGGCCCGGCGTCGGGTGCCCCGCGGCGAGGCGCGCGCGCACGTCGCGTCCGCACCGGCCTGGCGGTCGCCGCGGGCTGCGCTGCGCCCTCCCGCGTGGAGGGAGCCCGCGCTGGCGGCGCGAATCGGCTTTCCGACCGCAGGCAGGGTCGAGAGCCCACTCCAGGGGGGGAGCACATCATGGGGACCAGGGGGATCGTGGCGGGAATCCTGGTGCTGGCCGTCGCCGGCGCCCTCGCCAGCGCGGCGCTCGCCCAGGCGCCGACGCGGCCGGGGCGCACCGTGCAGTGGAAGTTCACGCTGGACTTCATCGTGCAGGGACCGCAGGCACCGTTCATCGTCGCGGCGGAAAAGGGGTACTACGCCCAGGAAGGGGTGCAGGTCACCATCGACCGCGGGTTCGGATCGGCGGACGCGGTCACGAAGATCGCCTCGGGCGCGTACCACCTCGGCTACGCCGACATCAACTCGATGATCGAGTTCAACGCGCGCAACCCGGGCCGCGAGCTGGTGGCGATCGCCATCGTCCTGAACGAGCCCCCGTTCTCGATCATCACGCTGCGGCGCGAGAACATCAGTCGCCCCATCGAGCTGTACGGCAAGCGGCTCGGCGCGCCCGCCGGCGATGCGCCGCGGCGGCTGTGGCCGTTGTTCGCCCGGGCCGTGGGCATGGATCCCCGGGCCGTGGAGTGGGTCACGATGGACGTCCCGCTGCGGGAACCGATGTTGATCCGCGGGGAGGTCAACGCCATCTCGGGGTTCTACTTCACCTCGTTCATCAACCTGAAGGCGGCACGGGTGGATCCCACCGAGATCGTGGCCTTCATGTACGCGGACCAGGGGCTGCCCCTCTACGGCAACGCCATCATGACCACGCCCGCCCTGCTGCAGAGTGAGCCGGAGGCGGTGCGCGGGTTCCTCCGGGCGTTCGTCCGTGGCCTCAAGGACACCATCGCCAACCCCCAGGAGGCCGTGGCCGCCGTGAAGCGGCGCGACCCGCTGCTGCGCGACGACGTGGAGCTCGAACGCCTGCTGCTGGCGCTGCGGCTCAACATCCTCACGCGCGACGTCCGCGCCCACGGGTTCGGCGTCGTGAAGGGCGAGCGGCTGGCCCGCTCGATCGACCTCCTGGCCGAGGCGTTCGCCTTCCCGCGCAAGCCGGCCTGGCATCAGGTGTTCACCGACCGGTTCCTGCCGCCGCGTGCCGACCGGACGCTCCCGGCGCTGCGGTAGATGGGCAGCGGGGACGTGGTCCGTCCCGCCCGCCAGCAGTGCTGCCGGGTCGCTGTCGCCCGGTTCGGGTGCGCCCGTGACGTCGACTGACCCCTTCGTGGTCGTCGACCACGTCACCCTCGGCTACTCGCACCGGGGGCGGGTCGTGCGCGCGGTCGACGACGTGACCCTCGCGGCCCGGCGCGGTGAGTTCGTCGCCGTCGCGGGGCCCAGTGGCTGCGGGAAGACGACGCTGCTCAAGAGCCTGGCGGGCCTGATCCTCCCCGACCGGGGCCAGGTCCGCGTGGACGGCGCCGTGGTGGCCGGCCCCACGCGACGGGTGGGCATGGCGTTCCAGAACCCGATCCTGCTGCCGTGGCGGCGCACCCTCGACAACGTGCTGCTGCCGCTGGAGATCGTGGCGCCTCACCGCAGTCGCTTTCGGCGGGAGCGGGCGGCGTACGCGGCGCGCGCGCACGCGCTGCTGGCCGCGGTGGGCCTGGATGGGTGCGGCGACCGCTATCCCTGGCAGCTCTCGGGCGGGCAGCAGCAGCGTGCGAGCCTCTGCCGGGCGCTGATCCACGAGCCCGACCTGCTGCTGCTGGACGAACCCTTTGGCGCCCTGGATGCGTTCACCCGCGAAGAGCTGTGGCTGGTCCTGCAGGACCTCTGGCTGCAGCAGCGGTTCACGGTCTTCCTGGTCACCCACGACCTGCGCGAGGCGGTCTTCCTGGCCGACACGGTCTACGTGATGAGCGCGCGCCCGGGCAGGATCGTCGCCCGCACCGAGATCCCGCTGCCGCGGCCGCGAACCCTGGAGGATACGTTCACGCCGGCGTTCACCGACCTCTACCACACGGTGCGCCGGCACATCGGCACGGGGCGAACGGCCGGAGGACGGCCAGATGACGCGCCCCGCGGCCGCCCCGGTGACGCCGCACCGGCCGAGGAGACCGGCGGTCGCGCCGACCACACACCACCGGACGACGATACCAGCAGCCGTGCCGGCCACACCGCACCGGACGAGGCGGCGAGCGTGCCCCGGCCCCGCGACGAGGTCGCCGCCCGCGTGACGGAGGGCCGGGGATGAGCCTGCGCGGCACCGGCGCCGTCTGGGGGCCGCCGGCTGTGGTGGTGGTCGCCAGCCTGATCCTGTGGGAGCTCGCTGCGCGCTTCATGCCGGTCTTCGTGCTCCCCGGCCCCCGGGCCGTCGCCGGCGCCCTGGCGCAGTGGCGGACGGCGATCTGGTTCAACGCGGCGCAGACCCTCGGCACCACCCTCGTGGGGTTCGGGCTGGCCATCGCGGCCGGCCTGGGCCTGGGGATGGCGGTCGGCTACTCGGCGCTGGCCTACCGCGCGCTCTACCCGCTGCTGGTGGCGTTCAACAGCGTGCCGAAGGCCGCCATCGTGCCGGTGCTGGTGATCTGGTTTGGCATCGGCACCGTCCCGGCCATCCTCACGGCGTTCCTGATCTCGTTCTTCCCCATCGTCGTCAACGTCGCCACGGGCCTGGCCACGATCGAGCCAGAGCTCCAGGACGTCTTGCGCTCGCTGGGCGCCACGCGCCGCGAGATCTTCACCAAGATCGGCATCCCCCGGTCCCTCCCCTACTTCTTCGCCTCGTTGAAGGTGGCGGCCACCCTCGCGTTCGTCGGGGCCGTGATCGCGGAGACCGTGGCCTCCAACCGCGGCATCGGCTACCTGATGCTGTCGGCCAGCTCCCGCTTCGAGGTCCCGCTGGTCTTCGCCGGCCTGGTGGTGGTGGCGGCGATGGGCGTGGTGCTGTTCGCGGTGTTCGCC
>CAZGNA010000231.1:0-4089 GCA_964526945.1 uncultured bacterium
TGGCGTTGAGGGCGTCCTCGAAGCGGTGCTTCTTCTCCTTCATCTCGGTCTCGGTCGCCGCGCCGACCTTGATCTCGGCCACGCCGCCGGCGAGCTTCGCCAGCCGCTCCTGGAGCTTCTCGCGGTCGTAGTCGCTGGTGGTTTCCTGGATCTCCTTCTTGATCTGGGCGATGCGACCGTCGATGTCGGCCTTCTTCCCCTTGCCCCCGATGATGGTGGACTCCTCCTTGACGGCCTTGAACTTGTCAGCCCGCCCGAGGAAGTCCAGGTCGACGCTCTCCAGCTTCACGCCGATGTCGTCGGAGATGACCTTGCCGCCGGTGAGGATGGCCATGTCCTGCAGCATGGCCTTGCGCCGGTCGCCGTAGCCGGGCGCCTTGACCGCCACGCTGTGCAGCACCCCGCGCAGTTTGTTGACCACCAGGGTGGCCAGGGCCTCGCCCTCGACGTCCTCGGCGATGACCACCAGCGGCTTGCCGGTGCGGATGACCTTCTCCATCAGCGGCACGATGTCGCGGGCCGCCGAGATCTTCTTCTCGGTCAGCAGGATGTAGGGCTCCTCCAGGACGGCCTCCATCTTGTCGGGATCGGTGATGAAGTAAGGGGAGATGTAGCCGCGGTCGAACTGCATGCCCTCGACGACCTCGACGGTCGTCTCGATGCCCTTCCCCTCCTCGATGGTGATGACGCCGTCCTTGCCCACCTTGTCCATGGCATCGGCGATGATGTTGCCGATCTCGGGGTCGTTGGCGGCGATGCCCGCCACGTGGGCGATGTCCTCGCGCCGCTCGACGGGGATGCTCTGCTTCTTCAGCGCCTCCACCACGGCCTCCACGGCGCGATCGATGCCGCGCTTGAGCACCATGGGGTTGGCGCCCGCCGCCACGTTCTTGAGCCCCTCGCGGACCATGGCCCAGGCCAGCACCGTGGCCGTCGTGGTGCCGTCGCCGGCCGCGTCGTTGGTTTTGCTGGCGACCTCCTTCACGAGCTGCGCGCCCATGTTCTCGTAGGGGTCTTCCAGCTCGATCTCCTTGGCGACGGTGACGCCGTCCTTGGTGATGGTGGGAGAACCCCACTTCTTCTCCAGCACGACGTTGCGCCCCTTGGGGCCCAGGGTCACGCGGACCGCGCTGGCCACGCGCTCGACTCCACGCTCGAGCGCGCGGCGCGCGTGCTCGTCGTAGAGCAACAGCTTGGCAGGCATCGGTTCCCTCCTCCTGTGGGGATTGTGATAGCACTCTCGACCGTCGAGTGCTAATCTGCCTCTATTGTGGAAGCCCCGGCGCGCCAGATCAAGCCCCTGACGGCCAAGGGACGCCAATCGAGAAGCCGGAAGGCGAGTTTCCTGGGGAAACGCTGTCGATTTCGCTCATTTTCTCGTGCTCTCGCCGTCGAGCGCGGATGCGGTCTCAGCCCGGCGCGGGGCGTGGGCAGGCCGAGCCGACCCCAGGGGGAATCGGCGCGGCGTTCGTGAGGCCCATACCGACGCCCGCAGACGATGCCACGCCGCGGGTCATGCCCGGCTGGGGCGCGCCGCGAGACCGGGGCCCCCGGGGTGACAGATGCCAGTGCTATACTGACGTTACCCATGGGATCCTCTCGTTCGCGCTGGCCGGTCGGGCTGGCCGTCTTCCTGCTGGTCATCAGCTTCCTGGTGGCCGCGCACGTGCGGAGCCGCCAGCCGCTGCGCCAGGCGGTCCAGCTCCCGACGTGGCGCGTCCAGGAGCTGGCCGTGCTGGTGCGCCAGCAGGAGGAGGCCCGCCGCCTCCTCGAGGCCGAGCTGGACGACCTGCGTCGCCGCGCCCACGCCTACCAGGCGGCCCTGGTGGAGGGACGCGAACTCACCCAGGCGATGCAGGAGGAGATCGCCCGGTACCTTCTGATCCTTGGGCTCGTGCCGGTGGAAGGGCCGGGCATTCGGGTGGTCCTGGCCTCCGGGGCGCCGGACGGTCCGGGGGTGCTCCCGGCGGTGGTCGAGGCTCAGGACCTGTCGGCGCTCGCCAACGAACTGTGGTCGGCCGGGGCGGAGGCGATGGCGATCAACGGCGTGCGGGTCCTCGCCTGGAGCGCCATCCGCCAGCTCGACCGGACGATCGCGGTGGACGGCAAGAGCACGACGGCGCCGTACGTGATCGAGGCCATCGGCGATCCGGCCGCGCTGCAGGCGGCCCTGGCGATTCGCGGCGGCTTCGCCGAGGGGCTGCGCGCGGTGGGGCTGCGCGTCGGCGTGCAGGCCCACCAGCGCCTGCGCCTGCCCGCCCGCCCGGGGCTCGAGCCGTTCCGCTACGCCCGGCCCGCGTCGACACCCCAACAGTAGCGCAGCGCACGCAGCCGCCCGGGCGCGGGCGGGCACCGCGCGGGTGTCACCGTCTGGTTGCGCGCTGGGCGTGTGTTGCCCGCCTGATGGTCGAGCTGCGGGCGCGCGCCGCGTGGGCATCGCCCGGATGATCACCGACAAGCGGGGCGAAAGACGGGCGCGGCCGCGTAGTAGAAGATGCGAGCGCGGCCGCCGCCAGCTGACCCGGAGGGCGTCCGGGCACCGCTGGCCGTCGCGACCGCGCCGCCCACCCGCTCGCGGAACGCCTGCCGCGCTTGGGCCCGGTCTCGTTCCCTCGCTTCAGTCGACCGGACCGTGCGGCAGCGCCCGTCGGAGACGGGGCTTTCATTCTATGCAGTGCCCCACACCGGCGTCAACTAGTCCGACCGCTCCACCGCCAGGGCAACCGCTTCGCCGCCGGCCAGGCACACCGCCGCGACGCCGCGGCGTGCGCCCCGCTCCTCCATGGCGTACAGCAACGTGGTGAGGATCCGCGCGCCGCTGGCGCCGATGGGATGGCCCAGGGCCACGGCGCCGCCCCGCACGTTCACGCGCTGCAGGTCGAGGCCCAACTCGCGCGTCACCCCGAGCACCACCGCCGCGAACGCCTCGTTGATCTCGAACAGGTCGACCGCCTCGAGGCTCCAGCCCACCTTGCGCAGCAGCGCGCGGATGGCATGCGCCGGCGCGATGGTGAACCACTCGGGCGCCATGGCGGCGCCGGCCTGGCCCACCACGCGCGCCAGGGGCCGCAGGCCCAGCCGTCGGGCGGCTTCGCCCGAGGCCAGCACGACCGCCGCGGCCCCGTCGCTGATGCTGCTGGCGTTCGCCGCCGTGACGGTCCCGCCGGTCTCGAAGGCCGGCTTGAGCTGCGGGATCTTCTCGAACTGCACGCGCCGCGGCTCCTCGTCCTCGGCCACCGGGGCGGCGCCGTCGACGGGCACCGGCACGATCTCGGCGCTGGCGACGCCCGAGGCCATGGCCGCCAGCGCCCGGCGGTAGCTCTCTGCGGCGTAGGCGTCCTGGTCTTCGCGGGAGATCTTGTGGGCGCGGGCCAGGAGTTCGGCGCAGTTGCCCATGTGGATCTTGTGGTAGGCGTCGACGAGGCCGTCGCGCAGGATCACGTCGACCAGCGTACCGTCGCCCAGCCGGTACCCCGTGCGGGCGCGCTCGGCCAGGAAGGGCGCGGCGCTCATGTTCTCCATGCCGCCGGCCACCACGACCTCGGCGTCGCCGGCGGCGATGGCCTGCGCACCGAGCATCACCGCCTTCAGCCCCGAGCCGCACATCTTGTTGACGGTGGTGGCCGGGACCGTCTCGGGCAGTCCGGCGGCCAGGGCAGCCTGCCGTGCCGGTGCCTGCCCCAGTCCGGCGCTCAGCACGTTGCCCATGATGACCTCGCTGACCGCCGCGGGGGAGACGCCCGCCCGGCGGACGGCCTCGGCGATGGCCACGGCACCCAACCGCGGCGCGGCCACCGTGCTCAGGCCGCCCATGAACCGCCCGATCGGGGTGCGCGCGGCGCCGACGATCACGACATCTGCCATGAGACTCCCTCCTTGCTCTCAGTCTAGCGCAGGGCGCAGCACCCGGCCACGCACGCGGTGCTCGAGACCGGACCCGCGCGGGCGCGCGTGTGACAGCGCGTGGCAGAGCTGCGCGAGTGCGTCGCGTCTGGGCCGACCAGACCCCCCTGCCAGCACCGATAGGCTGCCGGGCCGGTAGTGTCAAGAGTTTTGTGTACTTTCCCGGCATAGGGGGCGCTCCTGCCA
>CAZGNA010000232.1:0-4067 GCA_964526945.1 uncultured bacterium
TTGAAAACTGCCAGCGGCGAGTCGTTGCGCACCGTGCCAGGCCGGGTGACGACATCAGCCCGCCACGGGCCGCCAACCTGCCTTGCCCTTCCGACCGCGCCGTCGGATCGGATGTAGTAAGCCTGAAACGTGCCAAACCTGTCGTTGATCGCGGCGGCGATGGGCGAGTTTGGCTGCGCCGCGCCGACCGGCGCGATCGAAACGGGCGTGGACCACGGCCCCACGGCCCAGGTCGTGGCCAGCGCGCCGTCGGGCGCCTGGTAGAACACCCGCAGTTCGTCCGGGCTGGGGGTGGGGGGCAGGTTGCGGGGCAACTGACCCGGCCGCGGGGGGCCAGGTTGAGTCACGGCGGCCCCGATCACGCTTCCCTGCACGGTGGCGAGCGCGAGAACGAGCGTGGAGGTTGCGAGCACGAGCATCCTGGTCTTCATGACGGCTCACCACCGGCCGGATACAGCGGCGATCGACGAGTGCGCACGCCCCGCGCCCGGCGGTGTGATCGGGAGCGGCGTCTGCCACGCCCCCAGCGCCCAGTTCGTCGCCAGCGCACCGTCCGGGCCCTGATAGAAGACGTGCAACTGGTCGCGGCGCAGGACGGCCGCCAGCCGACTTGCCGGCCCGGCCGCGCCCGGCGGCGTGATGCCGATCGGCTCCCACCAGACAGGGCTACCGCTCTTGTTCAATGTCGTCGCCACCGCGCCGTCGGGACGAATGTAGAAGACGTGGAGCACACCGTCCTCACGAACGACGGCCGCCAGCGAAGAATCTTCGCGCGCCGCGCCCGGACGTGTGATGGGGAACGGAGCGGCCCAGGGCTGCCGGCCATCCGACCAGGCGGACCACGTGGTCGCCACCGCGCCGTCGGGTCGCACGAAGAACACATGGATCTGGCCATCGCTGCGCCTTAGCGCAGCGATCGGCGACTGCGGCCTCGCCATGCCAGCCGCGGCGATCTGGAGGGGCAGTCCCCCACCGCCAGTCAAGCGTCCGGGGATATCGACCAGCACACCGCTGGTCGCCTGGTAGAACGCGTGCCAATCGTTGCGGCGCAGGTCCCCGACCGCGACAAGACCGGTACCGTTGTTCGGCGGAGCAATCAGGCTGAGCGGCACGGAATTGGTCATGCCCGGCCAGGGGTGCTCGAGCATCACCGAGCCCATCCAGCTCCTCCTGAACATCACCCAGAGTGAACTGTCCGGAGCGAAGGACACCATCCAGACCCTTTCGTCGCCGGCCCTGAAAGCGGCCAGTGGCGCGTCGTCGCGCACGAGACCAGGCTGGGTGGCGGCACCCACACTCCAATGGCCGCCAACCTGCAGCGCGCTTCCAACCGCGCCGTCGGGCTGGACGTAGAACGCCTGAAACGTGCCATACCAGTCGTGCGTCACCGCGGCGATCGGGGAGTCCTTCCGGACCACGCCGGGCCGCGTGACGGGAACGGGAGTGGACCATGGCCCCACGGCCGAGGTCGTGGCCAGCGCACCATCGGGCGCCTGATAGAAGACCCGCAGTTCGTCCGGGCTGGGGGCCAGGTTGCGGGGCAGCTGGCGGCCGGCCCCTGGCCCTGGGGGGCCGGGTCGAGTCACGGCGGCCCCGATTACGCCCTCCCGGGCTGCGGCGAGCGCAAAGACGAGCGTCGAGGTCACGACGAGGACGAGCACCCCAGTCTTCACGGACCCGTCACCGCCACGATCGGGGAACTCGGAACTCCCGAGCCCGGTGGAGTGATCGGAAAAGGCCTCTGCCAGGGCCCCACAGCCCAGTTCGTGGCCAGCGCCCCGTCGGCGCCCTGGTAGAAAACGTGCAGCTGGTCGCGGCGCACGACGGCATCAAGCCGGGATCCCGGCCCGGCCGCGCCCGGTGGGGTGATCGGGAACGGCGTCTGCCACGCCCCCACCGCCCAGTTTGTCGCCAGCGCTCCGTCGGCGCCGATGTAGAAGACGTGCAGCTGATCCCCTCCGCGGACCACCGCCGCCAGCGGCGAATCCCCTCGCGCCGCGCCGGCCGGTGTGATGCCGATCGGCGCTGCCCAGATCTGACTCCCACGATCGCTCCATGTCGTCGCCACCGCGCCGTCGGGCCGGACGAAGAACACATGGAGGTCGTCGCGACGCAGCGCAACCGCGATCGGCGAGCCCGGACGCCCTGCCCCCGGGCGGGTGATCGCATAGGGCTTCTGCCACGGCCCCACCGCCCAGGTCGTGCCCAGCGCCCCGTCGGGGCCCTGGTAGAACACGTGCAACTGGTCCCCTCCACGCAGCATGGCCTTGAGTTGAGATCCCGGCCCGGCCGCGCCCGGCGGGGTGATCGGGAAGGGCGTCTGCCACGCGCCCACCGCCCAGTTCGTCGCCACGGCGCCGTCCGGGCCTATGTAGAAGACGTGAACCTGGTCCCCGCGCACGACCGCCGCCAGCGGCGAATCGCCTCGCGCCGCGCCGGGGCTTGTGATGGCAATCGGCGCCGCCCAGGTGCGGCCTCCCGGTCTCGCCCACGTCGTCGCCACCGCGCCGTCGGGACGCAGGAAAAACACGTGGATCTGCCCGCCGCGAATGACGGCGCCGAGCGGCGAGTTCGACCGCGCGACCCCCGGCGGCGCGACGGGGGAAGGCGCCTGCCACGGCCCCACCGCCCAGGTCGTCGCCAGGGCGCCGTCGGGCCCCTGGTAGAACACATCCAGTTCGTCCGGATTGCCCGCGATGTTGCGCTCGATGGTGCGCTCAGACCTGCCGCTGCGCACCCCCGGGAGTGCCACCAGCGGCGTCCACCAGACCTTGACGCTCGGCGCCCCCGGGGCGAACGCGTCGACCCGGATGACCTTCCCGGTCGGGGTCCCATCGAGCCACCGCAGGACCGGTGTCGTCGCCCCGCTCCCCCAGAGCCGGTTGCCCCCGCGCTGAAGCGTCGGGGCCCCTTCGAGGTAGACTCCCGGAAACTGCCCCGGCCTGTCCGCCCCGACCAGATTGGGGATCATCGCAGGGTTCCTGTTCCCATCGTGGAGCACATGCCAGATGGCAACCCCTTCCCCACACACACTTCCGTCGTAGTTGAAGCCTTGCTGCCTGGGCGACCGGTACTCGACGATGAAGAACTCCCCTGGCCCTCGCGCCGGATCGTACAGGATCACCGCCGCGTCTGGGGCCAGGTTGGCGGCCTGCAGCGTCTCGCCTCCCGAGGACGACAGCGCCCGGATGCGCGGCTCCGCCCAGCCCAACTGCAGCTTGTGCCAGGGATCGAGGTGGACCGCCCCCCGCCCGTCTGCCCCGTCGATCATCGGCCCCATGAGCGTGCAGCCCGCGTTCAAGTTGTCGTCGGTGTCCCAGCGCCCGTAGAGGTCTATCGTGCGAAGAAAGTGACTCAGCTCATGCGCAAGGAGGAACAAGCTCGGGCGGTCGCCCACCAGCAGCACGGTCACGCAGACGTCGACGGATGAACCGCCGGTCTTGATGCAGGCAGGATCGGTGGCCCTGCGGGCCCCGCTCGGGTAGCTCTCGATGATAAGGACGGCAAGCTCGTTACCCGTCACCTTCCCGTCTTGATTGACGTCGAACTGGGCGAAGTTGAAGCCGGACGCCATCACGGCTTCGATGACCCGCGCGGGTCTCTTCTTGTCGTTGGTCTCCTGGCCCACCGCGGCCGGGAGTTGAAACGGACCGATGGTCCCCTGTCCGGCGCGCGACCAGAAAAAGCGCCCCCTGGAGTTCTCCATGAAGTAGCCGTTCACGCTCGGGGGGCGCAACTGGTTGAAGACCAGTTCGTCGTAGAAGGCGTTCGGATGCGCCAGGGTCGGCTTGCCTGCGTACTGAGCGGTGACGACCAGCAGCGGGATGCTGGATGGGGGCTTCATCTTTTCGTGGCCGAAATCTCGAAGCACGAAGTGCGACGTCGCACGCGCGGCCCCGGTCGCCAAGAGGAGCACGGTGACGCCAGCGGCGAGCAACCTGCCCTTCATGCGACCCCCCCCTTGAGTCGTAAGCACGCCCCCGGGCGGGGCGACGCTTTTGTCCATGCTAGCGTGTCCAGTACGGACTAGGTGTTTGCACTTTGAGACTCCAACCGAGCCCTGAACA
>CAZGNA010000233.1:0-4051 GCA_964526945.1 uncultured bacterium
TTCAAGCACTATGGGGACATCTGGCTGGTATTCCTGGCGCCGGACGGTGCGATCTCGATCATGCTCGAGGACACCCAGTGGGGCTGGATCGAACACGTGACGGTGGCCCCGCTTCTCCGGGCAGGCGACGGTACCGGTCTTGCAGCGATCACGGACCCAAGCCGCTACGAGTGGCACGCGGTCTACCAGGCGACGAGCACCGCCCTCGTGGACTTCCCGGCCACCTTGGGGAACCGACTGTACCCAGGGCTTGGGAAGGGAGTGCTCTACGAGATCGCGTCGCCAGGCGCGGCGCACCCTAAGTCGCCGATCGCCGTGCTTGCTCGCGCCGACGCGCGATTCTTCGGCGTCAACTGGTTCCACCTTTTCTTTGTTGGCCCCGACGGCGCGGTGATGACGAAAGAGTCGACGGTGACATCGCAAGGCACGCGGTTGTGGAACTCGGCCAAGTCCATCACACCTCCTGGCGCGGCGCGCGAGGATTCTCCCCTGGCAGCTGTCCTTCGTGGAGATCAGCTCCACGTCTTCTACGTTGGGCCCGACGGCGCGGTGGCAACGGCGTGGCAGGCGGTGGGGCCCTGGCAGAAGCCCTTCCCGATCACGCCGCTTGGCGCGGGGCGTCCGGGTTCGTCGATCGCCGTCCTCACCGGCCGGTAGCTGAGGTGCGTTCACGGGACTCGCTGAACTCGCCTTCCTGATCATTGTGGTGATCGTGGCGGTGAAGTTGGCCAACGCCGTCACCAGGGGCGCAGACGTCGGACATCAGGCGCGCGCCCGCGCGATGGGCGGCCGGGTCGTTTCGTTCTCCAGAACGGACGAGGTGTGCCGGTACGAGGGGACGGTGAGCGGCGTCGCGTGGGCGCTCAGCGTACTGACCATCGACGACGTCGACACGCCACGCAGGACGACGCTGGTCTGGAGGACGGGGTCCGTTCGATCGGATCGCGTGCTGGCGGTTGTCGGCAACGACATCCGCACCGGCGGGGCGGGTCGCGGGTGGCTCGGCGTATCCGGATATCCGCTCGGGCTCGACCCGACGGCGGATCGCAACGCCACGCCCGCCCGGACGACGGAGTCGCCACCCATCGTTGCCTTTGCCGAGACCGCGCACGAGGTCGTCGGGATCCTGCACGGACTTCCCGAAGGGTTCCGAGCGTTCGCGGAGGACGATGAGGTCGCGCGCCGGGTCCTGTCAGGCGACGTAGCAGACGCGATCTCGCGCTGGCATGCTGTGCACGGCGGAACCCTGCGGATCTGGGTCGGCGGTCCAGATCTCCGCCTGAGCATCGCGGGGATCAACTGGCCGCCGCCGGCGGCGTTTTGTGAGCTGTTGGACCTGGGCCTGAGAGTTGCTCGGGAAGCAGCCTCGGTCGTCGGCAGGACGGGTGCTACGCACGAGCACTGAACCTCGCCCGCGGTCAGTGGGCGAAGGGTATGACGATTCGCCCGCCACGCCCATCCCAGATAGGAAATTCCTAGGGAATCGCCAATAGCCGGAATCACAGGCCCTTCGCGAGGGGTGCGATGCCTGCCTGAGGGGGGGTGGGGCACGGTGAAGCGGGGAGGGGGGCTTCAGCATGGTCGGACGCTGGCCATCTCTGCGCGTGCCCGGCGAAGACCGTCTTCGCGTCGGCGCTCAATGGGGAGCGGTTTGTCGCGCGCGGCACCAAACTCGATGTACTTCTCGCGCGATGGCATCCCAGCGACGACCGCGCCGTTCATCGGCCGCGGCCGCGATGTGGTGGCCCTCCAGCAGCTTCTTGCCAGAGCCGATGTCCGATTGCTGACCCTGACGGGTCCTCCCGGCGTCGGCAAGACCCGGCTCGCCCTGGAACTCGCATCGCTTGCGGCGCCCCGATACGCCCAGGGCGCCACGTTCGTCGATCTGGCGCCCGTGGCGGATTTTCGGCTGGTCGTCCCTCGCACGCTCGCCGCCCTCGGCGTCCGGGAAGGCGCTGGAGACCTGCTCGTCCAGCTGGTGCGCGTCCTTCGCAGGAAGGCGCTTCTCCTGATCCTGGACAACTTCGAGCACGTATCTGACGCCGCTGTCGCCGCGGCCGAGATTGTGGCCCACTGCCCGCAGGTGAAGGTCCTGGCGACCAGCCGCACGCCGCTGCGGCTCAAGGAGGAGCATCAGTACCCTGTCCTCCCGCTTGCCCTCCCCGAGCGCACGGCGTGGCCCGTTCCCGACGAAGTGATGCTGACCCCCGCGGTGGCCCTCTTCGTGGAGCGGGCACGGGCGATCGACCCGGACTTTCGCCTCTCCACCCCCCAAGAGGCAATGGCCGCCGCCGGAATCTGTACCAGGCTGGACGGTCTTCCACTGGCCATTGAGATCGTCGCCGCACACTCCCGGCATCGTACTGTGGAGGAGATCTGGAGGCGGCTTGACGGCCCCTGGGACCGAGACGCGCTCCGCCTGCTCGACGGGACGATGGCAGACCTGCCCTCTCGGCACCGCACGCTGTTCACCGCCATTGCCTGGAGCTACCGTCTGCTCCCGCCTGAGCTCCGATCCCTCTTCCGTCGCCTCAGCGTCTTCGCCGGGAGCTTCGACGCCGGCGCGGTCCGCGCCGTGTGCCGTGACCGTTCGGGCGGGATGACCGCGCAGGATGGTTTGGACGCCCTCCTCGATCACCATCTCCTACGGCGCGAGCAGTCGGGCAGCCAGTTCCGTTATCGGATGCTCCAGACAGTGCGCGAGTTTGCACTGGCGCAACTGCACGCCCAGGGGAAGGCGGGCGCCGTGCGCCGCCGGCACACACTCCATTATCTTGGACTCGCCGAACAGGCTGAACCCCACCTGTGGGGACCCGAGCAGGTCGTCTGGCTCGATCGCGTCGAGCGTGACAGCGACAATCTCCGCGCGGCCCTGGAGTGGTCGCTGAGCGAGGCCGGAGATCATGGCATTGCCGAGCGGCTCGGGGGCGCGCTGCACCGATTCTGGGATCTGGCCGGTCACTGGAACGAGGGGTTGCGCTGGCTCGATCGCCTGCTGGCCGCCGCTCCCGGCCCGTCGCGGCATACGATCAGAATGCTGGTCTCGCGCGCATACAACTCCTACGTGCGGAATGATCACACCGGAGCGCTTGGATTCCTGGCCGGGGCGCGGGCGCAGGCGGAGCAGTTGGATGATCCCTACGGGCTGACCTATGCCCGTATCGGCACGGGTTCGATCCTGTGCGCCCGAGGAGACCTGGCCGGCGGACTCGCGATGCTGGAGGAGGCCGTCCGTCTCGGGCGAGACAGGGAAGTAAAAGGAGCGGTCACCTACGCACTCTCCTTTGCGGGGATCATCCACATACTTCGCGGAGATCACGAGCGGGCCGATCTGGCCATGGAAGAGTGCCTGAACAATGCTCGCCGAGAGGGGAACCCCCACCAACTGCAGAGCGCGTTGGTCATCAGGGGTCTCACCCTGATGCTCGTGAAGCGACTTGCCGAGGCGTTGGTTGTGTTGCGGGAGTCCCTCCGGGTCGCCCTGGGGATGAAGGAGGAGGCATTGGGCATTGGGACGTCGTTGGAAGCGCTGGGCTGGGCGGCGGTGGCGTCTGGGGACGAGGAGGCTGGAACCCGGTTGCTCGGCGCGGCGGGTGCACTCCGCGAACACCTGGGCGGCGTGGAGTCGAACGTGCCGTCGTGGCGCACCTATCACGAGGCAGCGATCGCGCAGGCACGTGCGCTGCTCGGCGAGACCGCGTTCGATCGCGCCTGGACCGCCGGTGCGGCGTTGCCTCTCGACGGGGCTGTTGCACTGGCGCTGACGAGGCCGGCCGAGTTGTCCCGCTCCGCCGCCCTTGCCCGGGCCCGGCGCGAAGACTTATCTTTCCGTGAGCGTCAGATCGTCGCCAAGCTCACCCAGGGATTCACGAACGGCCAGATCGCCGCCCACCTCAAGATCAGCCGCCGGACCGTGGACTTTCATGTGCAAAACATTCTCAGCAAACTCGGTTGCTCCCGTCGCACGCAGGTCGCGGTCTGGGCGGTGAAGCATGGGTTTCGCCTGTAGTCGGGCTCAAGCCGGAAGGGCACCGATGGCGGAAACCCGCAT
>CAZGNA010000234.1:0-4044 GCA_964526945.1 uncultured bacterium
GGACGACGGGCTCTGGACCCGTTAGTGGGGGTTCGAATCCTCCTCCCCCAGCCAACGAGCCATCGCCGCATCGGACGTTGCGACCGCACACGTCGCGGTGACGAGTTCGTCTACGCCACCAGCGCGCCGTACACGTGCAACGACGACCCGCAGGGGGCCGCGCGCACGCTGCATGCCGGAACGCCGACGCCGACAGTCCCACGGCGCGCTTGGACGCGATCGTCACATTGGTCTCGTCACTCGCCGAGCCGCCAGGTGACCTCGACATTCGGGGTCGCAACTGCGACCGTCCCGTACAGCGGTCAGCGGCGTTTGAACGTCTCGACCAGGTCCGCGGCCTGTTGGCCGTCGACGCCGGCCAGCTGGAGGCTCAGGCGGACGCTGTTGAACAGGGCGACGTCGGGGCGGACCGGCGCGGACCGGTCGATGGTCCCGGTGATCTGCGCGGTCACCCGGGGGATGGGGAACCCCTTCTCGCGCGCGAGGACCTCGACCAGCTCCACGGCGCAGGTGGCCACGCCGGCCAGGAAGAGTTCTCCGGGCGTGAGCTCCTCGCCCGGGCAGCCGTTCTGCACCGGCCCGTCGACGATCACGTGGTGGGTGCGGGCCGAGCAGACCACCCGGCCGAAGACACCCGACGAGCGTGCCTGCGCCTCATAGACCCGCAGGTCCGCCGCTGCCATGGGGTGCATCACCTCCGTGCTGCAGTGTGCCGACGATCTTGGCCCACGAGTCCCGCAGGGTGACGATCCGGTTGAACACCAGCCGGTCGGGCCGGGAGTCTATGGGATCCTGCCAGAAGTAGCCCAGCCGCTCGAACTGGTAGCGCGTGTCCGGGGGATCGGAACGCACGCTGGGTTCCACGAACCCCTGCACCACGGTGAGGGAGGCAGGGTTGAGGTGGTCGGTGAACTCCCCGCCCGCGGCCTCGGGGTCGGGCACGCGGAACAACCGATCGTAGAGGCGGATCTCGGCCGGCACGGCGTGCCGGGCCGACACCCAGTGGATCGTGCCCTTGACCGGCCCGTCGGCGGGCGGCCGGCCCAGGGTGTCGAGGTCGTACCGGCAGCGGAGCTCCACGACCCGACCGGCCGCGTCCTTGACGACCTCGTCGCAGCGGATCACGTAGGCGTGCCGCAGCCGCACGCGCCCGCCGGGCGTCAGCCGGTGGAAGCCGCGGGGCGGGTGCTCGGCGAAGTCGTCCTGCTCGATGTAGAGCTCGCGACACAGGGGCACCCGCCGCGAGCCCGGCTTCCCGATGTCGCGGGGCCAGTAGGGGGCATCGAGCTCCTCGACCTGCGCCGGCGGGTAGTTGGTCAGGACCACGCGCAGCGGCCGGAGCACGGCCAGCACCCGCGGGGCCCGGGTGTTGAGCTCGTCACGGATGGCGGCCTCGAGGAGGCCCACGTCGACGCGGTTGTCCGCCCGGGCCACCCCGATCCTGGCGGCGAACGTGCGGATCGCCTCGGGGGGCACGCCGCGGCGCCGCAGGCCCGACAGCGTGGGCATCCGCGGGTCGTCCCAGCCGCTGACGTACCCGCCCTCCACGAGCCGGATGAGCCGGCGCTTGGACAGCACCGTGTAGTCGAGGTTCAGCCGCGCGAACTCGTACTGATGGGGGCGGGGTGCGGCGGGCAGGCCGCACGTCCCGCGCAGGTGCTCGACGAGCCAGTCGTAGATGGCCCGGTTGTTCTCGAACTCGAGGGTGCAGAGGCTGTGCGTGATGCCCTCGATGACGTCCGAGAGCGGGTGGGCGAAGTCGTACAGCGGGTAGATGCACCATGCGTCGCCGGTGCGGTAGTGCCGGGCGTGCACGATCCGGTAGAGGACCGGGTCGCGCAGCTTCATGTTGGGGCTGGCGAGATCGATCTTCGCCCGCAGCACGTGGGCGCCGTTGGGGAACTCACCGGCGCGCATCCGCCGGAAGAGGTCCAGGTTCTCCTCGACGCTGCGGTCGCGGTAGGGGCTGGGGCGGCCGGGTTGGGTCACGGTGCCGCGGTAGGCGCTGATCTCGTCCTCGGTGAGGCTGTCCACGTAGGCCTTCCCGTCCTTGATGAGCTGCACCGCGCACTCGTAGAGCTGCTCGAAGTAGTCCGAGGCGTAGCACTCGCGGGTCCACCGGAACCCCAGCCAGGCCACGTCCCGCTTGATCGCCTCCACGTACTCCAGGGACTCGGTCTCCGGGTTGGTGTCGTCGAAGCGGAGGTGGCATTCGCCCCCGTAGTCCAGGGCGAGCCCGAAGTTCAGGCAGATGGCCTTGGCGTGCCCGATGTGCAGGTAGCCGTTGGGCTCCGGCGGAAAGCGGGTGCGCACCCGGGTGTAGCGGCCGTGGCGGAGATCCTCATCGATGATCTCCGTGATGAAGTTGGGCGGAACGTGCCGGGGACCGGCGGAGATCGTCATCGCGCTCTCCGTCGTGGTCTCTGCCAGCTGGCAGGTTGTCGGCAATTCCTTCGCCATGCCCCGGTCCGGCTCCCTCGCCGGGGCACGGTCGCGACGCGGTGGACGGCGACCCCTCTGGGTGCGGCGCCCGGCGTGGCGCCGGACCAGGGAGGCACTGCCCCCGACGGGCGCACGGGCCTGGCTAGACGACGACCGGTGGCAACGGCGGCGGGTCGAGTACCAGGGACCGGGCAGTCGGGCGGGCCGGGCCTTCCTCGCCAGCCGCAGGCTGTTCCCGGGTCCACAGGGCCAGCAGGGCCGCCGCGTCGGCGGCCTGCCGGGCGTGCCCTGTTCGCTTGAGCGCCGCCTGGGCGTCGCGCAGCAGCTCGACGGCGTCGGCGCGGCGACCCTGCGCGTGCAGCACCCGCGCCAGTGTGACCTGCGCCTGCGCTTCTGTCGCGCGGGCCCCGGCGGCCAGCGCGTCGCGCAGCGCGCGCCGCGCGGCGCGGGCGGCGTCACCCCGCCGGTCGATGGCCAGCAACACCTGTGCCAGGCGGCTCCACGCGTCGCTGCGGTGCACGGCGTCGGCCTGGTGCTGCTCCTGGAGACGCAGGGCCCGTTGCAGCACGGCCAGCGCATCGCCATAGCGCCCCTGCACACAGCGGGCCGCGCCGAGCGCGGTCAGCGCCCCGCTCAGATCCTCTGGACTGCCGTCGCGTTGCGGGATCTCGACCGCCTGTTCGAGCCAGGCCGCGGCCTGCTCGGGATTTCGGCGGACCCAGGCCGCGACCCCCAGACCCCACAGGGCATAGCCGCGGAGCCGTGGGGCGCGCAGGCGGGTGGCCAGGTCCAGCGCGCGCCGGTAGGCGCGCTGGCCGCGCTCGGGATGGCCGCTGCGCACGTGGGCGCCCCCCAGGGCGATGAGGGCGCGCACGTGCTCCTCGGTGCGCGCGGTCTTACACCGGCGCATGGCGTCCACGGCCTGTTCCAGCAGGGGCCGGGCGGCGTCGACGTCGTCCTGGCAGAGCGCCGCCATCCCCTGGAGCGCCAGTGCCTGACTTGCGAGTCCCTCCAGGCGGTGGCGGGTGGCCAGCGTGGCGGCCTCTGTGAGAAGCCGCCGGGCGTCCTCGACGTGCCGCCTGGCCAGCAGCACCCGCGCCCGGTGCAGCAGCACCTGGGCGTGCAGGGCCGGCGGCAGCGGCACCAGGACCCCTTCGGCCGCGGTAAGCAGCCGGAGCGCGTCATCGCCGGCGGTCTGCGGATCCAGTGCGGACGCCAGGTGCAGCAGGCTCAACGCGATCTCCTGCCGGAGGTCGGCGGGATCGAAGAGCAGCGAGCCCACCGACGTGTGCATCCGGCGGGCCAGGGCGATGACGGTCTCCACCGACGGATACGAGCGGCCGCTCTCGAGCAGGCTGATGAAGCTCTTGCTCAGGTCGGGCGCCCCCAGCGCCTGTTGCGTCAGGCCCGCCCGGCTGCGGGCCAGCATCAGCCGCCGGCCGAACTGTACGAGCCACTCCGGACGGTGCGCGCGCCCCGTGGTCTGCGGTGACGACCGTGGCATACGGGCTCAGTGTAGCGTGATGTCGGACGTCTGGCAACTATGTTTCATCTGCGTTGAATTCCGGCTGGCGTCCACTTCTCGGACGCACATGTGCGCCA
>CAZGNA010000235.1:0-4022 GCA_964526945.1 uncultured bacterium
CGCCCCCATGGCGCCCACGGCCCGGCGCATCATGGAGCAGGTGCTGGGTGTGCGGGCGGGCGAGCGGCTGGTCATCGTGACCGACTTCGAGCGCCCCCGCACCATCACCGACCTACTGGCCGCTGCCGGCGCACTCTACGGCCTGGAGACCGTGGTGGTCACCATGCCCGCCCGCGAGATGGGCGGCGAAGAACCTCCGCCGGCGGTCGCCGCGGCGATGCGCACCGCCGACGTCATCATCGTGCAGACGTCGCACTCGATGACCCACACCAACGCCGAGCGCGAGGCGCTGCGCGCCGGGGCCCGCGTCTGCAACCTCCGCGAGGTGGACGAGGAGATGATGGTGCGGGGCGGGGTCACCGCCGACTACGAGCAGGTCGACCGCATCACCCGCCGTGGCGTGGCGCTGCTGGCGGAGGCCACGCGGGCCCGCGTGACCACGCCGGAGGGCACCGACCTGACGCTGGACCTGAGCGGCCGGCCGGCGTTCGGCCTGGCGGGCTTCGCGCGCCGGCCGGGGGAGTTCTCGGGACTGCCCGATGGTGAAGCCGCCATCGCCCCGCGGGAGGGCCGCACCGAGGGCGTGCTGGTCGATCCCTACCTCATCGAGAAGATCGGCCCGGTGACCGAGCCGTTCCGGCTGGAGGTGCGCGCCGGGCAGATCGTGCGGGTGGACGGGGGCGCCCAGGCCGCCGCCCTCCACGCGATCCTCGAGCGCAAGGACCCCGGCGGTCGCAACTTCGCCGCCGAGCTGGCGCTGGGCACGAACCCGGCGTGTCGGGTGATTCCCAAGAGCCGCGAGATCAAGAAGCGCCTGGGGCAGGCGCACCTGGCGCTGGGCGACAACCTGAGCCTGGGCGGGGTCGTCGACAGCGCCATTCACCTGGACATCATCCTCCTCCAGCCCACGGTGACGCTCGACGACGAGGTGGTCATCGACCGCGGACGGCCGGTGTTCGCGCAAGGCCTGTAGCGCGCCGGGACCGCTCTCCCGGCGCGGCAGCGCACGGCAACAGCTCTGGAAGGAGGGGAGCGACATGCGGTACGGCGGCAGACTGGCGGCGGGCGTGGCGCTCGTCGCCATGGTGTGCGGTCTGGGCGTGGCGGCCCTGGCCCAGGGCACGTACCCCAGCAAGCCCATCACGCTGGTGACCCACTCCAGCGTGGGCGCGGGCGGTGACATCTTCCTGCGCAACCTGGCCAAGCACCTGGAAGGCATCGTCCCGGTGCCGATCGTCGTCGAGAACCGCCGCGGTGGCGCGTCGGCCACGGCGGTGACCTACGTGGCCACCAGCCCGCCCGACGGGTACGTGCTGTACGGGTCCACCCCCACGATGCTCCAGACACCGATGCTCACCCGCACCCAGCACACCTACCTCGACCTCCAGCCGGTCGTCAACGTCTTCTTCGACCCGATGATCCTCTACGTGAAGGCCGACTCGCCGTGGAAGACGCTGCCCGACATCGTCAACGCGGCCAGGGCGAAGCCGGGGCAGATTCGCTTCGGCGCCGCCACCCCGGGATCGGTGGAGCACATGATCGCCCACCAGATTCAGAAGGTCGCGAAGGTCTCGGTGCAGCCCGTGACGTTCGAAGGGGGCGGCGACTTGCTGCTGGCGGTGCTGGGCGGGCACGTCGATCTGGGCGTCGGCGAGTACGCCGAGGTGGCCGCGCAGGTCGAGGCCCGGCAGGTGCGGGTGGTGGCGTCGTTCACCAGGGACCGCCTCCCCCGCACCACCATCCCCACGGCCACCGAGCAGGGCGTGCCCATCGTCGTCACCAAGTTCCGCGGGTTGCTGGGACCCAAGGGGATGGACCCCCAGGCGGTCGCCTACTGGGAGCGCGTGGTCAAGCAGGTGCTGGAGAAGCCCGCGTACAAGCAGTACTACGAGTCGGTCTACCTGCTGCCGGGCTACATGGACCACAAGCAGTACCGCGCCTACCTGGACATGATGAACCAGACCCTGCGCCGCTACCTCAAGGAGATCGGCGTCCTCAAGTAACGCCGCTGCCCCCGTGCGCCGCGCGGACCTGCTCATCGGGCTTGGCCTGCTGGCCTTCGCCGGCGCCTACTACCGGGCGTCGTTCGACATCGCCCTGGGATTCGCGTCCGACCGGCTGGGCCCGACGTTCTTCCCGCGGCTGCTGGCTGCCGCGCTGGCGGTGTGCGCGCTGGGCCTGGTGGCGCGTGCGGTGCGCGGCCGGTCCGACCCCGGCCCGCTGCCGCCGGTCCGCACCGGCGCCCTGGCGCTGGTCGTGGGCCTGACGGTGGGCTACGGCCTGGCCCTGCGCGCGCTGGGGTACCCCGTGGCCACGGCGCTCTTCCTGGCCGCGGTGATCCGGGTGTTGGGCCACCGCGACCTCCGCACGCTGGCCGGCGTCGCCGTGGGGGTCACGGCCGCGCTCTACCTGGTCTTCGCGCGCGCCCTGCACGTGCTGGTCCCCATGGGCCCGCTGGGAGGCCGGTGATGCTCGACCGGTTCGTGCTGGGCGCGCAGCTCGCCTTCCAGCCGGTGGCCCTGCTCATGATGCTCTTTGGCGTCGCGTGGGGGATCGTGGGCGGCGCCCTGCCCGGGATCTCGGGGTCCATCGCCATGGCCCTGCTGCTGCCGCTGACCTTCGGCATGAACCCCGCGGTGGCGCTCATGATGCTGGCGGGCGTCTACATCGGTGCCATGTACGGGGGTTCGATCACCGCCATCCTGATCCGCACGCCCGGGACGCCGGGTGCGGCGGCCACGGTCATCGACGGGTACGAACTGCACAGGCGGGGCCTCTCGGGCAAGGCCCTGGGCGTCTCGCTGGTCACCGGGACCGTGGGCGGCCTTGCCAGCGTCGTCATCCTGGTGGCCTTCGCGGTGCCGCTGTCCAAAGTCGCCCTGGCGTTTGGCCCGCCCGAATACTTCGCCCTGGGCGTCCTCGGCCTGGCCCTCATCAGCTCGTTCGTCGGACGCGACCTGCTCAAGGGCGCCATCTCGGCACTGCTGGGCCTCGTCGTCGCCACCGCCGGCACCGATCCGTTCTCGGGCACCCCGCGGTTCGTCTTCGGCGGCACCGACCTGCTCACCGGCGTGGAGGTCGCTGCGGGGATGATCGGCTTGTTCGCGGTCTCGGAGATCTTCTATCAGATCGCCGAGGGCGGCGCGTGGGAGACCATCAAGGGCAAGTTCACCACCGCCCTGCCGACCTGGGCCGAGCTGGTGCGACTGCGGGTCGCCATGCTGGTGGGCATCGTCATGGGCACCATCGAAGGCCTGCTGCCGGGTGGCGGCGGCGCCATCGCCGCGTTCATCTCGTACAACGAGGCGAAGCGCTGGTCGAAGCACCCCGAGGAGTTCGGCCGCGGGTCGCTGGAAGGCGTGGCAGCGCCCGAGACCGCCAACAACGTGGTGACGGGCACGGCGCTCATCCCCCTGCTGACGTTCGGGATCCCCGGGTCCAACTCGGCGGCCATCATGCTGGCGGCCATGATGCTCCACGGGATCGCGCCCGGCCCGCAGCTGTTCGAACGCAGCCCCCAGCTCGTCTACGGGCTCTTCGTCGGGCTGGTGGTCGCCAACCTCATGATGCTCGGGCTGGGCCTGCTGGCCCTGCGCCCCGCCATCGCCGTGGTGAACGTGCGGCCGCCGTTGCTGTTCGCGGCCATCCTGGCACTGGTGCTGGTGGGTGCCTACTCCATCAGCAACCGCATGTTCGAGGTGTGGGTCGTGCTGCTCATGGGGCTGGTCGGCTACGGGATGCGTCGATTCGGCTTCAACGTCCTGGCGATGGTGCTGGGCCTGGTGCTCGGGTTCCTGGTGGAAGTGAACCTGCGGCGCAGCCTGCTGATCTCGCTGGGCAACCCCTGGGTGTTCTTCACCCGCCCGATCTCGCTGGCGCTGCTGGTGTTCGCCCTGATCACGCTGCTGTGGCCCATCGTCCGCCGCGCCCGGGAGGAGCACGCCGTGCGTCGCGCGGCAGCGACCGCCTAGTCTGTCCTATTTGGACGTAGTGTTTGCACTTGGGAGCCTCCTTCAAGGAAA
>CAZGNA010000236.1:0-4019 GCA_964526945.1 uncultured bacterium
GGACGCGGCACTGCTTCCAGACGCTTCCAGGCTATCCGCCCAGTGCAAGCCGCCCTGTTGGTCGACACGGTAGACGCGGCACGCTCGCAGGCTGTCCGCCAGGGGTGGTGCAGCGTGCAGGGAGCGGCGAGGGGGGGTGGAGAGCGGGGCATTGCAGGATATTCCCCGGGCGATGGCGCAGTATCGGTAGCACGGCGTGCCCATCGAGGTGCCGGCCTGCCCGCGTGGCTCTATTTCGTCCTCGCACACCTCATCGCTGACTTCGTCCTGCAGCCATACGAGCTCGTAGAGGCGAAGCGACGGCCGCCGGGGTTGGTGATCCACACGGTGATCCACGCGGCGGTCACCGCGGTGCTCGTCGCGCCATTCGTCCGGGCCTGGCCGGCGCTGCTGGCGCCGCTGGCCGTCGCGCACTACCTCATCGACCGGTGGAAGGTGGCGGCCAGCCCCCAGCGCGGTGTGGCGTCGCTGGGCTTCTTCCTCGCCGATCAGGCGTTGCACCTGGCCGTGCTGGGCCTGGTCGTGGCCGCTGCCGGCCTGCCCCCGGGCGCGGAGGTCACCTACAGGTCGCCGGCGACGACGGGCGTGCTCTACTACGCGGTGCCCTACGTCGCCGCCACGTTCGCAGGCGCCATCACGACGTTCCAGGTGGCCGTCGCATTCGCCACCCGTGCCGAGCCCGTGCAGTGGCTGCTGCCGCGGCTGCGCGTCGAAGGGATCGTCGCACGCGGGCTCGCGCTGTCGCTCGTGCTGTTCGCCGCGCCGGTGCTGTGGCCGCTGGGCGCGCTGCCCTTCGTGCTGCGTGCGGTCGCCGATCGGCACGAGCCCGGCCCCTGGCTCGAGGCGGCGACCGGCTACGGCCTCGCCCTGGGCCTGGGTGTGGCGTTCCGGTAGCCGCCATGACGACGCCGCGTCCTGAGGCGGGCAGCCAGCGCCGGATCGTCACGGTGCTGTTCGCCGACGTCGTTGGCTTCACGGCCATCGCCGGGCGGCTGGACCCTGAGATCGTCACCGATGCCATGAACGAGGTGTTCGCGCTGCTCGGCGCCGAGGTGACGGCGGTCGGCGGCCACGTCGACAAGGTCATCGGCGACAGCCTGATGGCGCTCTTCGGGGCGCCCGTGGCCCACGAGGACGATGCGCGCCGCGCCGTGCGCGCCGCCCTGGCCATGCAGCGCGCCATCGCCGCCCACGGGTTGGCGGTCGCCGGGCGGCTGGGCCAGCCGGTGCGGCTCCGCATCGGCCTCCACACCGGGCCGGTCGTGTGGGGGCAGGTGGGGCCGGCGGGCGGTGCGCAGTGGACGGTGATGGGCGACGCGGTGAACCTGGCGTCCCGCCTGCAGCGCGCGGCGCCAGAGGGCGGGGTGCTGGTCTCCGACGCCGTCTACCGCCAGGTGCGCGGCGCGTTCCAGTGTCGCTCGCTGGGCACCCTCGAGGTGCGGGGCAAGGCCGAGCCGGTGCCGGTCTACGAGGTGGTCGCTGAACGGCTCGAGGTCGAGCCCGTCGCGCGCCCGCCCTTTGTCGACCGCGAACCCGACCTGGCCGTGTTGCGCGACCTGTGCGCCCGGGCCGTGCGCGGGCGGGCCCAGGTGGTCGTGGTCGTCGGCGATCCCGGCGTCGGCAAGACGCGGCTCGTCGAGGAGTTCGTCGCGCACTTGCCCCAGGGCACGGCGGTACTCCGCGCGTCCTGCCCGCCGTACGGCGGACAGGGTCTGGCGCCACTGGCTGAGCTGTTCAGGCAGTTGGCCGGCTTGCCGCCGCAGGTCACGGTGGCGGACGTGGCCGCGGGCATTCCCCTGGGCGACCGTGCGCACGACGCGGCGGGCGTCCTCAGCCGGCTGTTCGGGCTGGCCGACGTGCCGCCCGACGAGGCCGCACGTCGGGAGACCGCGCTGGTGCTGGCCGCGGAGGCGATCCGGCGCATGCTGGTGCGGCCAACAGTGGTCTGGATCGAGGACCTCCAGTGGGCCGACGCGGGAACCCGCGAGGTGCTGCCCTTCCTCGTCGAGCGCCTGACCGCGACGCCCATGCTGCTGGTCGGGACGCTGCGCGCGGGCGACGCGCCCCCGGGCTGGGGCCGCCGCACCGCCGCGCACACGCTGCAGCTTGAGCCACTGGAGGACGCCGACGCGCTGCGCCTGCTGGGCGCGCTGGTGGGGGGCGCGCTACGGCCGGCGGTGGCGCGCACCATCGTCGGCCGCGCCGGCGGCAACCCGTTCTACCTGAACGAGCTGGTGGCCACGTTGCGGCACGCCGGCGCCATTGTCGTCGACGCCCAGGGCCAGGTGCAGGTGCGCGGCACGGTGGAGGGTGTGCTGCCCGACAGCATCCAGGCGGCGGTGCTGGCGCGCCTGGACCGACTGCCCGGACCGGTACGGGACCTCGTTCAGGTCGCGGCCGTCGCGGGCGCCGCGATCACGCGCTCGCTGGCGGAAGCGCTGGCCGCCGGTGCGGACACGGCCGGCGCGCTCGCAGCGCTCGAGGCGGCCGACCTGCTGACGTGCCCGGATCCCCTGGCGCCCGACCCCGTCTACCAGTTCACCCATCCGCTGGTGCGCGACGTGGCGTACGCGAGCCTGCTCACCCGGCACCAGGCAGCCCTCCACCTGCAGGTGGCCGAGACCATGGAGCGTCTGGCGGGTGCCGAGGCCCAGGCGGCCAAGCCCATCGGCACCCACTTCCTGCGGGGCGGCGCGCCGGCCCGCGCGCTGCCGTACCTGCACCGCGCGGGCATGCAGGCCGCTGAGCGGTATGCCGTGGGCGACGCCGTGGGGCTGCTGGAACAGGCGTGCGCCGTGGCCGCCGACGTCGGCGACGGAGCGCGGCGTGCGGCGATCTGCGAGGTGTTGGGCGAGCTCTATCCGCACGTGCAGGGCAGGAGTGCCCAGGAGCGCCTGGCGGTGTGGCAGGCCGTGATCGACCACGTCGATCCGGTCCGGGAGCCCGTGCGTGCGGCCCGGGCGTTCATCGAGGCGGCCAACGCCAAGGTCCTGCTGAACGCGCCCGACGAGGCCCAGGCACTGCTGGGTCGCGCCGAGGCGTTGCTGCCGCCAGAGGATCCGCTGTGGAGCGAGCTGCATCGCGTGCAGTCTCGGATCCTGATGCTGCCGCCGCCCCGCTACGAGGCGGCGCTGGTCGCAGCGCGGCGCGCGGTGGCGATCGCGGATCGGGTGGGCGGCCGGCGAGCGCGCACCCTGGCCTACGGTCAGCTGGCGCATCCGGCGTTGCTGCCGCTCTTGGGCGAAGAGGGGCCAGCCCTGATCCGCGCGTGGGTGCGGCAGGTCGAGGAGGCACGTGACGACCGTCTGCTGGGGGAGGCCACCCTGGCGCTGCTCAGCGACGCGTGGACCCGCAGCCAGGTGGACGAGGAGATGATCCGGCTGGGATACCGCGCGCTGCGGCACGCCGAGCAGGTGGAGGCGACCAGTGACGAGGCCCGCGTGCGCACGTTGTTGGGATGGATCGAGTTCCTGCGCGGGAACTGGGAGCAGGCGGACGCCCACCTGGAGGGTGCCCGGGCGCTGGTGGAGGCGGCGGGCGGACAGGTGCACGAGTTCGGCACGCTGATCATGCTGCCGTACTTCCGCGGCAACCTGGCCATGGCCCGCGGCCGGCTGGAGGATGCCCGTACGATCTTCGAGCAGACCCTGGTGCGACCTCGCTTCCACGCTCCGATCTGGCTGAACCACGATCTGGCGCGCGTGTGCCTGCGACTGGGCGACCGCGAGGCGGCGCGGGCGGCCATGGCCCGCGCGCTGGAGGCCCGGGATCGCCTGGCGTGCATCGTGTGTGGCTGTCAGGCGAACGGCGTTGCGGCCGAGTTCTTCGCCACGCTGGGCGAGGTCGAGGCCGCCGCCCAGGCGGCGCGGGTCGCCGACGAGGTGGCGACACGGGTGGGCCACGTCGTCACCCAGGTGCGGGTGGATCGCGCCCGGGCCCGTCTGGCGTTGCTGGCGGGGCAGGCCGAACTGGCCCGCGCGGCCACCGACGCCGCGCTGGCCAGGCTGGCCGCGCTGCCG